>JAOMVH010000016.1 GCA_028356795.1 Aliiglaciecola sp. | reverse complement strand
TTAAAGCTCAATGGTTACCCAAACCAGACGATGGTCGGATGAAACTTGCTTATCTGTGCCGCGAGAGCCAATGCGTGAATCATTAAACAGTAGTCGACCAGGTTCCCCCTCTGCTTGCCAGTATACTCCTGACTCAATCACCTTTAGATCGGCTGAAGGCACACTATAATCAGCGCGACTGCCAAAGGTTGCAGTACGGATGTTCGGATGAGGGTGGTTACGTCGATTAGGTTCTATGGCTGCGCCACTTGAAGTCGGTGAATATTTACCATCGATCCGCACAACAGATTGATTTACTCGTGGATGACTCATTAGATGTTGTATTCCGTTAAAACGCGCATCTGTGGTTGTCCCCCAGACGGTGTCTGCATTTAGGTCGCCCATGATAACAAAGCTTTCTCCGCTGAAGCCGCCATAAACACCCTTGTCGTCATATATACCTTTATGACCATTGATATAGTGTAGCCAGAATGCATTTTCGTCACTGTTGCGATACTTGTTGTTGTCACTAAAGGTATCAAATGCCGCAGGCGTTGGGTGAGCTAGCAATACATGAATGGGGGAGGCTCCTGGCGAACCAGGAATTATAATGGGCGCATCAACATGGTTTTTGGACGATAGCCTAAGCTGCTGCCACTCTTCGTCATTAAACCAGTTGTCACCACATGTCATTGCTTTGGGTAGCGGTTTTTCATCCGTGCACACATTGATCGTAGGCATAACTGCATTCGGTAAATCTTTTCGTTTAAATGTTTGGAAAGTACGGGTGTTTTCAGCATCTATTTTGTACCTAGACAGCAAAGCAAATGCGTAGTGCCCATGGTAGAAACCAAACCCGTATGCGTCATTGGGATCCTTTTGGTCATAGCCATTATTGGCTAAATCCATACCACTTGGCAGGCCAGTGTTGGTTGCGTAATTTTGCATGTAGGGATAAATTATCGGATCGAGTAAGTCTCCCCCGTCAACACTGTTCATGCTTTGAGCAATTGCCAAATAGTTTTTCTGAAAGCCTTGTAATGCCTGGTCATTTTTACCATAACCATCATTGTTGAACTCATTGAGTAACAGGACATCGGGGCGCACTACTTGAATAATGGCTGCGACATTACGAATTTGCATGACTCGCTCGGCAAGTTTGCGCTCAGCACCGCCTTGACTGCCCGATTTCCATTCTTGAATAAGGGATTCTTGCTGGCTAAATGGCATATTCATATATTTGATCCACGGTGCAAAGCTCTCGGTTGGATCGCCGTCGTGTGCAAAAGAAACATTGAAAGTTGCAAACTTTACAGTGCGTGGCGGTGGGTTATTGTCACTGCCTTCAAAGGAACAGGAAGGTAAAGCCATGGTTGACAGGACTAGCAGTAAAACTCGTAACATCTTCATAAAGTCCACACAGGTTAAGTTTGATAACACACAAGCTCAGTGAAGCACCTTTACTCTAGGCACAAACTAGCTTGGTCTATATCTCAGTAATTATATGCAAACACCCGCATACTGGACCAGAATTTATTGCCTTCATTGTGCTAGACAAATCTAAATACTGGCCTAGTCTGTATATAACTCTATCAATAGGTAGTATCCACTTCCTTGGGCAGTGTTTCGCCCAGCGACAAGATAGATAAAGGACTTGAGCAAGGACATCAGTCGATGAAATTATTTGTGAAGTTAGGCAAGCACTTTCTCATGTCAGTGTTGATTGTAGGTGTGTCATTGTCATATGTGTATGCCAATCAGAATGGACTAAAGAAACAAGATAGTCTGATGGGAGAACGCTGGAATTTTAGAGGCTTTGGTACCTTAGGGTACGCGCAAACGGATAAATACAACGATACTTTCTTTCGCCGCGACATATCTCAAGATGCTGTGCGTGTTGCCGATGATCCTTTTCTATTGGATTCTCGCATTGGTTTACAGGTGACGGGGGAGCTAAGCGACCATTGGGAAGTGGTGTTGCAAACGGTTTTAAAACAAAAAATAGACACTGAGCTTTCTGATTACATCAATATCGCCTTTGCACGCTACACAAATACTGCCAACTGGCAGTTAACCTTGGGCAGACAACCTTTTGATCTGTTTTTGATGTCAGAAAATCGCAATGTTGGATATAGCTACGATTGGATTCGGCCTCCCGTTGAGTTTTACGGTGCGCTACCTTCTGATTCTTTTGATGGCATAAAAATATCAAAGACTTGGGGAGGTTTTGAGCATGATTGGTACTGGCATGCATCGGTGGGTAAGATGGATGAAGGTTTCCAGTTATCCGTCCCTACAGACACTAACTCATTTCCACAAGAATTAGGTCCCATAAGCGAAATACGCGGCGTGGAATCAACTAAAATCGAACCCATTTATACAACCGGCGTCACTTGGACAAGTAACAATTGGCAGTTGCATGGAGGGGTCTCTTGGCTCGAAATTGAGCAGCAACTGGATTTCGCCAACGACTTTTCCCTTCTTGTTAATTTGTTTTCTGGCCTCTGGCCTGATTTAGTCAATATCAGTGATCAACTACTAGGGAAAAACCAAATACGCCATTTCGGTCTTGGCGCTAAATGGGAAAGTGGGCCGTGGAAGTTGCAATCTGAGGTTAGTCACGTTGATTCCGATCGGGCCTCTTATCAGGGACAGCGTGGGTATTTCTCATTAAGTCGCCGTTATGATGAATGGTTGGGGTATGCGGTTTTGGGATATGCCAATGATGGCAGCTCTATTGAATACCAAGCTGTCTCAGAACTCGACTTACCTAGTGATCCTTTGATCCAAGCCGTTCTGTTTGCAACTCAGTACGAGATTGACAACCGCTTAGCTGCGCTAAAACAAAATCAAACAAGCCTTACTCTTGGTGTGCGTTGGGATTTTGCCAGTGAAAAAGCGGTTAAAGTACAATGCGAGAACTATTGGTTTGAGGGCGGATCAAACGCCCTGATAGATCGTGTCAATGGAAATTACCTCAAGGATCAGAGTCAAGCGTGGTGCTCGTTTGCTTTTGATTGGGTGTTCTAGACAATGATCTCGCGTCTAATCTTGCGACTTTTACTGTTGTTTTCCACTCATTTTATTGCTGTTGTAGCGATGTCATCAGAATCAAAGTGGCTGGTGGTTGTCCATCACGAATCAGCACTTACATCACTTACTCACAAACAGGTAATGAGCTTATTCCTGGGGAGGGCCAAGTTTTTACCCTCGGGGGAACGGGCAAGGGCATTGGACTTTCCCATTGGTTCTGATGTTCGCGCTGGCTTTTATCAAAGTTTAACGGGGAAAAACATCGCCGATATTGATGCCTATTGGGCGCGTTTGCAGTATTCAGGTAAAGCAAGTCCGCCAGTACCAATGTCGGGAAGTGACCAAATTCTGCAACTTGTTGGCAAAGAATCTAGCGCCATCGCCTACTTGCCAAGCCACCTTCAATCACAAATAGCGGAGCATGGTTTAAAGGTCGTTTTTACCATTGATTCACAACAATGAAGATAAGACAACTTTCTCATTTCATTTTCTTTGTTACTGCTGGTGGCGCACTGTTACTTTCAATTCTGTTTAGCATTGCGGTGTACTTTATTGCTCAAGCTGAAGCTGTGAAAGATAGCAAGACAATGTCCAACGATCTGATTAGTGCCGTAAACGCCAGTGCCTCTGCCGCCGCTTTTTCGGGAAACGACTCTGTAGCAAATGATGTAATTGATGGTTTGTTGAGTACAGACCTCATCTATTCAGTTCGTTTTTTTGCCTACGCAGATGAAGTTAGTGACGGCTTTGTTGTCTTTAAAGAGACGGAGCAGGCAGGTGGCGGATTGGATGACATCACTAGAGAGCTCATTTCGCCATTCGACGACGATGTAATAGGTGAATTAACGGTCAAGCCAAATCGAGCGTGGGTGGCATCAGAGGCCGCAGACCGAGCGCTGTTTCTTGTGACCATGTCCGTAACTGTCATTTTTGGCTCTTCATTGCTCGCTGCTCAGGTGATAAGAATACTGATTACCCGGCCTATCGTTAAGGCTGCAAAGCAAGTGAACTCAATTTCATTGAGTGATGATGCGGGAATAGAGATCCCAGCTTATCTTAACGAAAACGAGATTGGCGCTCTAATTGACTGCTTTAATACCATGCTATATGGCTTGCATAGTGCGATTCTAGTTGAGCGGAGCTTACGAACGGACATGGAAGAGGTGCAAGAGCGACTTGAGCAAGCAAAAATTGAAGCTGAGCGTGCCACTATAGCCAAGAGCCATTTTTTAGCAAATATGAGCCACGAGATCCGCACACCAATGAATTCTATCATCGGCTTTATGGATTTGGCTCTGGAGAGTAGCAAGCTAGACTCAGATTCCAGACAGCAACTAGAAATCGCCAATCACTCAGCCCAATATTTGATGCGACTAATTAATGACATTCTTGATGTAAGCAAAATAGAAAGTGGAAAACTTGAGCTTGATGAAAGCCCATTTGACTTGAGTGAATTACTGTCTGAAATCAAAGAACTGATGGGCATCAAGGCAACAGAAAAACGTCTTGATTTACGCTTAACTATGCCTGCTAATCTTTCTAGAGCCTATAGCGGCGATCAGTTTAGGTTGCGCCAAATTTTGATTAATTTAGTGGGTAATGCGATTAAGTTCACTCAGCAAGGTACAGTTGAAATTAATGTTGAATCAGGGGTGAATGATAGTTTTACTTTTGCGGTTTGTGACACTGGCATTGGTATTCCAGAAGATAAAATACAACATATATTGGCTCCCTTTACCCAAGTTGATGCGTCCATCACTAGGCGCTATGGTGGTTCTGGCTTAGGTACTACAATTTCAGCTGAGCTCATTGGTTTGATGGGTGGTGAATTACTCATTGAATCTGAGCCAGACGTAGGGAGTCGCTTTTATTTCACCATATCACTTCCGCCTTGTGGAACCATGGTCATTTCAAAAGCCATTGATGGTAAAACCATCTCTAGTCTCAATCACTTAACAATTTTGGTGGTTGATGATACAAATGAAAACGTTAAATTAGTCAAGATAAGACTCGAAAAGCAAGGTCATACTGTCTACCAAGCAAGCAATGGGCATGAAGCACTAGAACTAGTCCAGCAGCATCCTTTTGATCTTGTTTTAATGGATATTAACATGCCGATAATGGGGGGCATTGAAGCGACAAAAGCTATTCGTCAGCTTGCTGCACCAATTTGTGATGTACCAATTATAGCGATGACAGCGAATGCGCTGGAGGAAGAAACACGAACGATAATCGCAGCTGGTATGGACGATGTTGTAACTAAGCCCATTGATTTCCAAAGATTATTTTCAGTTATCACTAACTTGGTGCCAAACGCAACGTTGACAGCATACCAAGGCGAAAAAACACAGAGTGTGGACAACACACAGCTAATCGATATTCAGTTTGGATTAGCGACTTGGCAAGACGAACAAGGATATCACAAAGCACTATTCAATTTTGCTGAAAATAATCAATCTTTAGCAAACCAACTTGATGCTTTGGCCAGTGCAAGAGACAGTGATGGATTATTGAATGAATTGCACAAATTAAAAGGAGTGGCTGCTAATTTAGGCTGCCAACGACTTACTTCAATATGTGAAATATTTGAGCAAGATATCATCGAAAGTGGGAAAGGTTGGCCCCAAAGTGATCTCGATGGCTTGCAAACCTGTTTACAAAAAACATTGGATACTATACACAATTTACCTGTTCCCCAAAGCAAAGAACCAAGCAGTGAGTCTGCTGTTGAGGGAAGTAGTAATACGCTGGAAAAACTCAACCAACTAAAAGTAGCCTGTGAAAAATATGATCCAGATATGGCAGAAATAGCTTTCAGTGAGCTGAGCAGTTCTCTATCAGGAACGGAATTAATTGCACTGGGTACAGCGATAAAAAACTTTGATTTTAACTTAGCAATTCGCTTGGTAGACGAACTCAAGCATAAACTTTAGGAAGAGGTTTAGTTCATGATAAAAGAAAAAAATTGGCGTGTTCTCATAGTGGATGATGAACCTAATAACCTCCAGTTACTTCGACAAGTGCTTAAAGATAAATACAACATCTCTTTTGCCAGCAATGGTCTGGAGGCATTGGAAGCTGCTCCAAGAATCAAGCCTGATCTCATCTTATTAGACGTTATGATGCCAGAACTCGACGGTTATCAAACCTGTATTAAGCTCAAAGCTGATCCCAGAACTGAGAATATTCCGGTGATATTTGTCACTGCCAAGTCACAAGTGTTTGATGAAACCAAAGGCTTTGATGTTGGAGCAGTTGACTACATTACAAAACCAATATCTGGCGCTATTGTGCAAGCTCGAGTGGCGACACATCTGGCTCTCTATGATCAGAATAAAGCCTTTCAAATCCAGTTGCGACAGCGTACAGCCGAATTAGCAGAGAGTCAGAGAACTGCTATTCATATGTTAGGTGAAGCGGGTCATCACAATGATACTGATACCGGTTTGCATATATGGAGAATGGCAGCCTATGCTGGTGCACTTGCCCGAAAGTCTGGCTGGAGCGTATCGAGAGCCAAACAGCTAGAGTTTGCTGCGCCTATGCATGATACAGGCAAGATAGGGATCCCTGATGAGATCCTTAAGAAGCCCGGAAAATTAGATGAACAAGAGTGGGTTATTATGAAAACTCATGCACAATTGGGTTTTAATATTTTGTCAAAAAGTAAAACCCCGCTATTTCAAATGGCAGCAGAAATTGCCCTTCACCATCATGAAAAGTGGGATGGAAACGGCTATCCGAATGGTTTAAAAGGCACCGATATTCCTGAAAGTGCACGTATTATAGCCATTGTAGATGTATTTGATGCACTGACTACGCGTCGTCCTTACAAAGAACCCTGGCCGATAGCGAATGCTTTAAAAGAAATCCAGCTAAGCAGTGGAAAGCACTTTGACCCTCACTTAGCATCCTGTTTTTTAGCTATTGCCGACGAAATTCAAGGGCTAAAAAAAGAGTGGGATGCCCGTGAGGCCGACTCGGGAGCTTCTGATTTTTATTGGTGATTGAGTTAGTTTCGGTATATTCGCAAGGTTGGTAATTGGCATTTTATATAGGTACCTACACCAGTGTGCTACACGTATCTAAAACGGAGAATAGAAAAATTAAGGTTAGTAACTCAAGAATGGGAAATGGGTTCCATTGCTTTGTCACTTTGTAGTGCCAGCAATAGTTGAGCTAAAAGAGCTTGGTTATACGACTGTTGAGCTTATTCTATAAACTAGTGCCTCACCATGTTGTAATACCAATTCCATTAGCAAAGCCGACACTGATTTTAGAATTGGAACCTAATCAAATCGTTAGAAATTGAGGTGATCACATTCACAAATCGTTTACGCGATTGTTATTGATTTCGAAAGTGTCGCTAGAAAAATTCGTCAAATATAGAAACCCAGACTAATCTAATTAAACTATTTACACTGAGATTATAAATAATATAATAGTATTAATAGGGTGTGGCTGATATTGAATAATCGACTGACCCACCTAGATAGCCATGCTTGTTATTATTGTTGGAATTGAATATGTCAACGTTTGAACCATTAGATCACCCACATCGCCGCTTGAATCCATTGACTGGGGAATGGGTGTTAGTATCGCCACACCGAGCGAAGCGTCCTTGGCAAGGGCAGGTTGAAGACACTGATGAAGTACCATCAATTGAGCATGATCCGACGTGTTATTTGTGTGCGCGAAATACTCGCATTAATGGCGAGGTGAACCCTGATTACAAAGATACTTTTGTCTTCACCAATGACTTTGCTGCGCTAACCACAGATACGCCAATGAGCGAACAAACTAACGATGACCTATTTACCCTTGAGTCTGCTCGCGGTACCAGTCGTGTGATATGTTTTTCTCCGGATCACGGCAAGTCACTACCGGAATTGAGCCACAATTCATTGGTTAAAGTAGTGGAAACCTGGTGCGATCAAGTTACAGATTTGGCCAAAGATTACATCTGGGTACAAGTATTTGAAAATAAAGGTGCAGCAATGGGTTGCTCCAATCCACATCCTCACGGTCAGGTTTGGGCCAACAACTTCATTCCTGTTGAAGTTGAAAAGGCGGGGCGCCATCAAAAAGACTACTTTGAGAAGCATAAATCAGCTCTTTTACTCGATTATGCACAAAGAGAATCTGCCGATGGCAGCCGCACTGTGGTTGAAAATGCAGATTGGATTGCCGTTGTCCCTTATTGGGCTGCATGGCCCTTTGAGACTCTGCTGTTGCCAAAATTCGCATGTCAGCGAATGTCGGATCTTTCGTCACCTCAGAAGTCCAGTCTAGCGCATATTATAAAAAGCTTAACCATTCGCTATGATAATTTATTCCACTGTTCGTTTCCTTATTCTATGGGTTGGCATGCCGCGCCAAATGACAATTCCGATAGCCAGCATTGGCAGTTGCATGGTCACTT
Source organism: Aliiglaciecola sp. (assembly GCA_028356795.1). Taxonomy (GTDB): domain Bacteria; phylum Pseudomonadota; class Gammaproteobacteria; order Enterobacterales; family Alteromonadaceae; genus Aliiglaciecola. The sequence goes on along the minus strand of JAOMVH010000016.1, from coordinate 21,299 downwards.
TTATCCACCACTTTTACGTTCAGCATCAGTTCGAAAATTTATGGTAGGTTATGAAATGATGGCGGAGCCGCAACGAGATTTGACACCTGAACAAGCGGCACAAAAATTACAAGCCTTAAGCGAAATTCATTACAAAGCGAGTAGCGAGGAAAAAGATGATTAACCAAACTATACTTGCTTCGCTAGAAGCTAATTTCGTCGCTCATTATGGTCAAAAACCCAAGCATGTATTTCAAGCGCCAGGTCGAGTCAACTTGATTGGAGAGCATACTGATTACAACGATGGCTTCGTTTTGCCTTGTGCAATCGACTACCAAACGTTAATCGCTGTCACCCCTAGAACAGATAAAACCGTCAGAGTTGTGGCGGCCGACTACGCCAATGAGACGGATGAATTTCAGATCTCTGCAAATATTACACATCATCCGCACCAGCTATGGAGCAACTACGTCAGGGGCGTGACCAAACATTTGGCGATGCAAGGATTGCAATTTGATGGTTTGGATATGGTCATAACCGGCAACGTGCCCCAAGGTGCTGGTTTAAGTAGTTCTGCCTCACTAGAAGTGGCCGTTGGAGAAATGTTTCGTAGATTGGGACAACTTCCTATAAGCGCGCAAGATGTGGCATTAAATGGCCAAGAAGCTGAGAATCAATTTGTAGGATGCAACTGTGGCATTATGGACCAGATGGTGAGTGCATGTGGTGAACAAAACAAGGCATTGCTGCTTGATTGTCGAAGCTTGAAATCAGATCTCATTAGCATGCCAACCGATTTATCGGTGATGATCATAAACTCAAATGTAAAACGTGGCTTGGTGGATTCTGAATACAACACGCGACGAGAGCAGTGTGAGGAAGCGGCCAACATACTCGGCGTTAAAGCATTGCGTGATGTGAGTTTAGAGTCACTGAATCAAAATAAGCACCTTTTGTCAGAAGTAGTATATCGGCGTGCTCATCACATTGTATCTGAAAATCAACGTACTTTGGATGCGGCCCAAGCTCTGACTCAGGCAGACTATGTGCGCTTATCGAAGTTGATGGCTGCTTCTCACGTGTCGATGCGCGATGATTTTGAAATCACCGTGAAACCTATTGATTATATCGTCTCTATTCTCAATGAATTAATAGGCGAGCGAGGTGGCGTGCGAATGACTGGCGGTGGCTTTGGTGGATGTGTTGTTGCTTTGTTGCCAGCTGATTTAGTGGAACAGGCTAAAACGTTGTTGGCCCAGCGATATCATGCACAAACGGGATATCAAGAAGATGTTTATATTTGCACGGCAAGCCAGGGCGCAGGTGAAGTAATCTTATCTCGCGAAATTTAAACAACCGTTGCCGGTTAAAAGCTACCAAGCATTTTATATGTAATGTCGTTATCACGCTTTTCGATGTTTGTTATGTTGCGTTGGGGTCAGTTATTGTTGCGGCGTTCTTTCTTAGCGTAAATGACCACGATGATGCCTAATAAAATGAGCACCGCAGATAAGTTCAATCGATCAGATGGGCTTTCTGCTAACATGATCCAACCTCCAAAAGCCGCAATCACAGGCACAGTTAATTGCAATACGGCGGCGACCGTGGAGGTTAATCTTGGTAATACCAAATACCAAATAGCATAGCCAATACCCGATGTGATAGCACCTGAGGCAATAGCCAATAGAGCGCCTTGCCACGCAATGTGATAGTGGATCAGAATGGTAGGAATCAACAACACCGATATGGCCGAGGCCCGGATAAAGTTACCGGTGGTATCTAAAAGAGGAGTCGATGAGCCTTTACCATTAATGGTGTAAGCTCCCCACGCAATACCAGCACAACACATTAACATTGCCCCCCAAGTTGAAGGCGCAGCTTCGCCTGGGGAAAGCAAATATACAAATCCGCAAAATGCCATACCTAAACCCAACCATTCAATCCACGACAAGCGATTGCCACGAGCGAGTGTATAAATAATCATGGTGAGCTGAACACAGGTAAACAATATTAATGCACCTAAACCAGTATCTAACTCGACATAGGCAAACGAAAAACTCGCAGCATAAATAAACAAAGAGATTGCGCCGAGCCAATTACCTGCCGTTTTAATACCCGCTAGGTTTGTATTGACGCCCACAATCAAAGCTAAAATTATCGCTCCGGAAACCAAACGAATCAGTGTGAAACTGGCAGCGTCAATTTGGGTATCAGCCAAGGCGTAACGACACAATACAGAGTTGCCAGCAAAAGCGAGCAATGCTAGGGCAGTACCGATAAATAATTTGAAAGAAGAAATAAGAAGTCCTTCTAGATAAGAAACAGTGTTGCCGTTCCAAGAAACGCAAAAATACCGACAACATCTGTGATCGTGGTAAGAATAACGCTTCCTGCTAGGGCTGGGTCTATTTTAAGTCGTTTCATAATAAGTGGCAAAGTGGCGCCTGCAAGTCCCGCTGCAATCATATTTACCATCATCGCAAAGGCAATCACCGCGCCTAGCATCCAATCTTGTTTCCATAGGGCGATTACTGAGGCAATCAAAATGGCCCAAATAGCCCCATTAAAAAAGCCAATCGCCAGTTCCTTGCTAATCAGCCACTTTGAGTTGCCCTCATTGACATGGCCCAATGCCATACCCCGTATTACTAGTGTTAGGGTTTGATTACCCGCCACACCACCCATGCTAGGCACAATGGTATTTAGGATCGCTAATACGGCCAGTTGGCTCAATGTTGCTTCAAACAAATCACTCACAGCTGCTGCTAACAACGCCGTAACCAGATTCACTGCTAGCCAAACTGAACGCCTTTGGGTACTTTGCATTACCGGTGCAAAGGTATCTTCTTCATCATCAAGGCCGGCCATACTCATCATTGAGTGCTCTGCATCTTCCCGTATGATATCTACCACATCATCAATGGTGATACGCCCTAAAAGCTGATGCTCAGCGTCGACTACCGGTGCCGACAGCCAGTCATAGCGTTCGAATAGCTTGGCTACCTCCTTTTCAGGCATATCGACAGGGATGGCTTCTGGCTCCTCATCCATTAGTTCTTCTACCGTTATTTCTGGAGGGGCGGTGAGAAGTTTGGTAACAGGCATTGTCCCAATTAACACATCATTGCGACTTACCACATAAAAGGTGTCTGTGCCCTCTGGAATTTCGGCTCGCAACCTAAGATAACGCAAGATGACTTCGATATTCACATCTGAACGAAAGGTAATGGTATCGGTATTCATTATAAAACCAGCAGTGTCTTCTCCGTAAGACAGTGCTTGCTCTGCACGTTGCCGGTCTTGTTCATCCATTGATTTTAAAACGTCTTGGGATACCGCTTGGGGAAGCGTGCTCAGCGTTTCTGCTAAGTCATCGATTTCCATGTCTTCTAGGGCATCAACGACTTTTTCCGGCATCATTTGCGAGATAATGCCATTTCGTACGTCTTCTGAAAGTTCCTCTAGTACATCGCCATAAAGATCGTCATCCAACATTCCCCACAGCTCCATACGGGTCTTGCTGGGGGATGATTCTAACAATAGAGCTGTGTCAGAGGGGGGCATCTCGTGTAGCACTTTATGAACATGCATAAACCGACCACTGCTTAACGCCTGATTAATGGCTTGCAGTTGTCGTTGTGCGTGTTTTACCTCAAGTGCTTCTGGCATAAAGAGTGTGCCTGATAGAAAAACCAATAGTGATAGTAGTTTAGAGGACTAACCGAATTGGGTCAGCAATTATCTGCGGATTTTATTGTCAATTATAAAAAATGGCTAAACAGCAGGCCTGTTGTCTCGCTGAGTGATTACATATTAGCGAGAATTGGTATTACTCTTCTTCGTTAAACTTATCCACGATTAAGGTCTCAACCGCCTTTAATGCCGCTTCAGCATCATCGCCTTCACTGATCACGTTGACGGTTTTACCTTGTGAGCTTTCTAACATCATCAAGCCCAACACACTATTAGCGGATGCCGACTTTTCACCTTGTTGTAACGTAACCTGAGCGTCAAACTGATTTGCCACTTTAACTAATTCAGTTGCCGCTCTGGCATGTAACCCAAGTTTGTTAACAATTAGAATTTGTTTTTCGAGTTTTTTCATCGATTCAATTCGCGGTGCCTGATTTGCACGTCTGGATGGGAATCACCAAACGTTTTCGCAAGTGACTCTGACACATAAACAGAACGATGCTGCCCACCAGTGCAACCGATAGCAATGGTTACGTAGCTCCGATTATTACGTTCAAGATGAGGCAACCAAGTAGAAATTAGATTTTGAATTTGCCAAATAAACTTTGTCACAATGGGTTGTGAGCCTAAAAATATTTCCACTGGTGAGTCTAATCCCGTCAGATGCTTTAGGTCTGGCTCCCAATGTGGATTAGGTAAGAAACGAGCGTCGAAAACGTAATCAGCGTCTTTGGGGATTCCATACTTAAACCCAAAGGATTCAAATACCAACACGAGTCTAGAACTCTTTTTACCGAGTATGCGTTCGCGAATCAGTTCAGCAAGTTGGTGAACCGAGAGTTTATCTGTATCTAAATATAAATCAGCTCTTTCAGCGATAGGCGCAAGTAATTGGCCTTCAGCTTGTATCGCATCAGAAAGAGATTTGTTTTGCTTTGATAAGGGGTGCAGTCTTCTCGTTTCACTGAATCGTTTAACCAACATGTCATCACTGGCATCGAGGTAAACAATGGTCATATCCCATGTCGACGGCAAATAATCCAGGATCTCCACAAGCTCACCCGGTTCTTTCGGGAGGTTTCTAACATCAATGCTTACCGCGACTTGGTCATATTCGTCCACAACCGTGTGCGTCAAGGTTGGCAATAAATTTACAGGAATATTGTCAACACAGTAATATCCAAGGTCTTCCAGAGCGCGAAGCGCAATCGATTTACCTGATCCTGAGCGACCACTTATAATTATCAACTTCATGACACTATGGCCTCAAATAGTTCAATATTGCTAGATGCTTTGCGCAGAGTTTTTACCACTTCTTTGTCGTTTAATCGAGTAGCAATTGTGGCTAGGGTTTGTAAATGCCCCTCTGCTTTTTCCTCAGGAACAAAAATAGCAAAAAATATATCAACCGGACAATTGTCTATGGCATCAAAATCGATGGGCGGAATGCTTGTTAGAAGAAATGCAGTCACTTTTTCTAAACCCTGAAGTCGTCCATGGGGCAAGGCGATTCCGTTGCCGATACCAGTGCTTCCCATTTTTTCTCGATTCATTAAGCTGGCAAGGACTGTGGCCTGGTCAACATCATCCATACGTTCAGATGCAATCTGGCTTATAATTTCTAGTATACGTTTTTTACTTGTTCCCTGAACTGCACACGAGGTGCAGTCAGGTGATAAAATATCTTTTATTTCCATTAAAAAATCTTATTTGAGTTAATGGCGTTTCATTTTTTCCTTGTGTTTAATCACTTGTCTGTCCAACTTGTCGATTAAACCATCTATTGCCGCATACATATCATTGTGCTCAGCGGTGGCAAATACTTCTCCGCCACTCATGTGCACAGTGGCTTCTGCTTTTTGATTGAGCTTTTCAACATTTAAAATCACATGCACATTATTAATATGATCAAAATGTCGTTCTAACTTGGTAAATTTTGTGTCTACGTAGTCTCGCAAAGAATCTGTAATATCTACATGATGGCCAGTAAGGTTAATTTGCATAATGCGTCTTCCTTCTGTTGATGAGCTTATAATAAGCTCTTGCGTTGATTAGACGGTGGGATATTCAGTGACTCCCGGTATTTTGCTATGGTACGGCGGGCGACCTGAATACCTTGGCCTGCCAGCAGTTCAGCAATTTTGCTATCACTAAAGGGTTTAGTGGGTAATTCTGCAGCCACTAGCTTTTTAATCAATGCTCGAATTGCGGTTGATGAACACTCACCACCTGAATCGGTTGCAACGTGACTTGAGAAAAAGTATTTAAGTTCATATATGCCTCTGGGTGTGTGCATATATTTTTGTGTGGTCACACGAGAAATGGTTGACTCATGCATGTCGACCATTTCAGCAACATCGTTTAACACCATAGGTTTCATCATCTCTGGTCCGTGCTCAAAAAAGCCAAGTTGTTGCTGAACAATACAGTTAGCGACTTTGAGTAAGGTGTCGTTTCGACTCTCTAGACTTTTTATAAACCATTTGGCTTCTTGCATGTGTGATCGAATAAATTGACCGTCACTGGTGCTTTTTGCATTGCGACTCATCGCTGCATACTGTTGATTGACATTTAACTTTGGCAAGCTATCAGGATTAAGTTCTACGTGCCATCTTCCATTCTTTTTCATAACAGAAACGTCTGGAATAACGTATTCGGGCTCACTGATTAGCAATGCACTGCCTGGACGCGGGTTGAGTGTTTGCATCAGTCTCATGGCTTCACGCAGCTCATCTTCCTTAAGACGAGATTTGCGCATTAAGGTACGATAATCTTTGCTACCAAGTAGTTCTGAATATTCTGAAATCAGAAGCTTAGCTTCTTCGAGCCAAGGCGTTTCGGGAGAAAATTGGTTTAACTGCACCATTAGACATTCTTGAGGAGTACGTGAGCCAGAACCAATTGGGTCGAACATTTGAATCCGTTTTAACACGCATTCAACCTCGTCAATTTCAACTTCTTCATTATCTAAACTGTTTAGAATATCTTCCGTGCTGATGGTCAGATATCCTGACTCATCAATTGAGTCAATAATGGCAATGGCAATCGCATTATCAATCTCAGAAAAGGGCGTTAAACGCATTTGCCATAATAAGTGGTCTTGAATGTTGTCGCTGGTCTCTCCCTGGAACACTTGGTCATCATCAATGGCACCGCCAGAGGTCATTGGCGCTGGAGCCGATGACGCGCTGATGTATTCGTCCCATGTACTGTCAATTGGCAACTCATCTGGCAAGTCACCTTTTTCCATTGCTTCATTAGTATCAATCGAATCGGCACTTGCTGTAGCACTATCTTCAGAGAATTTATCTTCGTTCCCTTTAAGCGCCGATTCATTGCTTGGTTGGTCAGACGTATCTTCCATCTCAAGCAATGGGTTAGAGTCAAGTGCCTCTTGTATTTCCTGCTGCAAATCTAACGTGGACAACTGCAGAAGCCGAATCGCTTGTTGCAGCTGCGGCGTCATCGTAAGTTGTTGGCTAAATTTTAGTTGTAACGAGGGTTTCATTGATGTTTTGTATTCTTACTTAGTTAGTCATGGATCACCGATCCACTTTCTCACGGTTAATGTACGATACCTTTACTATAGCTTGAATTGCTCACCAAGGTATACATCTCTTACTTGTTGATTGTTTAATACTTCATCCGCAGTGCCAGAAGCGATTAATTCTCCATGGCTGACAATGTACGCTTTTTCACATACATCAAGGGTTTCACGGACATTGTGGTCAGTAATCAAAACCCCGATACCCCGATCCCTAAGATGCTGAATTATTTTTTTTATGTCGTTAACCGAAATCGGGTCGACACCAGCAAATGGTTCATCTAATAATATGAATTCGGGATTAGCTGCCAATGCTCTGGCTATTTCTACTCGTCTTCGCTCACCACCAGACAAACTCATGCCGAGGCTATTGCGGATATGATTAATATTAAACTCATCCAATAAAGCGTCTGCTTGCTGTTCTCGATCATCAGCACTTAACTCTTTTCGGGTCTGCAAAATGGCCATGATATTTTGATAGACGGAAAGTTTTCTGAAGATAGAAGATTCTTGCGGTAGATAACCAATTCCTTTGCGAGCCCTGACATGCATGGGTTCTAGTGTAAGTTCGGACTGGTCAATGAAAATGTCCCCTTTGTCCAAAGGCACAATGCCTACGATCATGTAAAATGTCGTGGTTTTGCCCGCACCATTAGGACCCAGCAATCCAACAATCTGCCCCGTTGATACTTCAAGGCTAACGTTGCGAACGACTTGTCGCGATTTATAAGACTTGGCGAGATTAGAGGCCTTAAGCGTTGCCATTAAGGTTTATCTTCCTTCTCGGTAGTTTCTGGTTTGTCTTCTTGTTGCTGCTTGCGCAAACTATCTGGCTGAAAGATTGCCGTTACACCGCCTTGAGACGTATCACTACTTTCAGCAATTAACTGTTCTAATTCCATATTAAATAAAATGGATTCGCCTTTCACTAAACTACTGTCTTGGTTCAATTCAGCTGCACCGGTTAGCGTAAGGGTTCTTTTCGATACCTCATATTTAATTTCGTTAGCTGCAGCACTAATATTGCTACCATCATCCAGTTTTTGGCTATATTTAGCTGGATTTCCTCTAGCAATAAACACTTCTTTGCCATCTCCAAGGCCGGCGATGACTTCTACTTCATCTGCCAGAATTTCGAGGGTTCCTTGGGTGATTTTTACATCTTTACGGAAAATGGATGTTTTAGTTTTGCCATCGAAAAAGTTAGATAACGAATAGACCTCTATGGGGAGATTAAAATCATCCTCACCTGCTAAAGATGGTGCAGCGATAATTAGGGCTGCTAAAAAACTACTAACGCGGAGCATATTGCGTTTGAACATGATCTTTCAACTCGTATTCTTGGGTCGTTAAGTCTGCGGTAAACCCATTGCTCATTACTACAAAGTCTTTACCATTAATTTGTACTGGTTGGTCTGACATCATCGTTTTATCAGCCAAATTTATTTCAATAAATTGAGTTCTGATGGTTTGCACAAACCCTTCCTCGTTAAGACTACGAATTTCCACATCAGTTTCCAATTGAATGCGATTATCTTCGTACAAGGTTCCTTCTCTGGCTTCAACGTGCCAAGGGTTTTGTTGATTTGAAACATAAATAGTATATTTGGGTTGGCTGAAAATAGTAAACCCGAGTAACTGATAATGCTCCATTTTAAGGGCGAATACTTGATGGTTTATTTCACCTTTATCATCATACAGAGTACTGCGCATATTACTCGCTTGATAATTTGGACGCCAAGATTCTTCATCATTTGTTGTGGTCTGTTGTGGATCGTCATTGATCCAACCTGGCATGTAAACTAACAATACCAACATAAAAAGTACGCCGATACTGATAGTGATACGATTCATACACTACTTCCATAAAGTTGATTCAGTTTGTTGTTTGCTAACAAAATTAAATCGCATAGCTCTCGAACTGCGCCTTCTCCACCTTTTGTACGGGTTACATATTCTGCTTGATTTTTAACGTAAGGATGCCCATTTGGAACACTCACGCCCATACTACTTTCCATAAACATGCCTAAATCTGGCATGTCGTCACCCATGGAAACCACCTGTTCTTTTTTAAGACCAAAGTGTTCCTTGAGTTTCTTAACCGCTTCACGCTTATCCTCTTGGCCCTGAATGATCAGAGATACCCCTAAAGAAGACATGCGGTCCTCAACAATTTTTGAGTTTCTACCAGTGATAATCGCCACCTGAACACCAATGCTCAACATAGACTTGATGCCGTAGCCGTCTAAGGTGTTGAAGGCTTTGAGTTCTTCGCCGTTGTTCCCCATAAATATATTGCCGTTAGAAAACACGCCATCTACGTCAAATGCCAATAGTTTCGCTTTCCCAAATTTATAAATGATGTTGCTATTTAAAGGACCGTAAAGCGTCTGCACTTCAGACATTAGACAACTCCTGCTTTGAGTAACATATGCATATTTAGCGCTCCCTTAGGGATATTGTTGTGATCGACAGCAAACATAGAGTTGATTTTGTACTCTTCCATCTTATTCAGCGCTTCGACAGCAAGCATTTCAGGTGTCACTCTAACACTTCCAGTTGTCATCACTTGCCCGACATGTGAAGTATGAATGTCAATTCTATCGTCTAACACTCTGCGTAGGTCACCATCCGTAAATATTCCGACCAATTCGCCGCCATCATTAACGATACCTGTCATGCCTAGCCCTTTCTTGGTGATCTCAAATAGGGCTTGGCTAATCGTGTGTCTTTGCGTAACAAGAGGAAGTTCGTCACCTCGATGCATAATGTCTGAAACTGTCAACAAAAGACGTCTTCCAAGGCTGCCTCCAGGATGAGATAGGGCAAAGTCCGCGGATGAAAAACCGTTTGCATCTAACAGGGCAACAGCGAGGGCATCACCCATTGCCAGCGTTGCTGTGGTACTAGCTGTGGGAGCTAATCCCAGCGAGCAGGCTTCTTTTTCAACTTTGATACACAATACAATATCAGAATGCCGACCAAGACTACTTTTTACACTGTTGGTCATGGCAATGATGGGCACATTTAATCGTTTCACAACCGGAATTAAATTAAGAAGCTCTGCCGTCTCACCTGAGTTTGAAATGGCTAACAGTACATCTTGCTCGGAAATCATGCCCAGGTCACCATGGTTGGCTTCACCGGGATGCATAAAAAACGCAGGGGTGCCGGTACTCGACAGTGTCGCGGCAATTTTATTGCCAATATGCCCCGATTTCCCCATTCCGCAGACCACCACCTTGCCTTGGCAATGTTGCAGCATCTCGCAAGCCGCGACAAATTGGTCGTCTATGTATTGTTTTAGCTGTAATACAGCCTCAGCTTCAATCGCAAGGACTTTTAATGCAGACTCTTGAAAAGTGTTTTTCATCAATGGCCAACTCGATTCATGAGAATAAAAATACTCCATAGCCAATGTAACAAGCGACTAAAGCACCGCCTTCCCAGCGATTAATTAAGCGAGTACCGCGTAAGTTGAAACTAAATACCAATAGCAATACTGTCACAATCAACATGGCGAAAATGTCTCTTGAGGCAACGTTTTCGTCAATCAAACCTGGTGCGATAAGACCTGGCATAGCCAATACCGCAAGCAAGTTGAAAATATTGGAACCAATGATATTGCCCAAAGCCAAATCATCCTCACCTTTGAGAACACCTGCAATGCTGGCTGCTAATTCTGGCAAACTGGTGCCCAGAGCAATGATTGTCAAACCAATCATTAATTCGCTCATGCCGAAATAACGTGCTATTTCAACCGCAGAATCAACCATAAAATGAGCACTCACCGGCAGCATAATTAAACCGACAATAACCCAAAAAATTGCTCTTGAGATAGGCACGCCATGAGGTATTTCATCTTCGGTTTCTGCTTGCAGAGGATCGCTCTTATCAGCATGCATTGAAATCCATGCAAGACCGCCGATACTCACAAAGAAAAAGATAATTAAGATAATACCTTCATAAAAAACTAATTGTCGGTCAGCAAGAAAGAAGGCCGCGAGCAAAGACACGCTTAGCAATACGGGCATTTCTCTTCTAACCGTGGAGCTGGATACCGTTAACGGTTTTAAAAGAGCGGTTAATCCCAGTACCAAGGCAATGTTGGTAATATTCGAACCTATGGCATTTCCAACGGCGGTATCGGGGTTGTTATTCATTGATGCTGTCGCAGATACGACAATTTCAGGTGCCGAAGATCCCATGGCGACAATCGTCAGACCGATTACCATAGAGGATACACCAATGTTTGTTGCCAGTGCTGATGCACCAAAAACAAAACGATCGGCACTCCAGCTTAGGGCAGCGAGGCCCAAAATAAAGATAAGTGCTTCAACAATCACTATAAAACTTCAATCCATAGACAATGTAATGATTATCGCAAAATACGGAGACTTTTCCTATTCTACTAATCATTAAATAACTTTAATGACGATATTGTGATCAATTGTGTCAAAATCAAGATACAAAATCTTACGTTTTAATCATTTATAATTTGTTACCTTATAAACCTATTAGAAAGGCTAAGTACCAAGTTATTATCTGTATCCATAGAATTGTGTACTTTTTTTCCTTGAAAAAAACTAAAATGGCCGCAAATTGACGTGCCGAATGAAACAAATATTGAATATCACGTGTCTATCACCACAGGTAACTCGGAGTTTCTAGTGAAAAATTTGATCGAAATAGAGAGTTTATCCTTCAAACGAGGTGAACGTGTTATTTACGACAATATATCCTTACAAATCCCAGCCGGTAAAACGACGGCAGTGATGGGACCTAGTGGGATAGGTAAAACGACATTATTAAAGTTGATCGGTGGGCAATTGCGTCCTGACGCGGGAGATATCAAATTTAAGCAGGAATCTATCCCGTCAATGAGCCGTAGTCGTTTATTTAAGGTGCGTCGCCAGATGAGTATGTTGTTCCAAAGTGGCGCTTTGTTTACTGAAATGAGTGTGTTTGACAATATTGCTTACCCACTTCGTGAACATACACAATTATCTGAAGCATTAATAGAAACCGTTGTACTAATGAAGTTGCAAGCTGTTGGTTTACGCGGCGCGTCTAAATTAATGCCAAGTGAACTGTCTGGCGGAATGGCTAGACGAGCAGCATTAGCAAGAGCAATCGCCCTTGACCCAGAACTTATCATGTATGACGAACCCTTTGCAGGGCAAGATCCTATTTCAATGGGTGTGTTGGTCAAACTTATCAAAGAGCTCAATAACGCACTTAATTTAACTAGTGTTGTGGTCACTCATGATGTGACTGAAGTGATGAGCATTGCAGATTATGTGTATATTCTTGCTGATAAACGCATCATAGGCGCAGGTACACCAGAGCAAATACGTCAAAGCGACTCTGACCTAGTCCAGCAATTCTTGCAAGGTAAAGCCGATGGACCTGTACCATTTCATTATCCAGCAAATACACTTGAACAAGAATTTATGGGAGCAAATTAGTGGAGTGGTTAGCAAATCTTGGTAAGTCGACATTAGATCGATTTGCGGCCGTCGGCCGAGCCTCATATGTTCTGGCCGGATCTCTGATTGCGGTGCCACAACTTAAGAATGTGCCATTGACGATTAAGCAAATGTACGTCGTTGGTGTGCAATCCTTATCGATCATTATGGTGTCGGGATTGTTTATTGGCATGGTGATGGCACTTCAAGGGTATACTATTTTAGTTGACTATGGCGCAGAGGGAAGCTTAGGGCCCATGGTGGCTTTATCGATATTGCGAGAATTAGGGCCGGTCGTTACTGCGCTCTTATTTGCTGGTAGAGCCGGTTCAGCACTGACTGCCGAAATTGGGCTGATGAAGGCAACCGAGCAGTTAAGTAGCCTCGAGATGATGGCGATTGACCCACTACGCCGAATTGTCGCACCAAGACTGTGGGCCGGTTTGTTATCCATGCCAATGTTGACCGTCATTTTCAGTGCGGTGGGAATTCTTGGTGGCCATTTGGTTGGTGTTGAGTGGCTTGGCGTTGATGCCGGAAGTTATTGGTCGATTATGCAGTCGACCGTTGAATGGAACGCAGATGTCATGAACGGTGTCATTAAAAGTATTGTGTTTGCTTTTGTCGTGACATGGATAGCAATATTCAAAGGTTACGACTCAGTACCGACATCAGAAGGTATTAGTGCCGCCACCACCCAGACGGTAGTTTATTCGTCGTTGGCTGTATTGGGATTAGATTTTGTGTTAACCGCTATAATGTTTGGAATTGAGTGAGGATAAGAGTATGACATCAAGGAAAAGTGAAATTTTGGTCGGGTTGTTTGTCGCATTAACCATTGCTGCAACTCTTATGCTTGCAATGAATGTTGCCAGCAAAGGCTCGGTTGGGCAAGGGGAGACCTACAACCTGTATGCTAAATTTGATAACATTGGTGGTTTGAAAGTTCGCTCTTCTGTCAAAGTTGGTGGTGTAACCATTGGTCGAGTTGAAAGCATTCACCTCGACCCTGAAGATTTTACCCCTGTGGTGACATTAAGTATCGTCAAACAGTACAATGCCTTCCCCGAGACGAGTTCAGTGTCAATTTTAACCTCAGGTTTATTGGGTGAGCAATATGTTGGATTGCAGCCTGGCTTTTCTATCGATGATATCGAAAATCTCGCTGAGGGTGACTATATTGCTGACACTAAGTCTGCATTAGTTTTAGAAGATTTAATTGGACAATTTTTATTTAGTCGGGACAACGATTAAGTTTTCCTTGAGTTAGGACACATTATGAAAAACCAAATTTTTATTCGTTTCGCTGTCACGTTGTTAGTGACTTTTGGTATCAATAGCGGCGCGTTCGCTCAACAAATTGACGAAACTGACCCGTATGCAATGGTGCAGGGTGTCGCAACCTTGACTTTTGACCGAATCAAGAATGAAAAACAAAATATTAAGAACAATCCAGAAGTATTGCGAAACATCATGAAGGAAGAACTGCTTCCCTATGTGGATTATAAATTCTCTGCATTTAAGGTGTTGGGCAAATATGTTAGAACCACAGAAAAAACAAAACTCCAAGAGTTTGTCGTGGTATTTCGCGAGTACTTGGTGACAACCTATGCTGTTGCAATGGGATATTACGATGATCAGACCGTTGAGTTTGAACCAGCGTCAAATGTAAAAGACGACAGAAATGTCACGGTTCGAGCAATTGTTAAAGATGATAGCCGCCCAGATATTAAGATTGCGTTTAAAGTGCGAAAAGACAGAAAAACCAACCAGTGGAAAGCTTACGATATGGTTGCAGAAGGCATCAGCATGCTTTCGAGTAAACAAAGTGAATTTGAGTCTATTCTTCGCCAAGACGGTATCGATAAAGTGATTAGCTTGATGCGTGATAAAATCGATAAACCCATTGCGCTAAAGCAAAAGAAAGAGGCTGAATAAGTGAACAGTCAACTTACTGTTTCTGAAGATAAGGTCGGAGAATATCGTTTATCGGGTGATTTGAATATGAAGACCGTCACTAATGGTTGGCCTGACAAACAAAAAATAATCCAACAGTTGAAACAAACTGATGGTTCATTGAATGTTGATTTTTCAGGTATCACTCACGTTGACACATCAGGCTTAGCGTGGGTGATGCATCTTACCAAAGCATGTCAGAAACAGCAGCTTGAATTGAAATTGCATCATTTACCCGTTGGTTTGATCAACTTGGCTAAATTAAGTAACGTCGACGGACTTTTACCGATACAATAGCGAGTTAACCCTTCTCCACCTTATTTTGGGTACATAAAGCAATGGACAACCAAGAAATAGAAACATTATTGAAAGATCAATTAGAACTTGCAGAAGTTCACGTCACAAGTGATGGCTCACATTTTCAAATTATTGCGGTAAGTGACAAGTTCGATGACATGAGCCGAGTTAAAAAGCAGCAATTTATTTATGCGCCGTTAAAAGACAAAATCGCAGACGGCAGTATGCACGCCATCTCCATTAAAACCTTCTCTGAAAAACAGTGGCAGCGCGAACGTATGTTCAACATGCCCCAGTAAAGCAAAAGTCCAATGGAAAAACTCTCTATTCATACCAGTCCTGCTTTGCAGGGCGAAGTTGCTATATCCGGGGCTAAAAATGCCGCTCTTCCAATATTAATGGCGAGCATTCTTGCTGACTCCACATGCCATTTCGACAATGTTCCGCATCTAAGAGACATTAATACCAGTGTGGCCTTGCTGTCTGACTTGGGGATAAAAGCGAAACGTGCCGATAACGATGTTCTTGAATTAGACCCAAGTGGACTGGATAACTATACGGCATCCTATGACTTGGTAAAAACCATGCGGGCATCAATTTTGGTTTTGGGTCCGTTATTAGCCAAATATGGACAGGCAAATGTCTCCTTGCCTGGTGGCTGTGCTATTGGCGCAAGACCTGTCAATTTGCATCTTGATGGACTGAAACAGATGGGCGCAAATATTGAGGTTGAAGCTGGATACGTAAGAGCGTCAGTTGACGGGCGCCTCAAAGGCGCACACATATTCATGGATATGGTTAGTGTTGGGGCAACAGAAAACTTAATGATGGCTGCGGCATTGGCGGACGGCCAAACCGTGCTAGAAAATGCCGCACGAGAACCTGAGATTGTTGATCTAGCCAATTGCCTTAATCGCATGGGGGCTAAAGTCTCAGGGGCAGGCACCGACAGTATTAAAATTGCTGGCGTTCAACGACTGCATGGTTGCCACTATCGCGTGCTGCCGGACAGAATCGAAACCGGTACGTTTCTGGTAGCCGCTGCGGTAACAGGTGGCAAGATAACCTGTACAAACGCGGCACCAGAAACCTTGGATGCTGTGCTGTCAAAACTAACCCAAGCGGGCGCCACTATCACCACTGGAGAGGACTGGATAACTCTTGATATGAAGGGCAAGAGACCCACTAGTGTGAATATCAAAACATCACCACATCCAGGTTTTCCTACTGATATGCAGGCTCAGTTTGTCGCACTTAATAGTGTTGCAGAGGGAGCTGGTGTGGTGACGGAAAATATTTTTGAAAACCGCTTTATGCACGTGCCTGAGTTACAGCGTATGGGAGCCAAAATTTCATTGGAAACCAACAGTGCGATGTGCAACGGTGTTGAGCAACTGACCGGTGCGCAAGTTATGGCAACCGACCTACGGGCCTCTGCAAGTCTTATTATTGCTGGGCTAGTTGCCCAAGGGGAAACTATTGTTGATAGGATTTACCACTTGGATCGCGGTTACGAAAATATCGAGAAAAAACTCACCAAACTTGGCGCAAACATCGTCCGCATAAAGTAATTTAACCCTCCGCTGGGGTTAATATAAATTCAGCAGCGACGCCTTATCGGGTCGCTTCGCCAACCGTCACGCTAACGTTGATGATAGTACCCCCTCGGCTAATACTTAGCTCTATTTGTTGTCCAGGGCGGCTTTTGGTGATCATATCAAAGGTTTGATCTAGGCTAATCAAACTAACACCATCCATAGACAGAATGATATCAAATTGCTTCAGCCCAGCTAAGTCCGATGGTCCTCCACTAACCACATCAGTAATGACAACACCTTCTATGTTCGGGTCTATGCCACCTGAAAAGCCCAGCTGACCATGGGTTGCTCGGCCATTTTCGATGATTTCGTCCATTACACGACGTGCAAGGGAGTAGGGCAAAGCGAAGAAAATACCATTGACATCAACCACTCTGCGTTGTTCATCGAGGGTCTTGAAATTCGCATTATTGATACCAATGAGAGTGCCATTGCTATCGACCAAGGCTCCGCCGGAATTACCTTGGTGTAATACTGCATCGGTTTGTATTAGTTCACGGAAGTTAAGGGTAACCGTATGTCCAGAACGGCTAACAATGCCTTGGGTTATGGTTTGACCAATATTGAGTGGGTTGCCAATTGCTAGAACCACATCTCCTGCGCGCACCTCAGGTTGTTCGGTTTGCGGGATAACGTGTAAATTATCAGCTTCAATTTTTAACACGGCTAAATCGGTTAATTCATCGTAACCGACCAGATTTCCTTCCAAGGTTCTACCGTCTGGCAAACCAACTATCGTGCTTTCGGCATCTTTAATAACATGCCAACAAGTCACAATATAACCGCTTTGATTCATGATCACGCCAGAACCAAGACTTGTGCGGCTCACTTGTCGTCTTCTGACAATATCGGTGCTACTGCTATAAATATTCACAACCGCTGGCGCAGAGCGACTTATGGCATCGTAATAACTGATTTTTTCAGGTAAGCCATTTGAACGGCCAAATACATCGAATGATAAGCCGCTGCCATGGCGTAGTTCAGGCACAAGCACTAGGATAAGCGCAGAGATAATTAAACCTAGCGCAATAGATTTTCCAACAAATTGTAGCAAAGAAGATAATTTCACAAGTTAGGGCAGAGTAAACAACTGATTATTAAGAATAACACTGAAAAGCGGTCTGCACCAAAGAATCGTCTACTTTGTATTTAGGAGAGGGAAAATTAACTACCGACTTGTTGATGAATTCAATAAGTCGGTAGCACCACTTAGTGTTATCTTATGACTAAATACAGAGAAGATTTTCCGCGCTGAACATTGAGTGCGATTACACCCTCAACACCTTCCATTTGGCGACTTAGCTCAGCAACTGTGTTAACGCGAGTTCGATTTACGCCAACAATCACGTCTCCGTCTTGTAAGCCGATTCGCGCAGCAGGTGAACGACTATCAATATCGGTTATTTCAATGCCGGGGTTGCCTCGCTCAGTTTGGCCATTGGAGAGCGTTCCGCCTTCTAGCGCAGGGTGAATCTCTCTAGCTGAGATAACTGTGCCAGTTGCATCACCCAGGGTTACATCTACTTTGGTTGATTTTCCTTTACGTAACAAGGTCAATTCAACTTCAGAGCCTGCTCCCATGCTGCCAATTTTTGCACGAAGCTCTTGGAAGCTGTTAACCGCAATGCCGTTTATGTGGGTGATGATATCACCTGATTCAATCCCGCCTTTTTCGGCGGCAGAGTCTGGGCTTACTTCACTGACAAATGCGCCTTTACTCACATCCAAACTCATAGCTTCAGCAAGGCCGGCATCGACGTCTTGTCCTAGTATGCCAAGCAGACCACGACGTACTTCACCAAATTCGATGATTTGATCCACCAGGTTTTTCATCATGTTGCTAGGAATGGCAAAGCCAATCCCCACATTGCCACCATTGGGACCAAATATGGCAGTGTTGATGCCAACTAATTCGCCACGTAGGTTAACTAGTGCGCCACCTGAGTTACCGCGGTTGATTGCTGCGTCTGTTTGTATGAATGCTTCAAGGCCCCCGATGTTTAGACCCGAGCGGCCCAGTGCACTTACAATACCCGAGGTGACTGTTTGGCTAAGACCAAAAGGATTACCAATCGCCACAACAAAGTCGCCTACACGTAATTGGTCAGAATTAGCCAAAGGAACCGATTTCAAATTTTCAGAGTCAATTTGTAGCAATGCAATATCACTTTGCTCGTCAGCGCCGAGCTTCTTCGCTGTCAATTCACGGCCATCGGTTAGTTTTACTGTGATCTCATCGGCATTGTCGACCACGTGATTATTGGTGACTACATAGCCGTTTTTTGCATCAATAATGACACCTGAGCCTAAGCCACGGAATGGGCGTTCTTGCACCTGTTCATTGGGAGCTCCAAAAAAGTGTTGAAACATTTCTGGTACTCGCTGCCGAGAGACTTGGGTTCCTTCTACAGAGATACTGACAATCGCAGGTGTCGCTTCTTCGAGCATAGGAGCAAGAGAAGGCAGCTCGTCTTTGTCAGAGGAAAAGAAAGGTAAAGCGGCGTTAGCGGTCAGTCCAATCGATAGGCTGCCGGCTAATATGCAGGTGGTAAGCAATAAACGATTTACAGCTTTTTTCATCGTGATTTTGTCTCCAAAGTATTCCTACCTAAAAATTACAATAGTTGGTATCAAGACCTAACAATGGTGTGCAAAGTTCAGATTAATTAGAGTCTATTTACCTTTTTACTTGAAACGAGTTTCGAAAAACCGTGTTTTTAGCTATGTGGTCAATGTCATCAAAAAACAATAGAAAAACCACATAGAATGATTTTTTAATATCGACTCATTTAATACTACGAGCCGACTGGTTTTGGCTAATCGTTGTCGGCCAGCTGCTTGGTTTTTGCGTCAGTGAACAGCCCAGTACTTTCGCCAGAGAAATCTCGGGGCTGAAACTCAGGCGTTTCACGTTTGCGTTTTTGCTTAGCTTGCTGATGTCGAATAAACACAGTTGCATGTTCACCAAAAAACGTTAGGTTCTCGCTATTATCAGCTTGGCTAGCATTTAATACATTTTCATACGCATCTAACTGCTCTGAAAGGTCTTCGCAACGAGTTTGAAGTGAACTAACGATTTCCCTAGACTGGCTTAAATGATCTGCCGCATGCTGAGCCAACATTTCTTTTAACGTGTTATCGCTTGATTTAGATTCTTGTTCCGCTAGTTTCTGTTCCAATATAAATTTAGCGATGAAAAATCCTAAAATCATGCCAACAACCAATAGCAATACACCTACTATCCAGTCCATAATGTCTCCAATATTTGATAAATGCTTTACTTAATCATACTCGCTTAGCAAACTATGCGGCCAATTATTTTTTGATCAAGTAAGATATGTTAGTCGCAATAGCAAGTATACGTTATCTCACCAAAACCTTTTGCGATTTTTGTAACGATATTTTAGCGGAGTAGTATGACAACGCCCTGGGAAAAGTACCAAAAAGACCTTGCTGAGCCTGATTTTCATCATGATTCTGCACAGGAAAATGCCGTTAAAGAGCTGCAAAGATTATTTGATGAATTAACCCATCCAAAGAAAAAGCTGACCTGGCGAGTTAAGCTTGCCGGAGCATTCGGTAAGGGGATGAATAAACCCAGTATTCAAGGACTGTATTTTTGGGGCGGTGTGGGCCGAGGCAAAACCTATTTGGTGGACACTTTCTACGAGTGTTTGCCTTTTAAGCGCAAAATGCGCATACACTTCCACCGGTTTATGCACCGCGTGCATGATGAAATGAAATCCTTGGGCGGCGAATCTGATCCCCTCAAAATAGTGGCAGATAAGTTCGCCAAAGAAACCAAAGTGATTTGTTTCGATGAGTTTTTTGTTTCTGATATCACTGATGCCATGATTCTTGGTACCTTGATGGAAGAGTTGTTTGCACGAGGGATCTGCTTAGTGGCAACCTCGAACATTGTGCCTGATGATCTTTATCGAAACGGCCTACAGCGTGCTCGTTTTTTGCCGGCGATAGAATTGATTAATCAGAACTGTCGTGTAGTTAACGTTGACTCTGGTGTTGACTATCGACTAAGAACGCTAGAGCAAGCGGAGATTTACCATCATCCATTGGATGACAATGCGATGCAAAATCTGATCAAGTATTTTGGCCAATTGGCGCCGGAAGTTGGCGGATGTAATCGCGATATTGAAATTGAAGGACGTAAGATCCCCTCCATCCAAGATGCCGATGGCGTGGTGATGTTTGAATTTAGAGCGTTGTGCGATGGACCGCGAAGTCAAACCGATTATATGGAGATCAGTTGTCTTTATCATACGGTTCTGCTAGCCAATGTTGAACAAATGGGGCAAGACATAGATGATATCGCTAGGCGTTTTATCGCCATGGTTGATGAATTTTATGAGCGCAATGTCAAATTGATTATTTCATCGGCGGTAGCGATGGAGTCTTTGTATACCAAAGGCACATTGGAGTTTGAGTTTAGACGTTGTTTAAGCAGGCTAAAAGAAATGCAGTCCCACGACTATTTAGCCACAGAGCATTTGCCCTAAGATACCTAGTCTAGGTACAATTAGCAGATACCTATTCGTTAACCCAAAAACAAGAGCAGAATTAAGATGGGAAGAAAGTTTGAAGTTCGCAAGGTGGCAATGGCGAAAACTGCCGGAGCGAAAACCAAAGTCTATTCCAAATACGGAAAAGAGATATACGTTGTTGCTAAAAATGGCGGAACGGATCCACACGCAAATCTTTCTTTGCGCAGATTGATCGATAAAGCCAAGAAAGACCAGGTTCCGG
>JAOMVH010000159.1 GCA_028356795.1 Aliiglaciecola sp. | reverse complement strand
CTTCATTCAAGTAATCCTAGACAGTGTCTACTCAACGACCTCTAATGCAGATAGTTTGTGGGCGAGTACAAATATCTATTCAACCGTTAGATTTTGTCTGTCAACAATAAAATCGAAAGACAAATCAAACAATCCTTCCCCGTCGACTTTTGCGTCCCAAGCTCCATGGCCCTTACCTTCAAGTGGCACAATTGCATTGTATATACTCAACGAATCATAAATTCCCTGCAATTCGGTTGCCTCTGAAAAGGGGGTACCAGGATTTTGATCATTTGTACCATGAGCCATGAATAGTTCAGGATCATGGACATCATATTGGTCGAAACCATATACCGCCTCGTAAAGCTCCAATTTTACATTCGAACCCCAAAAATACACCATACTTTTGACCTCGTATACTTCATTTAAATTGGTAGAGGACAATGTCGGGTCATCTGTTACAGATATTTCGTCTTTAAAAGACTCAAGATTTGATATGCCTAAAGCAATAGCAGTAACGGCTCCCGCTGAGGCGCCTCCAACAGTTATTAAGTCTGTATCGATTTCATAAATATTTGAATTCGCAACAATCCAACGAAGTGCAGCTTTAGCATCTCTTTGAGCCATATACATAGCGACGCTCTGTTGGAGTTCTTTTGTTTTCTCGGCTCCTTGAATGCCATACTCAATCCACTCTTGCGGAGCGAGACCTCTGTATCGGGCCATCACATCTTGTTGTGACAGGCCTTGCAATGAACCTAATTCTTCTGTTGTTCTGTAGTCTATTGAAACAAACACCCAACCTCTTGAAGCATAGAAATTACCCATTTCTACGATTTCAGGTTTAGTTTTTGTACCACCTGTAAACCCTCCACCATGAATAAACATAAAAACAGGCCTTGTAGAAGCATCGTTTTCTGGATAATAAACATCTAATTTCAGGGGTATTGCAAATGGATCAGAGTTTGAATTATCGACAGCAAGCCCATCTGCGTAGGTGATATCTTCATCCAATACAACACTGTATGTCCCAATCTCTTTAACGACTGGAATGCCGTTATCAGTCTCGGGTATGGGTGCTGGAGTGGGAGCTGGTGTAACTGGCTGGTCAGCAGTTTCTCCGCCTCCTCCGCAACCTGAAATGAGGAATAACAACGAAAATACAGATAGAAAATAGTGCTTTGTTAGCGACATCTCATAGTCCTCAAAATCGACATAAATATAAGCATTACCGCAATACTTATGCTTGCAACCTATTTGAATTGTATCTAATAAACTGTCAACCAACGTATAGAATGTGTAAAGATTGCGTAAAAACAGAAATTTCGTAATCTCTCAACGACTTTTGCATATCGCCCTTTTAATTGGTTTCTCAAAGCAGTAGTTGTAAATAGAGGGTGTTTGCTGAGTCAAGGTCAAATTAAAGGTCCTGAACTTCAATTCGTGTGTCTTATGCAAAAAGTCAATTGCATTTTGATGGAGTTTGGCCTTCGTCCAAATGTTACCATCGACAGGAAGTGGGCCCAGAGTCGGAAATACGTACTTTGCTGACCCACAAGTGTTAATGACTGACTCAAATAGACAAGGAGCGGACGGTCATTAGTATCGATTTTTAGGCATTTGTCTGACCCTGATGTCCGTAAACTTACCCTTGAAGATGATGTTCGGCTATGTCTATAAATTGCTCATCGGAGCTATCCAAAGTTGCCAACTTTATTGTTCACCGACAACTTGTTCTTTAATGTTTTCTATACGCGTTCGCATATATTAATAAGTATTTTTAGCTTCAAACGAATTATTTATGCGTTCGCATATATTTGTGTTGTTTCCACTATAAATAAGCTAAAATTACCGCGAACGCATATACTATGAGGTCAGAATGCAGGTTACAATTACTGATACTAAGCAAATAGGGCAGATTGCCAAGCTAGTGAGGAAGCATCAAGGGCTTGACCAAGCCACTTCAGCTTCATTAAGTGGAAATGGCACCACGTTCACCAGTGAATTTGAAAATGGAAAACCAACCGTTGAGATAGGGCGTGTATTGAATGTCCTCGATGCTCTTGGGATCACTGTGACACTTGATATTCCTATGCAAACAGAAATGTTAACGGCAATGGAAAGAAACCAAATTGAACTCATTATCACAGGATAAGCTGTAATGCGTCGTATTTTGAATGTGTTTATCGACAAAAGCCTAGTTGGCGAGTTATCAGAAGATAATAACATCTGGTCCTTTGTGTATGAGCCTAATTGGTTAGCTGCACCAGAAAGCTTTCCGATATCTCCGAGTATTCCCTTGATAGAAGATAAGCAAACAGACGGCTCATCTACTCGCCCCATTCAATGGTTCTTTGACAACCTGTTGCCAGAGGAAAAAGCACGAGAGTTACTTGCCAGAGATATCAGGGAGCCTGTAGAGGACGTGTTTGCATTATTAACGAAAGCTGGTGCTGAATCTGCTGGGGCAATCACATTACTGCCACCAGACACCACTATTCCAGAAGGTGATATACACTCACTGACCAATGAAGAAATGAACACCCGTATTAAATCGCTACCGAAGACACCATTAAATCGTAGTGAGCGGAAACGTATGTCATTAGCCGGTGCGCAACACAAGATGTTAGTCGTGTTACATGAGGGAAAATTATATGAGCCAAGTGGCAACATGCCTTCAACTCACATCCTAAAACCATGTCATTCAGATCCAGATGTATATTACCAAACACCCATCAACGAGTGGTTTGTGATGAAACTTGCTGATAAATGTGGACTCAATGTGCCGCTTGTCGATATCGTTTATTTTCCAGAGCCTGCTTATATGATTGAGCGATTTGACAGAAAAGGACATCACCCACACCAGCAAAGGTTGCATATGTTGGATGGCTGTCAGCTTTTGAATTACCCGCACTTGACAAAATACAGCAATAACAATGTCGCAAGTTTAGTGAATATCGTGAATAAAACGCGTACAAAAGCTAAAACACTATTAGAAATATTTCGCTGGGCTTGTTTCAATGCCATGGTGGGAAATGGTGATGCACATTTAAAGAACCTGTCATTTTTTATTAGCAAAAACTACATAACCATGACCCCACATTATGATCTGCTAAGTACAGCAATATATGAAGGTATAGGGAAGCATCTCGATCATGAGCTGGCTCAGGAAATGGGCGGCGTGAAAATTTTAGCTGATTTGAAACGGGACCATGTATTGGCCTTTGGCATTGAATTGGGATTGCGCGAGAAATTAGCCGCATCAACGTTAGACGATGTGATTAAAAAAATTGTGCCTTCCTCAACATCTATGCTGATGATAGCTGAAAAAGAGCGAGATTTTGGTGAGGTTAGAACCATAAGAGAAATACATTACAACTGTATAATGGAAATGTCAGGCAGACTCGCCTGACACAATCCATTGAGATGTTAATATGCAGAATTCTCCCACCGTCTGTTGATCGCTCAATCCCACAATTCACCTCTAAAAATCCCGACCGTCCGAAATACGTACAAAGTGATCGTCTATCCGCTGATTTACGACGATCTGCAAATGTTTAGATTATCAGTTATCTGCCCCCCATTCA
>JAOMVH010000158.1 GCA_028356795.1 Aliiglaciecola sp. | reverse complement strand
TTCTAATGCTACCAGAAACATCCTTGGAGCAAGCAGGTCAACAAGCTGAGAGGCTGCGCTTGGCCCTTGAAAAATCTGTCGTTTCATTAAGCGATATTGACATAAAAGTGACCGCTAGTTTTGGTGTTGCTGGCAGTCAGCAACACCAAATCAATGGTGATAAGTTGTCACAACACAGTCTAGAAGACATGATAAATTTATCCGATGACGCCCTCTACAAAGCCAAAAGGCTTGGCAAAAATCAAGTGATATTGTCCTCGGCCACAGCCAACAAAAGTGTGAAGGCCTAAAGACAGCATCCCATTTCAAATGCTGACGTCAGCGCTAATACTTTTCCAACGACTTTAGGTAATTAATACTTTGAGGCACTTGTTGAATAACTCTTGAAGATTCATCTTCTAGGAAGTAGTAACGAATCCCTTGCCTTTTTGCTTCGGCCATAACACTTGCAATATCGATGTCACCAGCACCCAAGATCACATTTGTCTCTTTATCAGCAGCACCATTAGACGAGTCTGGAGTTCCCTTTAATCTGTCTTTTAAATGCAATGAGGTAAACCGACCTGGGTATTTTTTCAATAATTCTGCGGGGTTAACACCACCTTGTTTGGCCCAGAATACGTCTAGCTGAAACTGAGCTTGATCCACATTCTGGATCATATAATCCATAACGGTTTCACCGTTATGTGGCTGAAACTCATAACCATGAGGGTGATATTGTAAAGTAATACCATGCCTTTTCATCAAGGCACCCGCTTTATTCATTACCTCTACGGCGACTTTGGCGTCATCAATCGTAAATCCATCACTGTGAGGTATCCAGTAAAAGGTAGTGAAATTTGCACCATAAAATTTTGCACGATACACCGCAGCTATTGGGTTATCTCTGACCTCTTCATAGCTAGTATCGGTACTAACAATATCAATACCTCGTTTATCTAGTTCAGCACGAAACTCTTCCACACTGAAGCCATAAAGATTGCCACTACCTTCAACTGCATGAATTCCCCAATCTTGGATTTGATCAAGTGCTTTGTGTGGATCTTCTGCAAATTGATTACGCAAGCTCCATAGTTGCAATCCAACATCGTGGGCAAGTGCCTGCCCATTCAATAATAAGGTTGTAACAACAACGCCATAGCTTAGGAAAGATGAAAGTTTACGAGAAAGCTTCATAAATAGACCCATTCTAATTGTTAGCCATAAACGACATGGCTGATGATAGTGGCGTAAAGCATATAGGTAAATGTCAAACTTACCGTATAATAAAATCGGTTTAAGCTATAACAATTTCAGCGCTTAACATTTCATTAACGTTAGTCCCACTGTCGTCTAAGGGTTTTATTTTCTTGGCTCTGAGTGAAAATTACCTTTTTCACTGATGACATATATAAGTCATTTAATAATTATTTGTCCTCAGCGGATAGGCTTCAATTCACTCTTGGATCTAGGGGATTGCTTAGGGGCTGTTGATGTTTGATGTATAAATTCCGCCCAGCTCGCCGAAAAAATCATAGATCAGCAGCCTCTAGCTAAAAGTGAAAAAAAATACCCGAAAATGAAGAAAATGTATTGCGTTTGTTAATTAATTAACCAATCATTTACAACCAAGAGGTCAGATGTCATACCTCTTACCCTACTTCTAAAAAAAAGAGATAAAAGGAAAACACATGAAAAAGCTTTTATTCGTCTGTTGCTTGCTGACATTATCGTTAAGCTGGGCACAACACAGCTATGCAGGCTCATACGCGAAAACGAAATACCCCATTGTATTGGTTCACGGTTTGTTCGGCTTTGACGACATACTTTGGGCTGATTATTTTTACAAAGTACCCAGTAAGTTGTCACAAAATGGCGCACAGGTATTTGTTGCAACCGTATCACCAGCAAATTCTACTGAAGTGCGTGGAGAGCAGTTACTCGCCTATGTAGAAGATGTACTTGCTGTAACGGGTGCTGAAAAAGTCAACCTTATCGGTCACAGTCATGGTGGTCCAACGGCTCGCTATGTGGCCAGTGTTGCACCGGATTTAGTTGCTTCTGCAACTTCGGTAGCGGGTGTGAATTGGGGATCAAGTGTGGCTGATGTGGTACGCAACAGCTTACCAGCAAACTCTGGACTTGAGAGTGTTGCTGGCACAGTGGCTAACGCATTTACCAACTTGTTAGAGTTGGTGTCGGGTAGTAACCCTAGCAATCTGCCTACTGATACCATCGCCGCCCTTGAAGCATTAACCACCGAGAGAACCCTTGAATTCAACAGTGAATACCCAGAGGGGATGCCTAGCGCCTATTGTGCAAATAATGGCGATTTACTGGCAAGCAATGACGTGTATTATTTTTCGTGGAGCGGTGCATCAACCTACACCAATGTGTTTGATATTGCCGATCCGGTTATTGCCATTCTTGGCTTGGCATTTAACGAACCAAGCGATGGCTTAGTGTCATCATGCAGCTCTCATTTGGGTTATGTGCTCAAAGATAACTACAGAATGAACCACCTAGACGAGGTTAACCAAACGTTTGGCATTCACCATTTATTTGAAACAGATCCCGTCACTGTATTTATCAGGCACGGAAACCGTTTGAAACAGATGGGACTATAATTTCAGTGTCTCGCTATCTTATTATTGGCGCAGCAGGCTTGTTGGCTGTTGTGCTAATGTTTCTATATTCAAACGCACAAGAGCCGGCTTCTCACCAAGGCAGTCTTGATGTTGAACTGAGTTCTATAACTTCCAACAAGGTAGAACCGAGCCAAAACCACACTCTAAAAAAAGACCTATCAGTGCTTCCATCAATTAGCTCCAAGGGTAACGAATTTGAGTTATATGAGGGACTCAAAGATGTGTTTGATGCCATCATTCTTGAAGCCGACTCGCAACATATCGACACACTGATGAGCTTCGCTAAAGCTCACTGTAATTCGGTGGCGCTATCATCAGCAGGTTGCCAACAGTTTACCGCGCTTTTTGCTCGTTACATAAACTACAAGCAAGCACTGGCTAATGTTGAAGCACAAACCGTGAATTACGCCAGCGCACTGGAAGAGATCCAATACCGCTTAGACCTTATAAACAACCTAAAACACAGCTACTTTAGCAATACAGAAATTGAAGTACTGTTTGGTTTTGAACAAAACATCGAAACAAGCGCTCTGGCTCGCTATCAAATCGCCGCCGATCAGACTTTAGACCAACAACAAAAACAACAGCTCATTGAACATCATTTTGCCAATTTACCCGAACAGGAAAAACAAGCTTTTGAGCCATCATTGCAGATACAAGCCTTGCAAAAAATCAAGTCACTGCCTGACTCTCAACAAAACAAATTAGCCATGATTGAAGCCCAATTTGGCCATGAAGCCGCTCAGCGCTTGCAAGCCACATGGGATAAGCAGGCAGCGTTTAAAGATAAAGTAGCAGCCCTAAAAGCCAGTTACAGAAAAGTAGAAAAGCAAAATCAACTCAATTGGCTACAGCAGCACTTCCCTCCAAATTTGGCTAAAAGAGCACGGGTACTTTTGAATCAGGGCGGATAACTGCAAACAAAAGCAACGTGTATTCATACAGAACGTTCAATGATT
>JAOMVH010000156.1 GCA_028356795.1 Aliiglaciecola sp. | reverse complement strand
AGAGTGTAAAAACACAGGTCTTAGAGATATCTGCAGGCTTAGAAGCCTATTCAGAGCATCCAATTGCAAAAGCTTTTTCTAATTATTCACCGTGCTCATTTGATTCTGTTAAAAGTGTTGTGGGGAATGGCGTTGAAGGGGTAAACGACAACGTTGTATATAGGATTGGCAAATTTGATTTTATGCACCCCTGCCCCGAGTTGGCTAATGTAATAGATAAATCTCAGATTTTTCTACAAAAAGGCAATCAGCTTATGGCTTCATTTAAACTTGAAGATTCACTTAGAGACGATGCCATCGAAATGATAAATAACCTTATGCATGAAGGAGTGCGCAATGAGCGCATTATCATTTTGAGCGGTGACGACAAAAAAAATGTGGAACACATAGGTCACCAACTAGGTCTCCAAAACCTAATATGGAGACAAAATCCAGAACAAAAATTAGCATTTATAAAAGATTGTCAGGTAAAAGGCGAGCGAGTCCTTATGGTTGGCGATGGTATTAATGATGCGCCGG
This sequence comes from Aliiglaciecola sp., assembly GCA_028356795.1. Lineage (GTDB taxonomy): Bacteria > Pseudomonadota > Gammaproteobacteria > Enterobacterales > Alteromonadaceae > Aliiglaciecola. The sequence goes on along the minus strand of JAOMVH010000156.1, from coordinate 3,130 downwards.
TTTTAGCACTATCTAACGTGTCTATCGCAATGGGTGATGCCACGGACATGTCAAAGCGTTCCGCAGATATAGTCATGCTGACACCTAAACTCACAAACTTAATGCAGCTGTTTAAAATGGCGACGAAAACACGGCGTAAAATCAAACAGAATATGGCCTGGGCAATCGGCTACAATATTTTGATCTTACCGTTAGCCGTTGCAGGCTATTTAACCCCTTGGATGGCGGTTATTGGTATGTCGCTTAGTTCTATCATCGTTGTCTCGAATTCGGTAAGATTACTCAAATAACGATATAAAAACACAACCCTTGGTTCGGATACTAACTTGAATATTATTTATGTACTAATCCCTATTGCCATTATTTTAGTGCTAATAGCTATTGGCGTTTTTTTCTGGGCTGTTAAGTCAGATCAGTTCGAAGATCTCGAGAGGCAAGGATACAATATTTTGTTTGATGATGATGTTGACAATAAAAATGCAACAACTAACGCTTCAGACTCATCTATAAAGCATGACTGATTCAACCTTGTTATCCGCCTTGTTAATCGGATTAGCAGGGAGTGTTCACTGTGTAGGCATGTGTGGCGGCATAGTCACTTCTTTTACTTTTATGCTTCCCAAAAACCGAAACCCTTATCCGTTTTTGCTTGCCTACAACATAGGACGGATTTCAGCTTATGCTGTTGCTGGCGCGATTGCTGGTTCATTGGGTAGCTTAGTTACACTTAGCCCCTATTTAAACCCGCAAATATTACCTGTAATTGGTGGTGTTTTTATGTTTTTGATGGGTCTTTATATTGGTAGGTGGTCTAATTTACTCACACAAGTAGAACGAATGGGGGGCTATTTTTGGCGTATGATAAGTCCCTTGTCTAAAAAGCTTATTCCTATTAAACACCCGATCTATGCACTACCCTATGGGATGGTTTGGGGCTGGCTGCCCTGTGGATTAGTGTATTCCACTCTAAGCTGGAGTGTTTCAACAGGTGACCCTTTGTCTGGTTTTATTACTATGTTGTTTTTTGGTTTGGGAACGCTCCCGGTTATGTTGGCAATGGGCGGAACTGCTAAAGAATTGCGTGAGTTACTTAATAAGTCAGTTGTTAGACAAAGCATCGCGATATTATTATGTAGTTTTGGCTTGATTTTAATAGCGAATGCGATTCATACTTGGTAAAAACAAGGAGCAGAGAATGTCAGGTCAATCTAACTTTAGCATTAGGTGTCAAAACTGTAGCTTCAACCACCTGTGTATACCCGTAGCATTAAACCAGACTGAAATGGAAAGTCTTGACGACATCATAGAGCGTAAAAGGCCACTTCACAAAAATGATCAACTGACGATCCCAGGGCAATCTTTCACTTCTTTGTTTGCAATAAGAAGCGGCTCTTTCAAATCTTACATTACGTCTTCAGATGGTGAGCAACAGATCACTGGCTTCCATTTTCCAGGTGATATTGTGGGTTTCGATGGCTTACATTCTCAACAGTACCAAAGCTTTACTCAAGCGATGGAAACGTCGATGATTTGTGAATTGCCCTATGAAAAACTCGATGAGATGAGTTCACATTTACCTGCCCTACGAAAAGAAATGCTTAAAATTATGAGTACTGAGATAAACCAAGATCACAGTATGATGATGATTCTCAACAAACGTACTGCCGAAGAGCGACTTGGTCACTTCCTGGTTAACCTGTCAGATAGGTTTTCTCAGCGAGGTTTTTCATCAACAGAGTTTAACCTAACCATGACACGAAACGAGATAGGTAATCATCTAGGCTTAACAGTTGAAACCGTAAGTAGATTGTTAACCCGCTTCCAAAAAGAAAACATAATATCTGTTGATGGCAAATTAATTGTTATCACTGACGAAGCGGCATTAAAAGGAAAAATAGGTCAACAGCTAGATGATGTAAGCTGCTCTGAAAAATTGGGACAACGAGCATAAACCTTCATTTTTAGCTTCAGCAAGTTGGCAAATTTACTATCGGCTCATACACTTAAAGTATAGTTAGGTAATGAAGTTGTGACCATATTTGAATTTATGGTCATGACGCTCAAGGAGCAATTGTCATGTTTAATAAAATACTCGCCGTTATAGCCCCAGAAACTGATGAACAAAAAGCATTAGATAGAGCGCTACTAATCGCCACAAAAACTGGCGCAAGTGTCACGGCCTTTCTGACTATCTATGATTTTTCCTATGAAATGACCACCATGCTCTCTGTTGATGAGCGCGAAACCATGCGTCAAGCTGTAGTCGATGATAGAACAGACTGGCTAGCAGAAATAGTTCAACCGCTTGCTACTAAATACCCAGTTTCACTTGATATTAAAGTTGTTTGGCATAATCGTCCCTTCGAAAGCATTATCTACGAAGTCATAGACAACAATTATGATCTTGTTGTAAAAGGCACGCGTGAGCATGACACGCTAAAATCGGTTATTTTTACGCCAACCGATTGGCATTTGTTAAGAAAGTCTCCCGTTCCTACTTTATTGGTCAAGGAACATGATTGGCCAGAAAATGGAAATTTGTTGGCAGCACTTGATGTTGGAACACAAGATGAGGAGCATCAAAACCTTAATAATAAAATGACAAAAATCACCATTGAACTAGCAAATTTGCTTAGCGGTTACCCCAACATTGTCAACTCCTACCCTGGCACACCCGTTAACATTGCGATAGAAATACCCGAGTTCGATCCGACGAGTTATACAGAATCGGTTAAAAAACATCATCAAGAAGGCATGATAGAGCATACCAAGAAATTTAATATTGATTCTAAACGTGTGTTTGTTAATGAAGGCTTACCGGAAGATGTGATCCCAAATGTTGCGCAACAAATTGATGCAGAACTTGTTGTCATAGGAACGGTAGGAAGGACGGGTATCACTGCTGCTTTGATAGGTAATACAGCGGAGCATGTGATTGATTCGTTAAATTGTGATGTTCTAGCGATTAAACCCGATGGTTTTATATGTCCAATTAGACGCTAATAAAAATTACGCAGTCTGAAGCCTGAATAAGTTTGTTATTGAACTAAACACAATCCGTTTGTGCGCACATAGATGCTAGGTATAATAGCGCCCATTGCAAAATTAGTTATTCAGTTAGGATAGAAAT
>JAOMVH010000155.1 GCA_028356795.1 Aliiglaciecola sp. | reverse complement strand
GCTCTGAAGGAGACAGTGATTCAATCGCTTGAAGTCTAATTTGTGGATCAGGGTGTTGATATTTGGGTTTAAAAAATTTACTAAAAATCATCCTGTTTGAACCGCGCTATGCTGCCTTGTTGTGCAAACTCATTTTTAAATTGTTGGCGACTTTTATGGTTTATTTCGCCTTCGTTATTGATCATCATGTGCTCATCTAGATTTAGGATCTTAGCTTGATACATCATCACGGCTTGCAGACTGCTTTCTTTTTGTGCCTCACTCAACTCTGAGCCGTCCAGCCATTTACCCGTTTCGACGGCTTGTAATAAGCGCTCATATGTTTGTTGTGACATTGATTTTACTAGCGCATCTATATCCATGATTATGACTTCTTCAAAAACAATAAACGTATACGATTAATAATGTACCAAACAAAGCCCACAACAGAGCAACCAATTGAAGCAGTGTATTGAATTGAATCTGGTTGGGCGGTGCCCCAATACATAAAGGCAAAACCTGCAATAAACATCAACATGGCAACCATAGATTGATTCTGAATACTGTGGTGCTTATGAAACTTGTTCAAGTTTTGCTTTCTAACTAGGTCTTCGCTAGAAGATTCGCCGATAGCTAAACCACAATGGTTACAGGACTTCGCCTTATCTGATATTTTTTTATTGCACGAAGGGCAATCAGTTAGTGCCATTTTTACTCTCTAAGGGTTAAGAAAAAACAAGCGCGGTATACCCGCGCTGTTTTAATACGATTAACAATTTAGTTAGGATTTGTTTTCTTCATCAAATCGCTTCCAATAGTCTTTAACGGTAGCTTTCATTTCCCGACTTAGCATCAGTAAGCCAAACAAGTTAGGCAATGTCATCACGACAATAGCGACACTTGCTAGCGTCCAGACAAGTTCAGTATCAGAAAAGGATGCCCAAACAAAACCGGCTACGTAAACAACGCGATATGGCATAACAGATTTTGATCCTAACAAGTAGGTCATTGCCCTGTCGCCGTAATAAGACCAAGCTATGGCTGTTGAGAATGCGAACAATAATAAACCAACAGACACAATATATTGACCAAATTCACCAAAGAAGCCTTTAGTAAATGCGATTGTAGTAAGGCGTGCGGAGTGAACCAAGGATTTACCAGTTAACACAATATTGTCTTTAACAATATTCCCGTCAACAATTTTCATCGTTCCGGTGAATAGGTCTTCTTCACCACCCACAGTGATCACAACATCTTCGGCAATAGAACGAGCATGCATAATGGTAAAACCACTACTTACCGCTTTACCAGACACTACCTGTATATCACCATTGAACAGTTCTACCCCATCACTGGATATCCGGTTGATATGTTCATAAAGCTTGTTTCTGTCTTGCTCATTTGTCTCATCATAACTACCGGCAATAAACTCTAAACTAGAGCGTTCAAAGACATTTTCGTGTTTCTCTTTCCACACGCCAGATGACAGAATAACCAGCCCCGTTAAGGTACAAATAATAATAGTATCGATGAAAGGTTCTAAAATAGAAACCACACCTTCAGAGACAGGCTCTTTGGTTTTTGCAGCGGCATGTGCAATCGGTGCAGAACCCTGCCCCGCTTCATTCGAGAACAACCCACGGTTTACGCCTCGGTTGAATGCGTACGCGATAGAAGCACCTAAGAATCCACCGGTTGCAGCTGAGCCAGTAAACACATCACCAATTATCGCAGCAAACGATGGACCGATATTTTCCAAATTGGCAAATATAACGGCAAAGGCACCAATCAGATAAACCGCCGCCATGAAGGGCACAATTTTAGAGGTTACCGCAGCGATTCTCTGGATACCGCCAAGGATAACCAACGCGAGTAGGATCCCCAAAACGCTTCCCACTATCCAAGGCTCAAAACCAAAGGTTTCTTGAATACTGGTTGCAATACCATTACTTTGCGGCAGGTTTCCTGTTCCAAATGAGCTGATTACTGTTGCGATAGCGAAAAGTACCGCCAACCATTTCATGTTGAGACCTTTGTCCATGAAATACATGGGACCACCGGCCATGGTGCCATCTTCCGTTTTTTCACGGTATTTATGGGACAAGGTAACTTCGACAAATTTTGTTGTCATACCAAAGAATGCAGTTGCCCACATCCAAAATAACGCTGCAGGGCCACCCAAGAATATGGCAAATGCCACACCACTGATATTACCTGTACCGACGGTACCAGATAAGGCTGTTGTCAAGGCTCTGAAATGAGAGGTATCACCCGGATCACTCGATTTATCAAACTTTCCAGTGACTACCTTCCAAGCGTGTTTGAAGTAACGGATCTGCGGAAAACCAAGATATAGCGTAAAAAACAAGCCCGTTCCCAGCAAAATGAACGGGAACAATGCATTCCCTCCCAGCCAGCTGTCCATAAGCTTTAAGAAATCGTGTAAACCTTCCAAGTCAATCCCCTTTTTTTATTGTTATTAAATTTAAATGCTTTATTTACTTCAAATTGTGCGAAAACCTAACGCAAATCGTCGACGACAGCGTGAATAGCAACCAACACATCCTCACCTAATTGCTTACAACGCGCTGGTGACCAGCCGTAAGCTGGGTCAGGCAATAATGCATTATCTTTAAACGGCATTTCAAGGGTATACGATAAGCAATCGTACATTTCTCCAACTGCGTTAGTGGCAACTGTCATGTTACCTTCACCAGGTGCATCTTTGTCATAGCCAAATTCATCTTGAAATTCAGGTGTCACTAACATGAATGCGTCTTTAAATTTGTTCTCTAACTGGTTAATTCTGTCGTTGTACCGGGGATTACCCTCACTACCAGCCACAAAATTATATGGCAGTGCTTCGTCCCCATGCACATCAAGGAACATATCAACGCCTGTTTCTTGCATCTCTTGCATCACTAAATAAACTTCTGGGCTTCGCTCCATTGTAGGAGCTTGCCATTCTCTATTGAGATTAGCGCCACAGGCGTTAGTGCGCAAATGACCACGCACTGAACCATCTGGGTTCATATTGGGAACCACATAAAATACGGCTTTGTCTAGCAGATTGCGCGCAACGCCATCGTCTTCATCTAATAAACGCTCCAAAAAGCCTTCGATTAGCCATTCGGCCATCGTCTCACCTGGGTGTTGCCTAGCCGTAACCCAAATGACTTTTTTACCTTCTTCAGGTTGCCCTACTCTGAGCATCGAAAAATCTCTACCATCTAGCGTTTCACCCAAGTGTTGCAGCTCACAGTCAAATGATACTTGCGCTGAAGATAAAAGGTCTAAATGGCGTTCGTAGCTGTAAGGGGCAAAATAAGCATAATAAGTTACACAATACTCTGGTGTATGAGATATCAACAGATTGTCACCATCAAACTCGCTGTCGACTCGAAACCATTCTTGACGATCATAAGACGCTACGGCTTGATAACCTTTCCAACCATCAGGATAGGCCGACTTGGCTAGGTTACTCAGTGTGATGTTATGCTCAACAAATGGCGTTGAGTCTAATTTGAAGTGAAACCATTGGTAAAAGTCAGACTCATTGTCTTGTCTTATTTGTAACTCGATATCATTGGGCTGCTGATCTTTGACAACGATGATGTTGCCTGAATCAAAATTGCTACTTATTTTCACGCGCTATTCTCAGAATATATAATCGGCAATAATCTAACATAGTTAGATTCAAAATAATTTAAACTAACTTATTTA
>JAOMVH010000157.1 GCA_028356795.1 Aliiglaciecola sp. | reverse complement strand
TGCCTGGCGAAAATAATCATGCACATTACTGTATGCATGGGTACTTGCCACTGTGTGTGAATGGGTATCAACAAGGATTTTCATCGGTTCGTTATTCCTGTGTTATTTCAACGCAATATTTATCTCTGCAAGCAAGGATTAGACACTATACTGCTAGATTGTGACATGTCGATGTTGTTCCAATAAACGCTGCCTGTCACTGCAAGGCCCTGCCATTTTATGATCAGGCAAGATTTTAAAATAGAGTATATGCAATGATAATTCAGGCTATTTGCCATTACTTGCCAAACCACAATAGGAGTTAATTTTGGATAAATTCATGCAAGCTGCCATTGAGGAAGCTAAAAAAGGCAAAGATGAAGGGGGCATACCAATAGGCTCGGTCATTGTACATGAAGGCGAGATAATCGGACGGGGACACAATCGACGCGTGCAATCTGGGAGCCCAGTTCTACATGGTGAAATGGATGCATTCGAAAACGCCGGTCGTCAACCTGCATCGGTTTACAAGAATAGCGTTTTGTATACCACGCTATCGCCCTGCTCTATGTGTTCAGGTGCTATTTTGCTGTATGAAATTCCCAAAGTGATCATCGGAGAAAACAATACCTTTTTAGGTGAAGAGAAATTGTTGCAAGACAGAGGCGTTGCCATAGAAGTGCTGCAAAACCCGGAATGCATTCAGTTAATGACACGCTTTATTGAAGAATATCCCGAGTTGTGGAACGAAGATATTGGTGAATGAAAAGTAACTAATAATCACCTTTAAGTAATATATATGAAACTCTAAGTTAAAAATATTTGACACTGAGTTTGGTTTTGTTTACTCTGTGTCCAAGTCAACGTGGAGGGTTATTTATGGATATGTCTTTTAAAGAAAAAAGTGCTTGGATTTCATTGTTCAGTACCTTGGGTATTTTTGGTTACTATTTTTACAACATCGCTTTGTTGCATGGCGCACCCGCGGAATTAGCAAAAGAGGCGGCGCTAGAACTGCTATTAAAAGCCATTATTTTGAGTGTGGTGGTTGAAGTGATTTTTCATTCTGTGCTTAGTGCCACCAACTACAAAGCCGCTGAGTTTGGTTCTGACGAGCGTGACAAAATGTATGAATATAAGGCAAATAACATTGGCTACACCATTTTAGTGATTGGTGTGATGCTCACCCTGGGACGGATTATCATTGTAGAGTACAACCCGGATTTTGCCGATCACAATAGCTCTATGCAAATACCCTTGCTAACAGCTCACATTCTGATGTTTTCATTTATCCTGTCGGAGGTTGTGCGCTTTGCCGGTCAAATTTTTTATTATCGCAGAGGTTATTAATTGTGGTCGAATTTCACATTGTTAATCGAGTACGCGAAAAACGCTTCTTTGCCAATGAGATGACGCAGCAAGATTTGGCTGAACGCATCGGTGTAACACGGCAAACCATCATGGCAATCGAAAAGGGCAAATACTCGCCTTCATTAGAGGTAGCCTTTAAGATTGCAGTGGTGTTTGGGTGTCCCTTCGAGGAAGTGTTCACCTACGAACTTTTGTGACAAAACAGTACCCTTATGCTTGCAGTCAGACATATACTATCGGTATTGATAGATGCCCAATAATCGAAAAGAAACGGGCCTAGAAAGTATCAACAAGGGCAATGGTGACATTGCCCTATTTTGTACTTTCATGATGAGATTAGTGGAGAAGTAAAATGCCTAAACGCGGCAAGTGGTCGGTTGAAGACGCTGAAAAATTATACGGTGTAAAGCGCTGGGGTGGCGGTTATTTTGAGATAGGTCCAAATGGAAACCTGCATGTCACGCCTGACGCTCACAACGAGGAAATGCGAATCGATTTTAAAGATGTGATTGCCGAGATAAAAGAGGAAGGGATCCAATTTCCGGTGGTTTTGCGTTTTCACGATATTCTGCGATCGCAAGTTGCGCTGCTAAATGAGACATTTGTTAAGACCATTGAAGAAGCTGAATATCAGGGTCAATATCGTGGTGTGTACCCGGTCAAAGTTAATCAGATGCGCGAAGTGGTAGAAGAAATTGTCGATGCCGGCGAAAAATTCAGCTATGGGCTTGAAGCCGGTTCGAAGGCCGAGTTACTTACCGTTCTGGCATTTAACACTCCCCCTGATTCATTGACTATCCTCAATGGTTACAAAGATGAAGAGTTTATTCGTTTATCACTGCTAGCCAGAAAGCTCGGTCGCAAAGTGGTTGTGGTGATCGAGAAGTTTTCTGAACTCATCATGCTGGTTAAGTGGTCAAAAGAGCTAGATATTGAACCTATAATCGGATTGCGCTCGAAGATGACCGTCAAGGGACGCGGTAAATGGGAGGGGTCTGCCGGGGATCGCGCCAAGTTTGGTCTAACCATCACTGAGATTATTAACGCCGCTCGTTATCTTGAAGAGCAAGGTCTTGGACATTGTTTTAAGCTTTTACACTTTCACATTGGCAGTCAACTCACCGATATTCGCGCGGTCAAAGAAGCCATTAATGAAGGCGCAATGATTTATGCCGAGCTTCATCATATGGGCTTTAAACTCGACTATGTAGATGTCGGCGGAGGGCTCGGGATTGATTATGATGGTAGCAAGTCAACAAATGATTCTTCAATGAATTACAACATCGAAGAATATGTGGCAGATGTGGTGTTTGGCATGAAAGAGGTCTGTGATTTAGAAAAGGTTCCTCACCCTACTCTTGTCAGTGAAAGTGGCCGCGCTATCACTGCCCATCACAGTTGTGTAGTGGCTGAAATTGTTGGAGAGATCCGCGCTAATAGTGCCCAAATGGACACCCAAAAGGTCGATGGGGAACACGTTTTAGTGACGAATATGCGTCAGTTAATTGATGATATTGAACATAAAGAAAACCTTCAGGAAATCTTCAACGATGCTTCTCAATACAAGGAACAAGCTGCCGATGCGTTCAAACTTAGAGTCATAAGTTTGGAGGAACTAGCAAAAATAGAAACCTTGTATTGGCAAATTATGGTTGAGTTGCAAGCTGGTATTCAACGGCAAGACTTTATACCCGAAGACATGCAAGAGTTAGATTTCAACTTATCATCTCAATACTTGTGTAATTTCTCTGTGTTTCAATCGGCTGCAGATACATGGGCAATTGACCAGGTCCTTCCCATTGTGCCTTTGTCTCGAATGAACGAAAAACCCACGGTGAATTGCTCATTGGTAGACATTACCTGTGATAGCGATGGCAAAATCGATAAGTTTGTATTGGAAAAAGGGATCTCGGATGTACTGCCGATGCATTCGCTGAATAAAGATGAAGAATATCACTTAGGCATGTTTTTGACCGGTGCCTACCAAGATGTGATGGGCGACATGCACAATCTCTTTGGACGACTCAACGAAGTGCATATTTTCAGCCACGATGACGACCCATTAGATTTTTACATTGAAGAAGTTGTTACCGGCTCATCGGTAGATGATGTTTTATCCATTATGCAATATCACCCTAAGTCGATGGCGCGAGAAGTGAAAAAACTGATTGATGCCAATATTGCTAGCGGCGGCATGCGCCCGCGAGAAGGGGTGAAATGGACTGACTTTTATGAAGACTGCTTGAAAGGTTATACCTACTTAAAAACCTCGTAGGGGGGATGTTTAGTTTTCG
>JAOMVH010000153.1 GCA_028356795.1 Aliiglaciecola sp. | reverse complement strand
CTGCTGAATTTGATCGGAATGGTTGCCGAAAGTGAGTCTGATTTAAAGTGTGCTTCAAGTGCTAACTAGTAAAAAAGTACCTATTGCTGTCAATACGCAGAAGTTGTCTGACACCCAAGCTCGAGCCGAAGGCGCCAGTGGTTCAAATTACTGAGTATATTTTTTCGATAAGTTCCTCAACTGTAAATGGTTTGTTTAGAAGAACATCTTCTAAACCATTTATGTTTTTCGGCTCTGAATACCCTGTCATCAAAACAATCGGAATATGGCCATAAAATTTATTAACTAAATCATGACCTTGTATTTCTCCCGGCATTACCTCATCGGTCACAATCACATCAATCGGCTGTGAGGTGGAGTCAACGTATCGCAGTGCATCTGAGGGTTTATTGAATGCGTGCACAATATGAAGTTTGCTTTTTAGAAGTTCACTCACAATATTTAAAAGTTCAGTTTCATCATCAATTAACACTATATTTAAAGGCTGACAGTTAGTACTTTTACGTTCTGACAAATCATCTTCAAGGTTGAAAGAGTTAGTTGAAACACCTGTACATGGTATCCAAATTTTAAAACAAGAACCTTTGCCCAGAATAGAATGCAGAGATAGACCATAATTGTAACGACCTACAAATCCATACACCATTGATAAGCCGAGTCCGGTCCCCGCGCTTTTGTATGTTTTAAAAGGTAAAAACATATCTTCATATTTATCAGTTTCTATACCACAACCACTATCTTCTACTTCAATTACAATGTAATCGTCTGCCTCTTCTGGCGCGGCTACTACGTAGTCTTCATTTAACAAGCGTCTGTTCTTTTTCGATATCCGAATATCAATATTTCCATGGTGTTCAATGGAGTCTTTGGCATTCAGAACAAGATTTAAAATCACATCTTCTAGTTCATATTTATTAACTTTCTTCTCAATGTTTAAATCTACTTTCCAGTTTACCGCGACGTTGTTTGGAATAATTTGCTGAAACATTGATTCCAAGCCTGTAACTAAGTCTTTGATGGATACTAATTCAATCTTTAACAGAGGTTCTTTTGAGCTCTTTAGTAATTTCTTAGTTAGGTTAGAGGCTCTTTCAACCGCAGCTTTAATACGATGAATAGGTGTGTGCAGTTCGCCTTGTGAATTATGCAGAGATAGAATTTGTTGATTTCCAGAGATAATACCTAAAATATTATTAAAATCATGAGCGATGCCAGCAGAAACAGTGCTTATTAATTCAATACGCTTAATTTTTGCAATGTTTTCAGACTGCTGTTTTCTACTTGATATATCACGTGTAACGGCAATCATTTCTGTCACTTCTTCGCTATTAGGCTCACGATATGGCACTGCTATTTGATGCATCCATCGCCTTGTTCCATCGAGCGCGATCATCTCAAATTCCTGATCAACGATTTCCCCTTTAAAAACACGCGATAAACCATTTTTAAATTGCTCATGAAAAGCTGGGGCGATTAGTTCTAAAACAGAATTACCTTTGATTTGAGATAGACAACTTGCACCAATTAAATTTAGTCCAGCATGGTTCATGCCGATGAGACGGCAGTCACGATCAACGCTTTTGATGCATTCTGTCATTGAACGAACAACAGCCTGAAATCGAGTAGTTTTTGATAAATATTTTTTTAATCTTTTGTCCATCGGAAGATAAACAAAGATAATAGTTACAAGAACTAAAAAGAATACAGTTACCATGAGTATGTTAAGGAAGTCGATGTTTTGTTCAGCTTCAATCGACGATTGTAACTCTAATTGCTGGACTCCTTCGTCTATTCGAATATACATTGAGTCTAGCGCTATTAATAATGTGTCAATCTGGGTTTGTTCCGGATTAACTTTGAACAAATTGAGCGCGTTATTGACGTGAGTGTCCAAAATTTGGTTTAAACTCGGCTCCCCATCCTCAAGCATTCCTTTCAAAACAGCACTAAGACTAAATTCTTGATTTTTGTTTAAGAATTGTTGATTTGTTTTTAGTTCTTCAACTGTTTTTTCTAGCTCGCGGTATGACTTTTCCGAATATTGACCTGCAAGTAACCTTGCTGTTTTCTGTGTCAAAGCACGTTGCTTTCCAGCAACATTTATTATTTTGGTGTCATGTAAACTTCGGACTCTAGTCTCTTTTAAAGTCCAAAATGCGCTAAGCACGACGAGGACCAAAACTGCAAGAATAATGGCTGACTTTAATCCAAACGAAGAATCTAGCTTTATTCCAATTTGTGACTCCGCCATTTCATTCCTTGTGACTCTGCTATTTAGTTTAATTTTTGTTCATAATTAGAGATTAACTGTGACTTCTATTGGACGCAACTAGTTTCGTCAATCTGTCAGGGGGCAGAACTGCGAATTTTTGCATCCAGATTATTAACTCTCTAATAAACGCTCTCACAGAAAAACAGCAATAGCCCTGAAAGTAGTCGACTGCCGCTCGTAGCTGCTGCAGAGGTTAGGTCGTAATCGGTTAATCGAGACAGTCAGATTTGATACGAGGTAGTGCATATTATGTGGGGTTTATAACAGTTTTTAGAGCCAGTATTGCTTCAACAGGAGAGACTTTTAAAGTGGGCCAATGCATCTGTTTCGTTATCAAAAACAGCAACCCGCGCTTTGGAAAGTTCTAAGGCTATTTCTTTTTGCAATATATTGTTATTAATCAGAGCTTGAGATTGGCACCCGTTTTCAAAATACCATTCATATAAAGCCTTGAGTTGGGTCATTGCCTCAGGTGTGACCATAGTTTCAGCGTCTAATATTTCAAGTAGGTACCATTTAGAGATATTGTGAGAAGCGATTGACGATTTAACGTTATCAGTAAATTCAATTAATCCCTCTTGATTAAATGCACCCGAAATTCGAATTGTTAAAACTACACCCTGCCATTCAAGCTTCCAATTGCCGTGAGCGTTCATAAACCTGTGAACTCCTATATTTACGTCAAAAAATGATATTGAAAAGCCTCTTGATTGGAAACTAGTCTCAATATTGGATGATGTCGATATTTAGTTTTTAATACGGATCAGTAAACCAATGATAGGTTTATCAGGCTCACTAATTGATTCTATTCTTTAAAAGCTATCAACCAAGCTAGTTGGAGCCTTCCTACTTAAAAACTGCTTTGCGCGCGCAACAGCGCCAGATAATTTCTGGCGCGATGACATTTGCAAAGACTCTATTGTGAGTTTAATTAAACAGATCTTTGAGTTTGTCTTTTGCTTTGTCTTTGAGTTTGTCTTTTTGTTCTTCTAGTTTTTCTTCTGCTAGCTTCTTCGCTTCGTCTTTTAAGCGATTTTTAGCTTCTTTTTTGGCTGCTGCGATAACGTTGTCTAACATTGCATTAACTACTGCTGTGCCTGCCTGGTCTGCAGGGATGCCGTTAGGTTTACCAATTGAGCCTGCATTGAAAGTAGGTAGAGTAACCTCGTAGGATTTGTCCATCTGCAGCTCGCCAGTAGATACCTTTTCAAAGTCGAGTTTAAGACGCACATCACTTACTACTACTTGTTCTATGATAACTAGCGGGTTTGCTCCACCTTCAGTTTGTGGCTCTGGCGGTGCGTCAGTTTTGGGCAACTGAGCCATGATGTTGTCTTTCAGGGCTAGTAAGTTGCCATTTCCGTTGGCATCCATTTCATACAATATCTCTGGTGCGTTAAGGCTTACTTCTTGAATAACATAAGGTTCGCTGGTCACTTCGCCAATATCCAACGTTATGGTGTCCAAGCTAAATGCATCAGCGTTATTGAAGCCTTTTGGGTTTTCCACATCAAGATCTACAATGGAAA
>JAOMVH010000152.1 GCA_028356795.1 Aliiglaciecola sp. | reverse complement strand
GAAGGTCGTGTCTTTTTTGGCGCTTGGGTAGAAATAGAAAACGAAGAAGGTAAAACGCTGCGCTTACAATTAGTGGGATACGATGAAATTTTCGCCCGTAAAGACTGCATCTCGATTGATTCACCTATGGCCCGCGCATTGATAAAAAAACAAGTAGATGATGAAGCTTTGGTTAAAACAGAAGCTGGCGAGTTCATTTGGCTGGTTAAATCCATAGAATATGAAAAATAACCGATACAATTAGGTGATTATCAGCAAGCTCGCTGGTAAAGTTGCCGCTGACACAGAGCAGGAGAATCAGAGCCTGCCGTATACTTTGTTTCAGGCTAACATAGCCTTACCTAAGGTCGACTATGATCATCAATAAAATTGCCGGCGAATTAAACGTTGGGCAACACCAAATTCAAGCTGCGGTTGAGTTACTCGACGGCGGTGCTACCGTTCCTTTTATTGCCCGTTATCGAAAAGAGGCCACCAATGGTCTTGACGATATTCAGCTTCGCGCGTTAGAACAACGACTGGGTTACTTGCGAGAGATGCAAGAACGTATGGGCGTGATCCTTAAATCCATCGATGAACAAGGCAAGCTTAATGATCAATTAAAAGCGCAAATCAAAAGCGCTGAAAATAAGACCGAGCTTGAAGATCTTTACCTTCCTTATAAACCCAAACGTCGCACCAAAGGGCAAATAGCCATTGAAGCGGGTCTTGAACCGTTAGCTGATGCACTTTTTGCGGATCAATCTGTTGTTCCGGAACAAGCCGCTAAAAAATATATTAATGCTGAACTCAAAATAGTCGACGAAAAAGCCGCATTGGATGGTGCCAAATTCATTTTAATGGAGCGCTTCGCCGAAGATGCCAGTTTACTGCAAAAAATTCGTCGTTATTTGCAGAAAAACGCACATATCAGCAGCAATCTGGTTAAAGGCAAAGAAAAAGAAGGGACAAAATACTCTGACTACTTCGCCCACAGTGAAAGACTCAGCAATGTACCTTCGCACCGTGCTTTGGCAATGTTTCGTGGTCGCAACGAAGGCTTTTTACAAGTCAATTTAGAAGCCGACCCAAATAAAGAAGAAGGGACCAGAAGTTCATACTGCGAACAAATTATCGCTGAGCACTTGAACTTACGCTTCTCTAATCAACCCGCTGATGCGTGGCTTGGAGCGACGGTACAATGGACGTGGAAAGTAAAAATTCTACTGCATATGGAAACCGAATTGTTTGGCGCTATTCGAGACAAAGCCGAAGCCGAAGCGATTGAAGTATTCGCTCGCAATCTAAATGACTTATTGATGGCCGCTCCTGCTGGCGCAAAGGTCACCATGGGTCTGGATCCTGGTCTCAGAACTGGAGTGAAAGTTGCCATTGTTGATGCAACTGGAAAAGTACTCTCAACTAACACTATTTTTCCGCACGCTCCTCAAAATCAATGGGATAAAGCTCAGCGCACTCTATTGTCATTGTGTAAACAACACAAAGTACAATTGATCAGTATTGGTAACGGCACTGGCTCACGAGAAACCGACAAGCTGGTTGGTGAGATGATGAAAGAAAACGCTGATTTGAGTTTACGCAAAATCATGGTGAGTGAAGCGGGGGCATCGGTTTATTCTGCTTCAGAGCTAGCATCAAAAGAATTCCCAGACATGGATGTGTCACTGCGCGGTGCCGTATCTATTGCACGCAGGCTGCAGGATCCATTAGCAGAATTAGTTAAAATTGAACCAAAAGCTATTGGTGTTGGCCAATATCAACACGATGTGAGCCAAAGCAATTTGGGCAAGTCTTTGGAACGAGTCATTGAAGACTGTGTAAACGCGGTGGGAGTTGATTTAAACACTGCCTCATCAGCACTATTAACCCACGTATCTGGGCTAAACCGCACGCTGGCACAAAATATTGTGATGTTCAGAGACCAGAACGGCGCTTTTACTCAACGAAAAGACCTACTAAGCGTTGAGCGATTGGGTCCAAAAGCCTATGAGCAAGCCGCGGGATTCTTGCGCATTAGTGGTGGCAGCAACCCGCTGGATCGATCTGCTGTTCATCCTGAGGCATATCCAGTTGTGAATGAGATTGTCGATACCACTAAATGTGCAGTGAATGATCTTATTGGCAACGGTGAATTACTCAAAAAATTGGATCCAAATACCTATACCAATGACAATTTCGGTTTGCCTACGGTGTCTGATATTTTAAAAGAATTAGAAAAGCCCGGACGTGATCCTCGCCCTGAATTTAAAACCGCCACGTTTAAAGAAGGCGTAGAAAAAATATCAGATCTTAAGCCTGGCATGATCCTCGAAGGTGTCGTGAGCAATGTGGCTAATTTTGGCGCATTTGTTGATGTGGGTGTGCATCAAGACGGTCTAGTACATATTTCGGCAATGACCAACAAATTCATTTCTGATCCCAGAGATGTGGTAAAAGCTGGAGATATTGTGAAGGTTAAAGTGATGGAAGTTGATGAACAGCGCAAGCGCATCGGTTTCACCATGAAGTTAGACGAATCACCTAGCGCCAAACCAAACCAAAGATCAGGCACAAAATCGAACGGCGGTGGCCATACAGCCAAAGGCCAAAATCGAGGCCAGACAAAAGACAAACCAAGAAAAGCCTCCCAACAACCAGGTAACGCAGCCATGGGAAATGCATTTGCAGATGCCTTTGCTAAGGCGAAACAAAAATAACCAAACTCGAGGAAAAAGGGTATGACAGCATTTATTATAATCGTTGCTTTGATAGTCACTTTGGTGATTGTGATACCCTTGCTTGAGTGCTCTAACTTTCGCTTATCAGCTAGCCAAATTTCAAAAGTAAGTCGATGGATATTGCCTTTGTGTGCGTTAGCTTTGGCGGTTAGGATCATCATGCACTACACTGGCAATTAAAATTGGCTGCTATCAAGAACAAAACAACCCCTTTCAAATCAGTTATTTGAATTTTAATTGTTTTACTCGTAAGGAAACGTCATGAGATTTATAATTGCCGCGTTGCTGATTGTTACTGGACTAGCTGTATCAGCACAGCCCCCCTCTAAACAAAGCAGTCAAGAGCGAATAGAAACAAACATTGCTCCTATACTTCAAATTACAGGACACCCAGTTCCAACCTTTTCCATTGAGGAGCGATTAAAACAACTTGGTATCCCTGGCGTGAGTATCGCGGTAGCTCATAAAGGAAAAATAATCTGGCAAGCAGGCTACGGCATGGCAGATGTATCGCAAAATCGTAAGATGGACACCAATACCTTGTTACTTGCTGGCTCAATCAGTAAACCCGTTGCGGCGCTAAGGGCATTGCAATTGGTTGAGGATGGCAAAATTGATTTAGACGGCAACATCAACGACTACCTAACTTCCTGGCAAGTTCCTGAAAACGAATTTACCAAAACTGAAAAAGTCACTTTACGTCGTATCCTCAACCATACGGCGGGTTTGACCGTGTGGGGCTTTCCCGGATATGACAAAGGCGATGATATCCCAAGCGCCGTGGATGTTTTAAATGGCAAAGGTAATACCGATGAAGTGGTGGTTTACAAAACCCCAGGAGAATCTTGGCAGTACTCAGGTGGTGGCTACACCATTATGCAAATAGCGGTCGCAGATGTGACTAAACAAGCATTTGCAGCTTCAATGCAACAACAGGTGCTTAATCCATTGTCCATGCAAAACAGTACCTACCAAAATCCATTGCCACAAAAATATCATAGCATTGCGGCGACAGGCTATCGAGAGAATGGCGATGAGGTTGAAGGGAAGTGGCCAATTTATCCAGAAATGGCAGCGGCTGGCCTTTGGACCACCCCTAG
>JAOMVH010000154.1 GCA_028356795.1 Aliiglaciecola sp. | reverse complement strand
TTTATCTTTGCTGTATACTTTTACGACGAGTTGAGCTCCATTTGAACAATGAAGCGCGATTGTGGTGTCGTTGTTTTTGCGAGAATCGGTGCTAAAACAGTAAAAATGCGGCACAAGTGTTGCCATTAAAAAGCGCTTGGCTTTAACAGTATTCATGGAGCAAAGATAAACACGCTCTAGTAGCACAAAAAGTAATACCTACCGCTTTTTGAGCTTCGAGTATTTATATTAGTTTGGAAAGGAAAAATTATGTCTATCGTGAATATGACAGAGCTTGAATTATCAGGTAAACGTGTCTTGATAAGAGAAGATTTAAATGTCCCCATTAAGGATGCCAAAGTCACCTCAGATGCGCGCTTAAAAGCCGCTCTTCCCACCATTAAATTAGCCCTAGATTCAGGAGCGAAAGTGATGGTGATGTCTCATTTAGGACGTCCTACTGAAGGCAATGCAGAGCAACAGTATTCACTGGCGCCCGTGGTAGATTATCTCAATGATGCACTAGATTATCCGGTGAGACTTGAAACCGATTATTTAAATGGTGTGGAATCACAATCGGGCGAGCTAGTGGTGCTTGAAAATGTGCGCTTTAACACGGGTGAGAAAAAAGACGACAGCACACTGGCTCAGCAATATGCCGCTTTGTGTGATGTGTTCGTGATGGATGCATTTGGCACCGCCCACCGGGCTCAGGCGTCTACTCACGGAGTGGCTAAATACGCCCCAGTGGCTTGTGCTGGTCCACTATTGGAAAATGAACTTGCAGCACTAGGCAAAGCTTTGGACAATCCTGCTCGACCTATGTTGGCAATTGTTGGGGGTTCAAAAGTCTCGACTAAACTAACCGTTCTGGACGCTTTGTCAGGGATTGTAGACCAACTTATCGTCGGTGGCGGAATAGCCAATACATTTATCGCAGCCCAAGGGCACAATGTCGGTAAGTCGCTTTGTGAGTCAGATTTAATACCTGAAGCAAAACGATTAATGCAAGCTGCTAGTGACAATGATGGTACTATCCCAGTTCCTGTAGACGTGGTAACGGGGTTAGAGTTTTCAGAAACAACCGCTGGAACCACTAAAAAGGTGTCAGACGTGTCGGATGACGACATGATTTTTGATATTGGTCCCGAGTCTGCTGAGCAATTGGCTGAAATGATTAAGAATGCCGGCACCATTGTTTGGAATGGTCCAGTAGGCGTGTTTGAATTTGATCAATTTGAACAAGGCACAAAAGCAATCTCTATGGCCATCGCGCAAAGTAATGCGTTTTCAATTGCTGGCGGAGGAGATACCTTGGCGGCCGTCGACAAATATGGTATCGCGGATAAAATTTCCTATATTTCCACAGGCGGTGGGGCTTTTTTAGAGTTTTTGGAAGGCAAAGTGCTTCCGGCTGTTGCCATGTTGGAACTAAGAGGTAAAAATAGTTAGGCTTGAGTTGTGGTGACTCGAGAAAAAGTTAAACACACATTACTGAATAAGAGGCGTTAAGCGCCCGACAATATTTGTATTCTACATAGTTTAAAAGGAGTGTTGCGAATGGCATCACAAGCACAGTTAGATATGCTAAAAAAGATTGAGTCTGAAAATGGGTTTATTGCCGCGCTTGACCAAAGTGGTGGTAGCACGCCTAAAGCGCTCAAACTTTATGGTGTGACGGAAGATCAATACTCTGGTGATGAGGAAATGTTTGCTAAGGTGCATGAAATGCGTACTCGTATTATTACGAGCTCTGCATTTAACGGTGAGCGTGTGTTGGGTGCGATATTGTTTGAGAACACCCTTGACCGTGACATTGAAGGTAAAGCTAGCTCACATTATTTGTGGCAAGACAAAAACGTTGTGCCATTTTTGAAAGTGGACAAAGGGCTAGAAGACGAAGCTAACGGTGCACAGTTGATGAAGCCCATGGCGGGCCTTGACGA
This sequence comes from Aliiglaciecola sp., assembly GCA_028356795.1. Classification (GTDB taxonomy): domain Bacteria; phylum Pseudomonadota; class Gammaproteobacteria; order Enterobacterales; family Alteromonadaceae; genus Aliiglaciecola. The sequence goes on along the minus strand of JAOMVH010000154.1, from coordinate 1,822 downwards.
TTTGTTAGATAAAGCCAATGCCAAAGATGTTTTTGGTACTAAAATGCGTTCAGTGGTTAAAATGGCCAATGCTGATGGTGTATCAGCTGTCGTTGAGCAACAGTTTGTGGTTGGAAAACAAATATTGGCAAAGGGTTTAATTCCAATCATCGAACCTGAAGTTGACATTAATAGCCCAGAAAAAGCAGCCGCTGAATCACTTCTTAAAGGTGAGTTACTCAAGCAACTTGATGCTTTACCTGATACACAAGCTGTTATGTTAAAACTCACGCTTCCAGAAACGGCGGGCTTTTATGATGCACTAATTGTCCACCCAAGAGTGCTTAAAGTGGTTGCACTATCTGGTGGATACAGCCGTGAAGAAGCCAACCGTCGCCTAACTGATAATAAGGGCATGATAGCGAGCTTCTCCAGAGCATTATCTGAAGGACTGGTTGCCCAATTAAGTGACGAAGAGTTTGAAGGTACACTCGATAGTTCAATCGAAAGTATCTACCAAGCATCAATATCCTAGCGTCGAAATAACGGCTCAATAACTAAAAAGCTGAGTTTACTCGGCTTTTTTTGTTTTTTATTTTAGTTGGCAAAGTATGCAACCTTGTTTATATTTTAGCTCTGGCTGAGATTTTGGATGTTGTATGAACGTTGAGTTGCCACTACCACTGTATAAAAAGTTAACGGTGACATTTCGCGTTGAACCGGGATGTTTAGGACCTGATGGGGTTGAGCACATAGAGGGCTTTTGTAAGCATGCGAAAAAAGCTGTGGCCGATCTTGACGCCGAATTTGTTCGTTGGGTGATCACCCCTCGTTACGACAAATCTTTAGCCGAAACCGAGTATCGCACTAATGGCAAGCGGCTTAATCATGATAAAGCCGAATTATATTTGAAAGCATTTGGCAAGGAGCTGGATGAATTCGAAGAGCATCTTCAAGATAGCTTATCTGAATTAATCGACGAGTATCTGGGACGATAGCCTACTCGCTAACCGTTAAAGTCAGGTACTTTCATGCTTCAGCGATGATTAACACATAGTCTATGGCGGTTAAATAGTGTGATTCACGCATCAAATCTGCGCTAAAAACAGGCTTTTGTTCTAGCCAACCTTTTGGAAAATACAGTGTTATCTGGTTTTCTTCTGTTCGAACCTGAAAATCTGGAATGATATCGTCTTGACGTTTAATGTTGAGAATCACACCTAAGCGCAAAATAATCAGTAATTTTTGAACCACCTGTAGTTCAAATTGCCAAAATTCTGGAATTTCTTCGGCTCTTAATTTTTTACGATGAAATCGGGTTAAAGCGGAGAGTAAAATTTGTTGCTCTTGGTTAAATCCATGAAGGTCAACATTTTGCAGAATATAGCCAGAATGGCGCTGCACGCCACGGGTATTGATCTGTAAGCCCACCTCGTGCAAAAGGCTAGCCCAACCAAGCATGTTTCTATGAGGCTGACCGCCGATTTTCCATGTTTTTCGACACTGATCATAAATATACAAAGCCGTATCGTGAACTCGCTTAGCTTGATCAGTATCAACATCATAGCGTGTCGCTAAGCTTTGCGCGGTGCGCTCCCTAATATCATGGTGAGCAAGATGTTCTTCCATTTCATACATCACGCCTTCGCGCAATGCGGCGGCTGAATAGTCCATGGTCATTACTTTTAAGCTTTTAAATACGGCGATTAAAATTGACAAGCCGGCGGCAAACACGGGCACTCTATCCGGCGTTATATCGGGTAGCTGAAGGGAATCAATGTGTTTGGCTTCTATACAGCGTTTGCGTAGCTGCAGGAGATTGTCTAATGTCACGTACCCTTCA
>JAOMVH010000151.1 GCA_028356795.1 Aliiglaciecola sp. | reverse complement strand
GATAAGAGAGATAGCCAATCTGATAACTTTGGCATGAGTTGGACTCGCGCCCAGTTACGGGAGAGTGAGAGCAAGTCTTCATTATAGATAGTTCCGAATGTAATGACTGCCAAAAACATAATGTGGCCATAATCGCCTTTAACACTGACGTTTTTGTACACTATACCCAATCTATTCTTAATTTTAACTCACTGCTAACATTAGACTTATTGATGATTTAAATAAATGGCGGCGCTACCTATACTCTGGAAATATTTGCTAGAGGTAACGCACGATGCCATTTTCGCTTTTAAAAACACAGTCCTTCAATGAAGAGCTAAAGCCATGGAAGGTATTGATAGTTGATGATGAGGAGGATATCCATACCATAACAAAGATGGCCCTCAAGCGATTTGAATTAGAAGGCCGACATCTTGTCTTCTTTAGTGCACATAACTCACAAGAAGCTAAAAATATATTATCCGAAACAGACGACATTGCCCTAGTGTTTTTAGATGTAGTCATGGAAACCGACGATGCCGGCTTAAATTTGGCTCACTGGATACGTAAAGAGCTTGATAATCAATTTGTACGCATTGTTTTGCGCACTGGGCAACCGGGTCAGGCTCCCGAAGAAGAAGTAATAATGCGCTATGACATTAACGACTATAAACAAAAAACAGAATTAGACCGCACAAAACTGTTTACTAGCGTAGTTACGGCATTGCGAGCCTACCGTGACTTGGTAAAAATAGAGACTTCACATAAATACGAAAAACTCTATCGAACAGGGTTGCAATCGGTGATCAGTTCCACTGCTGACATCATGGAAAAGAAAACCCTGAAACAGTTTTTTGATGGAATACTGCAGCAAGTTGTTTCTCTAATGCACATCGAGGAAGAAGGGTTATTTGTTCGCGCTTATAAAGGTGCAGGCACAATATGTAATAAAGATGATTACAAAATCATTGCGCACTATGGCGGTGTTGGAGAAGGGGAAATCGATCAACATATTATAAAGCTGTTAGACAGAGCAAGGAGAGAGAGAAAAAGCTTATTCGAACAAGATACATACATCGCATATTTTCCCTCCGAGAGTAAAGAAGACAGTTTACTTTACTTAAAAGGCGTTAAATCGTTAACCGATATTAATATTCAGTTGCTCAACGTGTTTTCTAACAGCATCGGAATTGCCTTTGACAATTTATTGTTGAACAGAGAGATTATTCAAACTCAGGAAGAATTGATTTCTCGGTTGGGGGATGCGGTTGAGTCTCGTTCAAAAGAGTCTGGCAATCATATTCGTAGAATTGCTGAGTTTAGTGAATTACTTGCGAAGAAATTTGGACTAGATGAAGTCGAGTGTGAAGTTCTTAAACAAGCATCACCAATGCATGACGTTGGAAAAATTGCAACGCCAGACCAAATACTGCTTAAGCCAGGGAAATTGACGGAGCAAGAAATGGAAATCATGCGCCAGCACACACTAATTGGGTATGACATTCTGAAAGGATCAGAGAGGCCGATACTGAAAGCGGCAGCTATTATTTCTCAACAACACCACGAGAAATATAACGGTTCGGGTTACCCGAGGGAAATGGTTGGTGAAGAGATTCATGTATACGCGAGAATCGTCGCATTGGCTGATGTTTTTGACGCACTTTTACATAGACGCTGCTACAAAGGGGCTTGGCCAATAGACGATGTAATTCGTCTCATTGAAAGTGAAAAAGGCAAACATTTCGATCCGAAGTTAGTGGATATTTTAGTCAATAACCTCGATCAATTTATTGATATAAATAACGCCTTAACATTGTCTGATGAACTTTAGTAGCAAAGGGCGATAATCTAATGCGAGATATAGCTCAGGCAGAAAAGGTCATCCACGCGCTGTTAGCGCTTTCTTCGTTAGTAACGTCTTCCACTAAACTCGAAAAGTTGTACTCCAAAATACACGATATTATGCGTGATATTTTACACGCCGAAAACGTCGCCATTTTTTTGTATGACGCCGATATGCAAACTATCACTTTTGATTATTTTTTTGATGAAAAGGATGGTTGTTTTTTACAAAACAAGACAATGCCGCTTGGTCAAGGAATATCGTCTTATGTGATTAAACTGAAAAAGCCATGCTTGTTATCAGGTGATGACATTTTACAACTCCACGATAAAGGTGAAATTTCCGCGATTAAAGGAACACTTCCTGAAAGTTGGATGGGAGCACCATTGTTTCACTCCGGCGCAGTCTCTGGACTAGTTATTGTCCAACAATACAATAAAGACTATGAATATGAAGACAAAGATTTGGATATTCTCTGTTTTGTTGCGACCCAGATTTCAACTGTTATTACCCAGCGCCGGTCTCAGAGTGAATTAGAGATGAGTTTAGCTACTATCAAGCGGCAACATAATGATCTGAAAAAAGCGGTAGATGATTTGGATTATGCTCAAAACGAATTAGTTCAAAAAGAGAAGATGGCTTCATTAGGAGGCCTAGTGGCAGGTATAGCTCACGAAATCAATACGCCGATAGGTATCTGTGTCACAGGGATCACTAGTCTGGCCCATGAATATAAATCGTTCGTACGTAAAATGGAGAGCGAAAGCGTCAAACAACGGGATTTGGAGCACTTGCTGGAGGATGTGGGGGATGCCTGTCAAATCATTGAATCCAATACGCGCAAAGCAGCGGAACTAATCAATAGCTTTAAGCAAATAGCAGTAGATCAAAGCTCTGATGCAGTGCGCGAATTTTATATTAAAGGCTACTTAGATGAAGTCTGCCTATCTCTGGCACCGATGCTTAAAAAATCAATTCATAAACTTCATGTTATGTGCCCACAAAAAATAAAAATGATATCTAACCCAGGCGCACTTGCTCAAATTATCACCAACTTGATACACAACTCATTACTACATGCTTTTTCGGATGTTGTGCCGGGTAATATGTATCTAGAAATTGAAGTTAAAGATACATTGATTTTGACTTATTTCGATGATGGAGCCGGTATGCCTGAAGATCAATTGAGTAAGTTATTCGACCCTTTCTTTACGACTAAACGTAACAATGGTGGCAGCGGGCTGGGTGCACATCTCATCTTTAATCTTGTTACTACAGCGTTGAAAGGTAATGTTTCAGTTAAAAGTGAATCAGGACAAGGTTTACGGTATAAAATTGTGATCCCCCTTATACTAAAGTAAATAGAAGCTTATTTTTTACATTAGGTGGTCAATTCAAACTCCTCTGATTCATTGGAATAGTCGATAGCAAAAGGACGACGCCCCAAAGCTATCAAGCCAGCACTACTTAACAGTTCAATGGCGTGCATGTTGCTTTTGGGCTGTCAATTAGTCAAAATTTATTAGCCCTCATAGATTCTAATTTGACGGTAAACAGCGAGTTAGGTAAGGGTATTTATTTAGTTTTGAATTGCCACTGGTCGTGTCAATTGAATCGCGAAAGTGATGCTCCAAGGGCTAACGGATCCGTAAGGTTAGCCTTCTTCTCTGATCTTTTTCAGGCGAACAACGATGTTAAGGGTTTATCATCATTCTACATGCTGCTAATTCTGCTGTTCGCTATGACTGAAATTTAAACTATCCTCCATTTTCCAAGTGTCTTTTTTCAATTGCCAGTTGAGTTTAAATTTACTTTCACCGTCCAATTGGCAACCAACGCGATTTCCTGCCCAAAGTAGCTCCCACAACTCTGTTACATTGATAAACCAATCTATCAACCCCTGTTGAATAAATCAGGCATATAGTTTGTTTTTCTTATAGAAAGAAAGCACTTGTCTGAGTTGTTATTTTGCATGAAAACCTATCAATAAATTGATATACGTCTATATTTAAGGAGTAAAAATAGTGTCTTTAATGCCTATTTAATAAGCATAACGACTTATTAAATTTTTTGCCTAGCGAAATATGATTGTCAGTATTCTCCCTAAGTAAAATATAAAAATCGGCGC
>JAOMVH010000150.1 GCA_028356795.1 Aliiglaciecola sp. | reverse complement strand
AACATCAACATTAGTATTGATGGCTCAGAGATAACCGTTCCAGAAAGGCTAAGGTTATCAAAACCTGCGTTATTCCCTGGACCAGTTCCTGAAGCAGTAAGTCTTAATGTGTAGTTATTGCCACGAGTTAGGTCTTGGCCAGACAAATCAAAACTGACAAGTCTAGATGAAGGATTGTTAGCGCCATTTGCAGCAAAAATATTGGCAACGGTTTCAGCATATAATGATGAACCGTCGTCGAATAACTCAACGCTCATATCAAGATCACGTTGCACACCTTGCACTGCACCAGCATTGTTGAAGATGATGGAATCAAATGTGAGTGAACCTAGCTAACAAGGGAGATATCGGACGCAACATTAAAATCCAAATCAACATACCAAGAACCTTCGTTATGAAGGTTGCGGTTAACAGCGAATCTATTTTGAGAAGCACCAATATCAAATAACGCTAAAGCGGGTCCTACAGCGCTAGTTTCTTCAACAGTCAATGCACAAAGTGATGTGATGCCATTTGTGACCCAACCCAGATTGCTTGCGGTTACACCAGATACTGTTCTACCATCGAAATCGGTCGATAAAATTACAGTTGATTGAGCAGATAAACTAAATAGCAATCCGGTTGCTATCAATACACTTTTTAAACTAGATACAAACTTCATTACTACAACACCTTTTGTAAAAACAACTTAAAATTTTACAGCCTGCAGGCCCATTACTACCAAACATACCGCTATATATACTTATAAGCAAAATAAGCAAAAATCAGACTAGTAATTATTTCCCATGTAATTCATAGCCTTAGGGACTTATAAAAAAGGAAGACAGTGGCCTGTGGAAAAAAATCAGACACAATAATGAGTAACGCCCGCGTAATACTTTGTCGCAGCTCGTAGATTTAACAATACCAAAAAACAACATGTTATTAGCAGCGCTGAAAACTCAATTATAACGAAACGTTCACTGCCATGAGTGGCTTGTCTGAATAGACTGAATATACCATTAGTGTTTAAGCTGCAGATGACAGTGGCCAATACCTTCATATTGTTATCGACAATATAAGGTTTGAATGACAATAAACGAAGTTTAACCAATGTACTCCCTTCGACGGTATTTAAATTTGTCCTGTTATTTAAATGCTGTCGGAGAGATCCACATTGATGGATGAATATCTAACATCTGCTTGGGCAAAAGGGGATTCGATAATTCGATGACGGTGCGAGATCCCAGCTTAAATGTTGCCAACTCTTTGGCAAAATAACGTTTAAATAGTGCGTCAAAGGATCCATCTCTCAAAGCACTTTGCAAGCCGATTTCCAGCTTATTCTTTAGACTCTCATTATTTTTAGCAACATAAAATATGTAGGCCGATTTATATCGGATAAGAACATAAGGCTCTAATGCAAGATCTAGATGTGCAAAATCTCTTAGTTCTTTTTTCATTTCGATGACGGCTCTAGGGAAATAATCAAACCTTTCCAGCATTAGCATTTGGGCCAGCGCATCCCTGTTAACGCCTGACGTCACAGTTAAATCGTTTGCTCTATAAATCTTATAGTCGGACCAATTTTGATGCTGTCCTGGAATGTACTGCCTTAAATCAGCCAAGGATTTAACGCTGGAGAACTGTTCTAATCGATCGGTTTTGACTAACGCCATTCTCCAGCCAATAAGGCCTTTATATATGGGAATAGGGATGGCGGAATAAGACGCAAATCTATCGTTTGTGGCACTGCCCCATACGACATCAATGCCTGCCTGTTTGTTCATTAAGGCAAATTCACGACCTCTGGGTAGCCATGTGTGGAATCGTTTTACTTTAAAATTTTTGTCATTGTATGACAAAGCAAGATTAAGCAAGGCTGATTCATAGCCGTCTAAGTCTAGACCATAACCGATGATTGAGGTGGGTTGTTAGATGTCTGTTGAGTTCGTAGTTTCACTTGAAACGGCACAAAAGTGAGCGAGAATATTCATCCAAGCAAACAGGTTTAGCAGAATTATTCTCATCAAATAGTAAATTGGTAAGCTGAACAACGTTAGCGCTAGATTATACTAAAATGACAAAATTCCCCAGTTTTTAAGATAGATTTTTTACCTATTAAGTTTGTTTACAATCATCGCCCGCATTATGCTTACGTGTAGTTGTCACCTTGTATGCAACCGGCTGAGTAACAACCAATCCAAGCTTGGCCATACGTAATATGCTCTGCGACTGACTTTCATCAGCATTTAAACTGGCACTGGATTGTTCCGCTTCAAACTTGGCTTTCCAGTTATAAAGTAGTTTATCTGTGATCCCCAAAGACGCAGCTGCTTTGGGTAAGCTATAACCTTGTTAGGCTATCAATGCCACGGCTTCTTGCTTGAACTGCGCCGCATAGCTTTTGTTGATTCTTTTTGTCATTTAACCCCTCAACAATTAGATTATATTCCATTATTAAAGTGTCCTGTTTGATTAAAGCAGATCACACGGCCAAGGTTAAGAATTAGCCACACTCGATAAAGTCAAAACGACTATAATTGAATAATGACTCATTCTATCTATTCAAACTTAGTATGGGATTGGTATTACTTCACTCTTAACAAAGCACATAATTTATTGCCACTTGGGTCGCGCAGGTATGCAAGGTAAAGTTGTCTGCCACCGCCTTCACGAACACCTGGGGCATCCTCACACGCGCAACCACCGTTATCAATACCTGCTTGATGCCATGCATCAGCCATTTCAGGGGATTTAACTGAGAAACCAATGGTTGTACCATTGCCATGTGTAGCAGATTCTCCATCGATAGGTTTCGTTAACGCAAAAATACCGGTATCAGTAAAATAAAAACAACGACCTTTTTCATCAATAACGCCTGGCTCATAGCCAAGTGCGCCAAGGGTTGCATCATAAAACTTTTTGGACTCTTGAATATCGTTGGCGCCTAACATGATATGACTGAACATGGTTTTCATTCCTTATAAGGTTTAGGTTATGACATCCACACTAAGGTAACTTAGTGTCGCGGTTTGGACGAATGAGTAATAGTTATTGTGCTGTATAGCCGCCATCTATCAATTGCAAACTCCCGGTAATAAAACTCCCTTGATCACTAGCCAGAAAAAAGGCGAGGGCAGCGACCTCTTCAGGTTTTCCAAGTCTCCCCAAAGGTTGCAAAGCAGCCTCTTGCTGATGAACTTGGCTTTCATCTGCTCCCGAGCTGGCGACATAGTTATCGATAGCTTGGTGGTACAGTGGCGTTTCAATGGTACCGGGGCATATGGCGTTGGCTCGAATATTAAATTTTGCATAATCGATAGCGGTTGTTTTTGCTAGCGAAGCCAATGCCGCTTTGCTTAGATTGTAGGCAAAGGAGTTGGATTTTGCGATTAGTGCTTGGTCAGAAGCCATATAAAGAATAACGCCCTGATTTTGCTTTTTCATGTGGGGTAAAACAGCTTTAGTGATTGAAATCGCACTTTTTACATTGATATCAAAGACTCGCTCAAACTGTGCTTCGCTGGTTTGCTCAATGTTCCCTGAAAAGTGAATGCCCGCATTTGAGACAAGCACTTCAATACGCCCCGAACTTCCAATAGCGCTGGTGATACATGTGTCTACGTCGCGAGGATTTGTCATATCGCATGCATGCCAAGTAACGCTGAGCATTTGCTCAGTCGGCGCATTAATATCAAAATTATGCACTTCATAGCCGTTGTCAGCGAATTGGCGGCATATTGCCGCACCGATACCAACACTGCCTCCGGTCACTATGCAAACCGGTTTGTCATTATGAATGGCCATGATTAATCTCGATTGGCATCCAATTTGACATTACATTCACCAAAACCATCAATTTTGACGGTGACATCTGATTTTTCGAATGCATCGGTAGCGCTGATTAACACTCTGCCTAGACCATCTAGAATCTGCTCTGGCTCTAATTCCATTTCCTCACAAATCGCCACAATGCGATCCATTAACAATTGTGCTTGTTCATCACTTAAATCTGCTGTCACGCCAATTCCTTAATTTAATTTGTTTA
>JAOMVH010000015.1 GCA_028356795.1 Aliiglaciecola sp. | reverse complement strand
GCCCAACATAAACGTTTTGGTGCAAGCAGTGAAGGCTACCCTGGTCAGGGAGAGCTGTTTAATGAGGCTGAAGAACTCGTTGATAAGGTACGAGTTGAACAAGAAGATATCAGCTACACGCGTAATAAAGCCAAACGCAAACCACTGCCCAAAGACTTACCGCGTGAGCGTGTTGTGCATGACATTGATGCGGCTGATAAAGTCTGTAACGGTTGCCACACTGAACTACATCAAATCGGCGAGGATGTGAGCGAGAAGCTGGAGTTTATCCCTGCTAAGGTGAGTGTCATTGAGCATGTGCGCCCTAAGTATGCCTGTAAGGCCTGCGAAAAAAGCGGTACATCAAATCAGATTAAACAAGCGCCGATACCGTCATCGGTTATCCCTAAGGGCTATGCCACACCGAGTTTGTTAGCCCAAATCATTACCAGTAAATACCAATACGGCTTGCCGCTATACCGACAGGAAACGATGTTCAAACAATACGGGATTGAGCTGAGCCGCAAAACCACCTCCGACTGGATGATGAAATGCGGTGACATCTTACAAATACTCTACGACAGGCTCAAAGCCATTCAACTCAAACAGCCAGTAATCCATGCGGATGAAACCACACTCAAAGTCGCCAAGGAAAATAAACACAAATGCTATATGTGGCTGTACGCCACAGGCGCAGACTCGCCCGAAGGCAATATCAAAGAGGCCAACATTCCTAATATCGTGCTGTTCGATTATCACAATAGCCGAAGCGCACGCTGTGCGACTGACTACCTTGGTGATTATCAAGGCTATCTTCAAGTAGATGGCTATGCGGGTTATCATCACACCCAAGCAATCCTAGTAGGCTGCCTCGCCCACGCAAGACGCAAGTTCACAGACGCCAAAACTGCGCAAGGCGCTCTCAACAAAAATAAGCCCAGTGGTAAGGCGGATTGGGCGCTCAACCATATTCAAAAGCTATATCGAATTGAAACGCAGGTAAAAGACAGTACTGTTGCAGAGCGTTATCGAATTCGACAAGAAAAAAGTCTGCCGCTGCTCAAACAATTTGAAACCTGGCTAATCAAGTCAGAGCAACAGGTGCTGCCAAAAACCAAACTCGGAGAGGCAATCACTTACTGCCTCAACCAGTGGGACAAACTTCAAAGATACACGCTCGATGGCAGGCTCAACATAGACAATAATCGCGCTGAGCGCGCGATAAAGCCCTTCGTAATTGGCAGAAAAGCCTGGCTGTTCAGTCAAACCGCCAACGGCGCAAACGCCAGCGCGGTGCTTTATTCAATCATCGAAACCGCCAAAGCAAATGACTTAGTGCCATTCGATTATTTGTTGTACTTGCTCACCACACTTAGCGAGCCGAACCTCGATATCGAGCAACTCCTACCATGGAATGTTAAACCAGCCTAGACGGGGTTTACCGGACGGACACAGACTAGTTAGGCTTGGTAATCAAACAAGCTATCTGCCACGTCTACCAAATCATTGGCATTTTCAAGAAGATTGAACTGAAATCCATCTTTTCTTGGTAACAAGCGCTTTATGTAAAACGCACAAGTTGACGCTTTGCCCGCTTTTACCAACTCGTTATCAACTCGGTTGGCTGAATCAGCCATACTTAACCACAGCACGCCAATCAGTGAGTACGCACTGTAATGCATGTAATCATAGGCCGCGCCAGCAAGATCGATTGAAGATTGTTGTTTAAGCTGAAGTGATAACTCGTGCCACTCCTTTAGAATTTGTCCGGCTTGCTCTTTGCTGGTGGCATCTTCTATATCGCCAACTAATGACTCAAAAACAGCAACCGTTGCATTTAGCATGTCGCCGTTGTCACGAGAAAGCTTACGTCCAACTAAATCGGCAGCTTGAATACCATTTGTACCCTCATAAAGCATGGTGATACGACTATCGCGGACCAATTGCTCCATGCCCCATTCACGAATAAATCCATGTCCACCAAAGACTTGAACGCCTAAGTTGCTTACCTCAAGACCAACATCTGTCATGAATCCTTTTGCTATGGGAGTTAAAAATGCTAGCACTGCGGCAGCACTGTGTTTTGCATTTTCATCGTCTGAACTTTTTTCAATGTCCATTTGAGTGGCATACAGTAATGAAAGGGCACGACAACCTTCAGTTAAGGCTTTTTGCGTCAATAGCATTTTTCGCACATCAGGCTGTGCCATGATCGGGTCAGCTTTGCCATCAGGGTTTTGAACACCCTGTGGCGCCCGTGATTGAAGTCGCTCTCGGGCATAAGCTAAAGCACCTTGGAAGGCGGCTTCTGAAATACCAAGACCTTGAAGGCCGACTTGGAATCGTGCGTCGTTCATCATCGTAAACATGCAGGCTAATCCTTTGTGGGGTTCGCCAACAATAAATCCTTTTGCTTGGTCAAAGTTCATCACACAGGTTGGACACGCTTTGATCCCCATTTTCTTTTCTAAACTACCAACGGATAGGGTATTGGTTTCGCCCAAGCTTCCGTCCGCGTTGACCATCACTTTAGGTACCAGAAACAAACTAATCCCGCGCACGCCAGGACGTGCGTCTGGGAGACGAGCTAGCACCAAGTGCAGCACGTTGTCAGTCCAATCTTGGTCACCACCAGAGATGAATATCTTGCTCCCGGTAATGGCATAGCTACCATCGTCTTGAGGCTCTGCTTTTGTCGACAGCAAGCTAAGATCTGTGCCTGCATGAGGTTCGGTTAAGCACATGGTGCCAGTCCATTCACCAGAAATAAGCTGCCTTAGGTATGTCTCTTTTAACGTTTGGCTGCCGTGTTTATTGACAGCCAGAACCGCGCTTTCCGTTAACATGCTGATAAGGCGCCAGCTAATATTCGCGGCATTTAACATTTCGTGAACCGGTACTGCCATTGAATAAGGAAGTTCCTGACCATCATAATCAGCACTGCCCAACATGGCATTCCAACCATTGGCAATATATTCCTGATATGCCTCTGAGAAACCATCTGGAGTCGTCACTTTGCCATTCGCTAATTTACAACTTTGTTCGTCACCTTCACGATTTAAAGGAGCGATCACTTGCTCAGCAAATTTGGCACCCTGGCTTAAAATTTCATTCACTAGTTCTTGGTCAAAATCACCCAAACCAAGTTTGTCGTAGTGTTGATCTAGTTTTAACCAGTCGTGGAGTAAGAACTGCATGTCTGTCAGTGGAGCTTGATATTGTGGCATAAGAATCCCGTCGTATTTCTAACTGTTCAGACCAGTATACTATCTAAAATTAAAAATATTAATAATTTGCATGAATAGTGCCGATGCGACTCAAGCAGATACTGATCATTTTTTGAATAACCTTTTATTACAGCTGTGCTTGGGATTCCGATCAGGTTATTTGGGCTGGGGTTTGGATTCATCCACTTGATTGAACATATCGCGGAGTTCGATTAGACGATCTGGAAAACGCCACTGTTTGTCACTAATCGCAAAGGGATCGATAAGTTGGATAGAAGAAATCTCGGTATTGGACCAATTGGGAGGCGCGAACTCAGTTAAACTGCCATCAAAATTACCTGCTAACTTACAGGCGAAATATTGCATGCCATTGTCGTTTTCACCCAGCCATTGACCGACTTCAACATTGAAGCCCGTTTCTTCCCATGTCTCTCTATGCGCGGTGCATTGTGCTGATTCGGAACCATCGCTAGTACCACCAGGTAAATCAAATTTGTTGGATAGGCGATGTGTTACACTTAGGAGCTGTCCATCCAAACGAATGATGCAAGCTGCATTCGAAATTTTCGACGGCAATGTGTGTTCTTTCACTCGACAAGCGGGATCGCTAGGAGCTGGCTCACTGCAGCCAGTAAGACCAAACACTGAAATTGAGAGGTAAACGGCTAATCTTTTTATCACGTGAAAGCGTACAATAGCTGGCCTTTAATTACGCTCAGTTTACTACGAATTTTTAGCTTGTGGAATCAGCTAAATGCGTTTAAACACAATTACTTATTACTTCAGGAATCAAACATAATGTTAAAGAAAATATTATCACCGCTACTAATTGCGACGATAGCACTTATCGGGTTACTGATTTTCTTAAACTATCCTTCTCAAACGCAACAAAGCGGACCCGGCAGAGCGCGCAGCGCAACACCTGTGGTCATATTTAATGTTGCAACTACTGAGTTTCCTGTTGTGGTTGAGGCCTTAGGGACGGCAAGGGCTAATGAAGCGGTATCACTAACATCTCAGCAGTCAGATATAATTCAACAAGTACTGTTTGATGATGGCGATGTGGTAGAAAAAGGCCAATTACTGCTGGCGATGAACGATAGAGAAGAGCGGGCCCGTTTAAACGAATTAAACATCAATGTGCAAGAAGCCAAAAGACAGCTTAAGCGGATCAGCAATCTAGCTAAAACAAGCGTTGCTTCTGAGCAATTACTCGATGAACAGCAAGCAAGAGTAAAAGCCTTAAATGCACAAATTGAAGTGGCGAAGGCGCGCCTAGCCGAGCTTGAACTGCGAGCTCCGTTTAGTGGCAAGCTAGGCATAAGACAGGTGAGCCTTGGTGCCTTTATCACACCAAGCGATGTTGTGACTACCCTTGATGACCTGAGTAAAATAAAAGTTGATTTTAGTATCTCAGAAAACCACCTTCCATCTCTTGCAAACGGTCAAATGGCAAAAGCTATCTCTGTGGCATACCCAGGAGAAACCTTTGACGGCATCATCAGCAGTGTAAATTCAAGAGTTGACGCTAATACGCGCTCAGTTCAAGTCAGGGCATTAATCGACAATCCAGATTTAAAGCTACGCCCAGGTATGCTGCTGCAAATTAATCTGCAAAAAAATGTTTTACAATCGCTAGTGGTGCCAGAAAAAGCCATCATTCCCAATGAAGATAAGCAATTTGTGTTTGTTGTTGAAGCGGACAAGGCAGTACAAAAAGAGGTGGTGACTGGTCTTCGACGTCCAGGCGTGGTGCAAATTGTATCCGGCTTGAATGAAGGTGATGTGGTTGTTGTTGAAGGCGCTTTAAGACTTCGCAATGGCTCTGCCGTATCTATTTTGTCTGAAGCAACACTGTAGGGAGAAACACAATGTTGTTATCTGATATTTCTGTCAAGCGTCCGGTTTTTGCGTCAGTCGTTAACTTGCTGTTAATTATCTTTGGGATAGTGGCGATTAGTCTGTTATCTCTTCGTGAATATCCAGACATCGATCCGCCAATTGTGTCGATCAATACCAGTTATCCAGGAGCCTCGGCCAGCATTGTTGAAACTAGGATCACTCAGCTGCTGGAGGACCGTATCTCCGGTATCGAGGGTATCAAGAACATCACGTCTACCAGTCGTAATGGTCGTTCCAATATCAGTATAGAATTCAATTTATCACGTGATATTGATGCGGCGTCAAATGACGTACGAGAGCGGGTTAGCCGAGCCCTTAATAACTTGCCAGACCAAGCGGATCCGCCAGAAGTATCTAAATCCGATTCCGATGAAAACGTCATTGTTTGGTACAACCTTAGAAGCGACAACTTGTCGGTTATGGAACTAACTGACTACGCGGACCGCTTTTTAGTTGACCGTTTATCGGTGGTAAATGGTATCGCTCGTGTGCAACTCGGTGGTGCGCGAACCTATGCGATGAAAGTTTGGCTTGATAGAAATGCCATGGCTGCCAGAGAGATAACTGTGGCTGATATCGAACGGGTGATCCGTTCAGAGAACGTTGAGTTGCCGGCCGGTGAAGTTGAATCAAATGATCGCGATTTTGAAGTTCGTGTCGCCAGAAGTTTCCTTTCACCGGAGGATTTTGCCGACTTGACCATAAAAGCTGGAATCGACGGTTACTTAGTTAAATTGGGAGAGGTCGCAATAGTTGAGTTAGCTTCTGAAGATGATGAGACACAATTCAGGGGTGATGGCGTCAATATGATTGGTATGGGGATCGTCAAACAATCAAAAGCTAATACCTTAGAGGTTGCCCGTGAAGCTAAGATAGCTATGGCACAAATATCAGAAACTCTGCCTGAAAACATTTTCATTGTACCCAGTTACGACTCATCAGTGTTTATCGAAGAATCTATTAACGAAGTATACAACACCCTTGGTATTGCCATGGCATTGGTAGTATTGGTTATTTATGTGTTTTTGGGCAATATTCGCGCGACTATCATTCCAGCCGTTACCGTACCCGTTTCTTTGGTGGCAGCGTTTATTGTTATGTACGCATTGGGTTTCTCCATCAACTTATTAACTTTGCTTGCCTTAGTGCTAGCGATTGGTTTGGTGGTCGACGATGCCATCGTGGTAATAGAAAATATTTATCGACGAATTGAAATGGGTGAGCCGCCTTTATTGGCTTCGTTCAGGGGGGCTAAAGAAGTTGGTTTTGCTGTAATTGCGACTACCTTGGTATTGATTTCGGTCTTCGTACCTTTGGTCTTTTTGGAAGGGAATATAGGTCGTCTGTTTACCGAGTTCGCTCTGGCAATTGCCGCCGCGGTAGCATTTTCGAGCTTCACTGCCTTAACTCTGTCGCCGATGTTGTCGTCCAAATTGTTGACTAATCGCTCCCGTAGTTCAGGTTTTGGCAAGTGGATGGATACCACCTTCCGCAGAATAGAAACTGGCTATCACAATACGCTAAATACGACGCTGCATCAGCCCATTATCGTCGCCATTATGCTCATTTTGAGTGTGGTTGCGATTGTGCAGCTGAGCCAAAAAATCCCCAGTGAATTTGTGCCCAAAGAGGACCGTGGAAACTTCTTTATTTCAATGCAAGGAGCCGAAGGAGCAAGCTTTGAGAGCAACGCAGCTAACTTAGAAAAAGTTGAGAGCATTCTTTTACCTTATTTGGAAACCGGTGAAGTTAGTCGTGTGTTAGTGCGTACACCGGGATTTGGTGGCGGCGCGGGTATAGCCATTGTGGGTATGGGCCCATGGAAAGACCGCACTCGTCCAACTTTTGATTTAATGAATGAAGTTAGTGGCAAGCTATCACAGATCCCAGATGTGAGAGCGTTTGCTATCATGCGTAGCAGCTTGGGTGGTCGAGGGTTAGGGCGTCCTGTGCAGTTTGTACTGCAAGGCAATACCTACGAAGATTTGGTTCGTTGGCGCGACATCGTATTGGATAAAGCGGCTGAAAACCCCAAGTTGTTGAGACTTGATTCTGATTACAAAGAAACCTTGCCGCAATTGTTGGTTAATATCGATCGTCAGCGTGCTGCTGATTTGGGTGTGTCTATTTCAGACATTGGCCGCACCTTAGAAACCATGCTGGGACAAAGACGTGTCTCTACCTACCTAGATAGAGGCCAAGAATATGATGTTATTATGGAAGGCTGGGAAGAGGATTATCGAAGCCCGCAAAGTATTGATAACTTATATGTGCGCTCGGCTCGCAGTAATCAGTTGATCCCAATGGACAATCTTTTGTCGTTTGAAGAGCAAGCAACGTCATCGAGACTCAATCGATACAACCGTATGCGCAGTATTACTATCAGTGCCAATCTAGCTGATGACTACACGGTTGGCGAAGCCCTAACTTACCTAGAAAATATCGTCAAAACCGAGCTACCAGACACGGTCTCGATTGACTACAAAGGTGAGTCACAGTTGTATCAGGAGTCGGGTAATTCAATCATCTTTATCTTCATGCTGGCGCTGGCAATTACTTTCTTAGTGTTGGCTGCTCAGTTTGAAAGTTGGGTACACCCACTCGTTATCATGTTAACTGTCCCTCTGGCATTACTTGGGGCTTTTATTGGTTTGTATCTATCCGGATCGAGCCTGAATATTTACAGTCAGATTGGGTTGGTGATGCTGATTGGATTGGCGGCTAAAAACGGTATCTTGATTGTAGAATTTACCAATCAACTTCGTGATATTGGGATGGAATTTGAAGAGGCTCTTAAAAAGGCCGCGACCCAACGATTGCGTCCCATAGTGATGACTGGTTTCACCACGGTATTTAGCGCACTTCCACTTGTTATTGCAACTGGACCTGGCTCTGAAAGTCGTGCTGTTATTGGTGTTGTTATCTTCTCGGGTGTATTGCTTTCAGCATTTATGACGCTGTTTGTGGTACCTATCGCCTATTATTGGCTGGCCAGAAAAACCGGCTCACCAGAGCAGTTGAGCCACGAGTTGGATGAGCTGGATGAAAAAATACCCTATAAAAAAGGTGAGGCAGTGTAACTTGCTAAATGCAAGTATGCACAAACGCCTTATATTTTGATCTTATTTATGGCAGGTTAATGATAGTTACTTTAGTCAATGAAGATAGTGAGCAATGTTAATTGTATTTGTTCATGGGATGGGAAGGACACCCATCTCTGGTATACCCATGCTTTGGCGATTGCGCCGTCATGGTCACACTGTGGATGTTGTCGGGTACCTGGCAGCGACTGAGCCGTTTAGTGATATTGTTGCACGGGTCAAAGCCAAAATTGAAGAGGTCGCGATAAAAGGAGAGTACGTTGTGGTGGGGCATTCTATGGGGGGGATGTTATTACGAGCAGCGTTGCAAGATCTGCCAAATTTATATCGTCAGCCACAGCATTTGTTTTTGTTAGGTTCACCGGTTTCACCTCCTCGACTTGCCGCTAAAAGCCAACGCGAACTCGGATTTAAATGGTTTAGCGGTGATTGTGGGCAACTATTGTCTAGTCGCGACAGAATGAATTCAATCAACATGCCTGAGCTACCGATTACATCTATTGTCGGAACTCGGGGGTTTCCACTGACTAAAAAATATTTCCTCAACGACGCAAACGACGGTGTTGTATCGGTATCAGAATGCGATCACGAAGGGATTGAAAAAGTGATAGAGGTTCCCGTTATTCATACCTTTTTGCCCAGCAGTAAGAAAGTCAGCGATGTGCTTTTAAACACTATCAGCAAGTTACAAAGCCAGACCAATACTAGTGCCCGTCATTGATAAATTAAGGCTCCGAGGAGAACAAATCACTTAACGTTACAACAGCGATGTTTAGTCCGTTGAAGTATTGATTTTTAGTAACTCCGTTTGTGGTTACCATAACGAGTCGGATGTTGTATTTATGCCCTGTTTTTTCGTCGAATATTCGTCTCTTTTGTATGAGTTTGTCGTGGTACTCTTTGCTAATAGTGAATTCTCCGTCGTAATACTTGCACTCAATGAGGTCAATATTTTTACTTCCGTTGGTATGCTCTAGAAGCGTGTCTATCTGCGCACCCTTGGAATTTTCGTCTCCTTTATATTCCCAGTAATGCGTCTGAGTGCTTACTCCACTGATCCCCAGTTTTTTCTTAATCTGGTATGTATGTAGTTGGCAAATTCGTTCAAAGGCAAATCCAGCCCAAGACCGATATGATTGCTTTCTTGTAGTTTCTGTCCAGTCTTTAACTGTATTTTTCTTAATCCATTTGTGATGAAAGAAACAGAACATATCGCTAGCTATTAGCCTTTCCCCTTTTTTCTCATTTGGGAAAAGTGGGCGTGTTTCGATAAACCCAGAACTGACAAGTTCTTTGATCGCTTTGCTAATGATTGATTTGTGGATGCCGAGCTTGTCCGTTAATTCACTATTGGTCATGCCACACCATTGTTGCGAGAGGGCATCCATGATGACGTAGTGTGCCGAAGCTTGTTTGAATAATGAGTTAAATAACTCTTTGTACTCATTGTGTATAATGCCGTTTCTTTCGAAGCATGCTTGGTGTATGGATTGCTCGGGGGGAACTGCCTTATTAAGATCGCTAAGGTATTTAGCGACACCGCCAACGGCAATATAGGTCTCGCATATTGAGCGTTCCTGTATATGCCAGCCGTGAAACTCGATGAGTTTCTTCGTGAGGTTTAGGTTGAAGGGCTTCATCTCAATGACTTTGGTTGGTCTTTGGTGAAGTGGGCCTTTATTAGCGATTATTTTCTTTAGCATGTAGCTTGCTGCAGAACCGCATAGAATAAGCTGCTTATTGGGGTTGTTGCGTATGCGGTTATCCCATAAGTCGCCTACAGCGGCAATAAAGTCTGAACGCCCACTGTCCATCCAAGGGGCCTCATCTAAGAAAATGATGACTTTCTGATTGGGAAAGTGACGTTCGATGAACTTATTTAGAATGCCAAATGCTTTAGTCCAGCTTGTCGGCGTAGGGAGCTCTTCTTGTAGTTCGCGCTCATTCAGTCTTTCTACAAAGTGCTCAAGTTGTTTTTTGGTGGATTCATTAAATAGCCCTGTGAATTCTAGTAGTTCAATATTATTTTTTTCACAGTAGTCACGGACAAAGTAGGTTTTTCCAACTCTTCTGCGTCCATAAATGATAATAAATGCCGAGACGATCCTATTTAGCTGCTCGTCAAGCAGGGCTGTTTCTATTTGTCTACCTACAGAGTTCATTAATACTATTCCTTCATAAGAAACTATCTATATAAAATCTGGGATAGTTTCTCATATAAGGCTTGATTAGAAACTAACAGCGTTTATGTTATACATAGTTTCTCTGGAAAGCAAAAATACATATTGTGTTCAATCTATTTAAACCCAATCCTGGATAAGAAATGTCGACAGCTTTAAATTTTTCTAATTATCACAAAGCAGCCATTAACATAGACAAAGGTGCCTTGTCGCATGCAGGCACCGCTTCCTCACCGGTTGGAAAAGATAGGTGCATTCGGCGAGATCAATAGCCCGCTCGAATAGAGCAATTAATTGCTCTACAAAGCGATACGTGAGTAAACCGTTATAGATCTGAGCACGTAAGCACTATATCTATTGCGCAAAGAGCTATTCTAATGAATCGAATTATTTCTATATTGGTGAGTGTCCTTTTACTGTCAGCGTGTGCCAGTTATGATTATCAAGGTAATGTAACCCTGGGAGACAAAATGGTCACAGCCACAGGGCAGAGCTTGGAAGGAAAAGAGGTCGCCATCCCCGAAGATTTTAGCGGGAAAAAAACCTTACTGCTATTCGGCTATGTACAAGATTCTCAATTTGATATTGACCGCTGGCTTATCGGCTTAGATATGACAGGCACTGAGGTTGCGGTGTATGAAATACCCACCATTCAGGGTATGTTCTCCCGAATGTTCAGTACTTTTATTGATAATGGTATGCGCAAAGGGATCCCCAAACCTTTGTGGAAAGGAGTCGTAACTGTTTATGAAGATGGTGACAAAGTGCAACGTTTTACCGGCAATCAAAACCCAAACAATGCACGAGTTATGTTATTGAATGAGCAAAGCGAGATCATCTATTTTTACGACCAAGGCTTTTCTGTTGATGCCCTTAATGGGGTCAGAAACAAGTTGTAATCCCAATCATGGAAAACAAAAACAGCTAGTCTTTATGGGGGAATAGTCGGTTGACATCATTTACAAAGTTAATGTTTTTGTGTGTTTTGTGGCAAATAAAGGCTTCGTTTGCCGAGTAAATAGGTTCGCTCCTGTGCAGCACTACGTCGTCAAGTTTTAGTGCTTTTTGGGCTCCCAGTATATCTGGTAGGTAACCAATAACCGCTATCACTCGCTGTCGCATTAGAAACTTAATGGCAGCAGTTTCTGACTCGACTTCTACAAACTCCGCGTCGATGAGCTTACGTATTCCGCCAAAGGTAAAGCCTCTTCGAATTGCAATGCGCTGGCCAGTTAGATTCGATGATAAAAGGGGTTTATCAAGGCTAAATATGAATGCGTGGACAACGGCAAGGGGATTACTTTCGATCATATGTTCTTTTCCGTCGACACTTTCAAGGCTTCCGGGAAAAAGGCAACTAATGTTCTTTCTGGCGTAAAGTATTTCAGCGCGGGCGGGCGGCAGATAAACAATTTCAATCTCTTGTCCTAATATGCTGATTTTGTCCAGCGCATCATTGTACGGACCTCTTTGTGACGGAGTTCTACCCAGAAGAAAGGGAATTTCACTAACCCCAATACTAATTGAGGGATCTTCGCCATGTCCTTTGTGGTGAAATAGCAAAATAGCCAAAATGCCCAGGGTCAAGCACAGTCGTTTCATATTCAAAACCATTACCCATTTTTTTAAACAAATAACTTGGCGGTTGAAAATTGTTCAATGAAAGATATTGCAGTGTTTGCGTAAATTTGGCAAATAAAAAAGGCCGCTAACAAGCGACCTTTTGGTTATTAATTAATGGGTGTTTTCACTACTCGTCTAAGAAGCTTCTAAGCTGTTCCGAACGACTCGGGTGGCGAAGTTTTCTAAGTGCTTTGGCTTCGATTTGACGTATACGCTCTCGAGTTACATCAAACTGTTTACCTACTTCTTCAAGGGTATGGTCAGTATTCATGTCGATACCAAAACGCATACGAAGCACTTTAGCTTCACGTGCAGTCAATCCAGCCAATACCTCTTGTGTTGCATCTTTTAAGCTACCACCAGTGGCAGAATCAAGAGGCTGAACAATGGTACTGTCTTCAATGAAATCACCTAAGTGCGAATCTTCATCATCACCGATTGGCGTTTCCATTGAGATTGGTTCTTTTGCAATCTTCAATACTTTGCGGATCTTGTCTTCTGGCATAATCATGCGTTCAGACAATTCCTCTGGCGTCGGTTCACGTCCCATTTCTTGCAGCATCTGGCGAGAAATACGGTTCAGTTTATTGATCGTTTCGATCATATGAACTGGGATACGAATGGTACGCGCCTGATCCGCAATAGAACGAGTAATTGCCTGGCGGATCCACCAAGTCGCATATGTCGAGAATTTGTAACCACGACGATATTCGAACTTATCGACGGCCTTCATCAAACCGATGTTACCTTCTTGAATCAAATCAAGGAATTGTAATCCGCGGTTAGTGTATTTTTTAGCAATTGAGATAACCAAACGCAAGTTAGCTTCAACCATCTCTTTTTTAGCACGACGGGCCTTTGCTTCACCGATTGACATACGGCGGTTGATATCTTTGATATCCGCAATGATCAAGCCGGTTTCTTCTTCAACGGCATTCATTTTACTGATTGCACGTTCAAGTTCTTCTTTCACTTCAAGCATGGCTTCAACATACGGTGCGCCACTAGCCAATACCGTGTTTAACCAATCTGTTGTTGTTTCATTGCCAGCGAATGCCTTGATAAAATCTTTCTTCGGCATTTTGGCATTAACAACACAGTGCTTCATAACGATACGCTCTTGCACACGGACTCTGTCCATCATGCCGCGCATGTTTTTCACCATGCGATCAAACTGTTTAGGCACAAGTCTAAATTCTTTAAAGACTTCGCTTAATTCGTTTATCTCTGCTCTGGCATCTTTATGTGAGCGGCCTTTCTTAGCAATGACGTCTCTTGCTTTGATGTACTGCGTGCGCAATGCATCAAACTTTTCTCTGGCAAGTTCAGGATCTGGACCGGTATCTTCTTCTTCCTCGTCATCATCATCACCGTCATCATCTTCGTCTTCTAACTCTTCTTCAGACAATTCAGAACCGACGTGAGTCGCGGTCGGCGCAACATCCGTTTCGTTAGGATCAACAAAGCCGATGATGATGTCGCTAAGGCGAATTTCTTCTGCTTCAAATTGGTCCCACTGGTCAAGCAAATACGTAATTGCTTCAGGGTATTCGGCGACAGAGCATTGAACTTGGTTAATGCCGTCTTCTATACGTTTAGCGATTTCAATTTCGCCTTCACGGGTAAGAAGTTCAACCGTTCCCATTTCACGCATGTACATGCGAACGGGATCAGTTGTACGGCCGATTTCACTTTCTACCGTAGCCAGTGCTTGGGCTGCAGCTTCTGCGACTTCTTCATCAGCGGTATTATCCTGCATTAACAATTCATCGGAATCAGGTGCTGCTTCGAACACTTGAATACCCATGTCATTGATCATGCGAATGATGTCTTCAATTTGATCTGAATCGACAATATCTTGAGGAAGATGATCGTTTACTTCAGCAAAGGTCAAATACCCTTGCTCTTTCCCTTTTACGATAAGGAGTTTTATCTGAGACTGCTTGCTTTGCGCCATATAACCTACGTTTCTCAAAATCAGTTTAAAAGTTTATTTGGGGTCAAACTTTATCAGTCACCGCCAAATAAATTTGCGTGCACCGAGGCGTTTGCGAATTAGCCAGTATAGCAGATTTTGTACGCCACAGGCCAGCATTTAGACCGATTAAAACGCAGAATACACTCAACTATTTGCTTTGTTTATTAAATGTATGGGTGATTAGATTTTATTCAAGCACCAGGAGCATGAATTTTCAGGCTGATTTATACCAATTCACCTTAATATGTATTGCTTTTAGAACAATGTTTTTTGTCTTTGTAGGAAGTCGTTGCTTAGGAGCTATTCTGCACTATATGTCGCTTTGGTTTGGGTCAATAACTTGAATTCTTGTTTTTCTTCGTCAGTCATTGCACTGCCTTTGGCAGACAGTTGCTGATATCTGGCTTTAAGCTGCTGTTCTATCAGACGGTGAAAGCTATCGATGTATTGCTTGTCGGGACGGTTATCATCAGCATCATGGTCTACTTTCAACAACTGCAATAGAAACTTGGATTCGGGGTCCCCACGAAAATGCTCTAAAACATGCCCTGTGTTGCTATCGGGTTTAGATTGACAAAATCCATGCATTTTTATCAATACATGCAGCCCCTTGATAAAATCAGGATTGAGCGCTTGGGGTTGAACTTCTGGGTGTTCGGCCGCCAAGTTAGGGTGTAATAACAATAGGCGCAGTAGTTTTCTAGTTGGCGATATATTGGTTTTGTTAGGCAGTTGATAGTCAATTTTACGGGCTTGGCCAACGGCATTGGCGTTCTTGATATCTTGAAGAATATCTGCGCGGTAGCTGTCGCCTTTTACTTTTTTTCGTAACTCTTCGTTGAGCAGCTTGACCAAATTCTCTGCCTTTATCTGCTCAATGTAGGTATTGGCAGCCTGAGTCAATGCTGCTTTACCCTCACTGCTACCGACATTATGTTGGCTGATAAGATTATCGAAGAAAAATTGTGACAAAGGTACAGCTTGTTCATCAAGCAATGTTTCAAACTCTTGCTTGCCGGTTTTTCGCACTAATGTGTCTGGGTCTTCGCCATCGGGTAAAAACAAGAAGGTCATTTTGACGCCATCTTTGAGATAGGGAAGGGCGTTTTCGAGTGCTCGCCATGCTGCATCTCGACCTGCTCGGTCACCATCATAACAACAGATGATTTCAGGCGCGGCTCGAAACAACATTTGAATGTGCTCAGGGGTTGTGGACGTTCCTAATGATGCGACGGCGTAGTTAATACCATATTGCGCCAACGCCACCACATCCATATAGCCTTCTACAATCAATAACCGTTGAAGTTTTCGATTAGCTTGTTTGGCTTGATAAAAACCATAAAGCTCATGGCCTTTATGAAATATGCGAGTTTCTGGCGAGTTGAGATATTTAGGGCCACCGTCTTCTAAAACTCGACCACCAAATCCAATGATTCGGCCTCGCTTATCACGTATTGGGAACATAATGCGGTCACGGAAAAAGTCGAATCGACGACGGTTATCATTTTCTGTGATCAACTTAAGATCAAGCAGCTGTTGCTGTTTCTCCGGTGTGGTACCGAAGGATTTAAAAATGCCGTCCCACTCAGGAGGGGCGTAACCAATACCGAAGGCCTTAACCACTTCGCCACTTAATCCTCGACCTTTTAAATAGTCGATGGGCTTGCTTTTTTGCTCATGTTGTTTGAGTTGGTGTTCAAAAAAGCGCGCCGCTTTTTCCATCAATTCATAGTCATCAGCAATTTGTGCTTTTTGTTGTGGCGTCTGGCTTGGGCTTGTGCCCTTTTCTCTGGGAACTTCTAGGCCATGAAAACGAGCCAGTTCTTCAACTGCTTCTGGGAATTCCAATCTATCGTATTCGATCACAAAGGAGATGGCGTTACCGTGGGCGCCACATCCAAAGCAATGATAAAATTGCTTGTCTTGACTCACCGTAAAAGAAGGGCTTTTTTCACTATGAAAAGGACAACAGGCTTGATAATTTTTGCCCGCTTTTTTTAATTTCACACGGCTATCAACTAGCTCAACAATATCTGTTCGAGCGATGAGGTCGTCGATAAAATCTTTTGGTATGCGTCCGGCCATGAAATTAAAAAATTCTGTATTTGAAGGCAGTGAATAAGACCATTACTGTATCAGCAAGGGCGAGAAACAAACAAGCCGCAATTGCTAAACAAGTGCGGCTTGTGTTTGTGTAACTATGAGCGCGATGTAATTGGACTAGCCAAGCTTGGCTTTAATTTGACCGCTTAATTTGCCCATGTCTGCACGACCTTGAACCTTGGGTTTCAACCAAGCCATCACTTTACCCATGTCCTGCATGCCAGCAGCTTGGGTATCGGTCAAGGCTTGTTGAATTAAGTCGTCCAGTTCTGAAGCACTAAGTGCCTGAGGTAAAAATCCACTGAGGATATCGATCTCGGCTAGCTCAGTTTCCATCAGATCGTTACGACCTGCTTGTTCGAACTGTTGTGCAGCATCTTTGCGTTGTTTAACCATTTTGGTTAACAATGCAATTACGTCGCTATCTGTTACTTCAACTCGCTCGTCTACTTCTTTTTGCTTAACGGCAGCTAATGCCATACGAATTGTTCCAAGGCGCAACTTTTCTTTTGCACGCATGGCTTCTTTCATCGCATTTTTCAATTCTTCAAGAAGGGTCATTCAGAAACTCAAATAAAGTTAGACGTAGGACTAGCGTTCAACTGTGTTGCAGAAGAACGCTAACTGCGAGATTTTAGTATAATTTGATGCGACGTGCGTTTTCGCGAGCCAACTTTTTCAAGTGACGCTTTTTAGCAGCAGCTTTCTTGCGCTTGCGTTCCCAAGTTGGTTTCTCGAAAAATTCGCGACGACGAACTTCTGAAAGAACACCCGCCTTTTCACATGAACGCTTAAAACGACGCAGCGCTACGTCAAATGGTTCG
Organism: Aliiglaciecola sp.; assembly: GCA_028356795.1. Classification (GTDB taxonomy): domain Bacteria; phylum Pseudomonadota; class Gammaproteobacteria; order Enterobacterales; family Alteromonadaceae; genus Aliiglaciecola. The sequence continues at coordinate 13,173 of JAOMVH010000015.1, read as the reverse complement.
TTCTCTCTTACTTTAACGATTGGCATGTAAAATCTCACCTCAATAAAAACATGTTTTCCAGCCCAAAAAATAGCCGGTACGGTCAAAAATGGTGCGGAATTTTAATCATATACTGAGACAATGTAAAGGGAAGTTTTGGCTTTATTTTCGGGAATCGATGAATTTTTAGGAAAAAACGTCCCGAATGTTGCTTTGCAATAGTAGCATAGCTGGCCGGAGATGGGTAAACTTCGCGTCTTCACTAGCCAATGAAAGATTTTATATGCGCATTTTAGGTATCGAAACGTCTTGCGATGAAACCGGTATTGCGGTTTTTGATGATGAGCAAGGACTGATGTCCCACGAACTATACAGTCAGGTCAAGTTGCATGCTGATTATGGCGGTGTAGTGCCTGAATTAGCCTCTCGCGATCATGTACGCAAGATAATACCTTTGATACGAAAAGCACTAAAAGACGCCAATACTTCCTCTGCAGAGATTGATGGTGTGGCATATACCCAAGGCCCTGGATTGATTGGTGCGCTGCTAGTTGGTGCTTCGGTGGGGCGCAGTTTGGCGTATGCATGGGATGTTCCCGCCGTAGGAGTGCATCACATGGAAGGCCATTTGTTGGCGCCAATGTTAGATGATCCTAAACCAGACTTTCCGTTTGTCGCACTGCTGGTATCTGGTGGCCATTCGATGATGGTAAAAGTCGAGGGCATAGGTAGATATGAAGTATTGGGTGAATCAGTTGATGATGCGGCCGGTGAGGCCTTTGATAAAACCGCTAAAATGTTAGGGCTGGATTATCCTGGTGGCCCTTTGCTAGCCAAGCTTGCTGAGCAGGGCACGCCAGGAAGATATAAGTTTCCACGACCAATGACCGACAAGCCAGGGTTGAATTTCAGTTTTAGTGGCCTTAAGACTGCGGCGGCAAATACCATTCGGGCGGCTGATGGATCGCCACAAACAAAAGCGGATATTGCTTATGCGTTTCAAGAGGCAGTCGTCGATACCTTGGCAATTAAATGTAAGCGCGCACTCAAGCACACAGGGCTAAAACGTTTGGTCATAGCTGGCGGCGTAAGTGCGAACACTGCACTGAGGGAACAACTAGAAGCGCTGATGCAAAAGAATCGCGGTAAAGTCTATTATCCGCGGCTTGAGTTTTGTACTGACAATGGTGCGATGATTGCGTATGCCGGGATGCAACGTTTAAAAGCAGGGCAGATTGAGCCGTTAGTCAGCAAAGCAAAACCACGCTGGCCGCTGGACAGTCTGACCGCTATCTAATAGCAAGCCACCTGAATACGCTGTTTTGTTTAGCACTGAACCATGGACTTAGTTGGGGGCGTTGGTGCGCTTATTCTTATCCCAAATTTTGCTCTCTTGGCCTCGTAGCAACCTAATAATGTTGTCTTTATGACGCAGTACTATCAATGTGGCAAGCATCAGAACCGGAACGGTGTATTCGGGTTTGATCAAATAAGTAACCAATGGTGATAATGAGACTGCTGTAATCGCCGCCAAAGATGAATATCCTGTAACAAATACCAGCAATGCCCAGCAAACAATTAGGGCTCCCGCAAGCTCTAAACCAATTGGCAACATCGCCCCAAAGGCAGTCGCTACTGCTTTTCCGCCTTTAAACCCGAAGAATAAGGGAAAGATGTGCCCAAGGCATGACATGATTGCCACCAAGCCCAGCTCAATTGGTGAGAAACCCAGATAGTAACTGAACCATACCGGCACAGTCCCTTTCAGAATGTCGAACACCAACACAGAAATCGCCGGCAGCTTGCCCCCTAAGCGCAACACGTTAGTTGCACCTGGATTTCCCGAGCCATGCATTCGTGGATCCGGCAAATAAAAAATCTTGCTAACCAAAATGGCACTAGATATTGAACCAGCTATGTATGCACTCGCGAGCATCAATATTGTGAGTGCGGTCATGTACTTGGGCTTCCTAAAGGGTTAAACTCTGTGCCGCCTAAATGGCCACAGGTGATTTTTACAACTTTTGTTAATGTAAGACCACTTTACTGCATTAAAAGATACTAACTGCGCGGATCTGTTATGGACAAAATTACTATACAGGGCTTGCAAGTCAAGTCGCTCATCGGTGTATATGACTGGGAAAGAGAAGCAAAACAACCACTTTTAATCGATGTTACCTTAGGGTTAGATCTGTCTGAAGCGGCTAAATCCGATAATGTTGCTGATACTGTGCACTATGCTGAGCTTGCACTAGCGATTGAACAAGTGTGTGAAAACAGTGAGTTTCAACTGTTAGAGTCTTTGGCAGCAAAAATTATTTCACAGCTATTTACCTATCCATCGATTGATAACGCCAGTGTGTCGATCACCAAACCGAATATTATTCCCAACGCTGATGCAGTGACGGTGAGTCTTTATCGAGAAGCGCCTTAAATTATGCTGCACCAGGTTTACATCGGTATCGGTAGTAATATTGAAAGAGAACATCATACCAAGACTGCTCTGAAGGAACTGAGCGAACTTTTTGGTAAGCTCACAATATCCAATGTGTACGAAAGTGAAGCGGTGGGTTTTAACGGTGCTAACTTTTACAATTTGGTGGTTGGTGTACAAACTGAATGTGGTTTGGATGAGGTGTGTTTGGCGTTACGAAGTATCGAATTTAAACACGGTCGCCAGCAACATGAAAAAAAGTTTGCACCTAGGACCCTTGATTTAGACTTATTACTTTTTGATGATGTGGTATGTTGCGATACCCTAGTATTACCTCGCGAAGAGATAGAGCACAATGCGTTTGTATTACTTCCTTTAAGTGAAGTGGCACCCGATACCATACATCCTATTGCGCAAAAAACGATGGCTTGGCTTTGGCAGCACTATGACAAATCAAAACAAAAATTATGGAAAATCGATATTAACTGGGATCAGGATCTACTATGACGCTATTTGAAATTATTGTATTGGCTATTATTCAAGGGATTACCGAGTTTTTGCCAATCTCCAGTTCAGCTCACCTTATTCTCCCTTCTGAATTACTTGGGTGGGTTAATCAAGGGTTGGCATTTGATGTGGCTGTGCATATCGGCAGCTTATTGGCCGTCATGATCTACTTTCGAGATGATATTGCCCGGATGACAGTCGCGTGGTTTCAATCTGGTTTTAGCAAGCAACAAACCGATGACAGTAAATTAGCCTGGTGGGTTGTTATCGCAACGATTCCGGCGGTGTTGTTTGGATTTTTTGCAAAAGATTTTATCGAAGAATACACACGCTCGGCGCTAGTGATTGCCTGTACAACTATTATTTTCGGATTGGTGCTTTGGTACGCAGATGCGACCGGCAAACTGCGCAAGAATATTTATCAGTTAACTTGGAAGAGCAGTATTCTTATTGGTTTGGCACAAGCCATTGCTTTGATTCCTGGTACGTCGCGATCAGGTATTACCATGACTGCAGGGTTAATGCTGGGCTTGGATCGAGAGAGTGCGGCGCGATTTTCTTTTTTACTTTCTATACCAGTAATACTAGGTGCCGGATTATTATCTACAATTGATTTGTTGCAGATGGATACTGGCGTAGATTGGGAAGCGTTGTTTTACGGGACTGTACTTTCTTTCGTGAGTGCTTACGTGTGTATTTACTTGTTCCTATCTTGGATATCTCGGATCGGTATGCTGCCATTCGTGATTTATCGCCTAATATTAGGTGCGGTATTACTCGGTTTTGTATTCTGGTAAGTCCAAGAAAATACGAAAAGCAACGATAAAATAGGGAATGACAACATGGCTGAAACCATTTTTACTAAAATCATTAATCGCGATATTCCTGCTGACATTATTTACGAAAATGACCATGTGTTGGCGTTTAACGATATCAATCCGCAAGCACCCACACACTTTTTAGTGATCCCTAAAAAACCCATCGCGACTATTAATGATATAGAGCCAGAAGATGCAGAAATTGTTGGTCAATTATATTTGGCCGCTGCACATATCGCCAAACAAAATGGCTTTGCTGAAAGTGGTTACCGCGCAGTGATGAACTGCAACCCTGATGGCGGGCAAACTGTTTATCATATCCATTTACATGTACTGGCTGGAAAACCAATGGGGTGGCCACCTTATCAAAATAACTTAAAACAGCAGCTTCCTTAAACTGATTCTTTGTTAGAACCCCGAATCCCGGATAGGGGCATAAATAGTCCTGCTTACAGGCGTTGCTTATTCAGGGTTTGGGTTAATAAGTTTGTCAAAATAGCCTGTTTGGCTGCGCCGAGTTTTCACCGCAGCCAAACAAGGCTGCTCTTTATAGTTTGAGTACGTCGACCCCTTGTTCAAAGGTAATATCAACTGGGATATTGGCATCTGCTAGCTTTTGAAGATCTGCCGCTAGTCCTGATTTAATGATACCTTTCTCAGCGACCAATGTTGCAACGCCCTGATAATCACCATCGCCTTGCAAGGTTAGGATTAGCTCTGACAATGCCGCAATTGCATTACCCATTTTATTCATATCAACAAAGTACAAACCGTTTTCATTTTGACTAAATGCGCCTTGTTCTTTAAAGAAATTAAAACGGATCATGTTGGCTTTGCCGTGTGCACTAGAGGCACCAAAACGCACAGATCTAAAGATACCAGCCATGAAAGTGACGTAGTAGTCTTCCAATTGCCCCTCTGTAATCGCTCCTTTGGCAAGTAGCTGCTCGACCATGTATAAACCAAGAATATCGGCTTTGCCTTCTTCCAGGGCCGATGCGTGCTCTTTTAACGCACCACGGACAGTACCTGAACCATCTAATGTATTTTTGATGCCCAAACCATGAGCGACCTCATGAAACATAGTGTTGGCAAAAAACGCATTAAAGGTGATGTGTTTGCGCTGAGATGGATCGATTAGTTGGTCAGCAATTGGCAGCAAAATATTATCAAATTTAGCCCGCATGGCGTTTTTCAACTGCAGTCTACGGGTGCCTTTTTCAAGTTGAACTTGCTCATCATTGGGCAAATTAATCGCAATGGTTTTACTTCCAGCATTAGAGTGACCTGCGTAATAAATGACGTCATAAGCATTTAGATCAGCGTTACTACCAGGCATTTCTGCTTTGTACTTTTCAGGTACAGGCAGACCTGTCTGCAATTCCGGAAGGAAAGCCGCATATTTTGCTAAGCGCTCACTCCAGCTTAAATCTTTGAGAAGTACATATGACTCAAAAGCGGCCCGGTAGCCAAACAATTGGTCTTCATAGGTTTCGATTGGACCGATAACAACTTCAATCGGGTTGTCTTTCATCTCCATCCAGGCCATATCGGATGGCTGATATTGATCAGTCAGGAGTGCCTCTGCGCGCAATTCAAGATAGTTCGCAAAGGCTTTGTTGTCAGCTAATGCGGCAGCTTGTTTAAGTAGTTCTGATGTGCGATCCAATTCATCAGCAAAGTATTCTGAATACGGCACTTCCAGCAGATTCCCTTGCATGTCTCGCGTGACCATCGAATAAAGGCCTTCACTTTGGCTAATTGGGCTTTTCTCATATTCTTGCTTGTCCATATCTGGCGGGTAAAATTCCGCACCGGGTAGTTTTTCCTCAGTATTTGTTAAAAAGGCCCGATCACCGTCGAGTCTATCCCATGGACCATAGTTGATGGCAGCAAATGCTCTTACTTTTGGATCGTCAATGGATGCTAAAAATTGGTCTTTGTTTTCGCCATACGCTTGCGCCCAAAAAAGGTCATCCATGATTGTTGACGCTTCAATCAATATTTTTAGCATCTGTTTTTGATTGTCCGAATAGGCGCTTAGATCGGCACTAAGTGCAACAGGAAAATAGATATCCAAGCGCTTTTCGGTACTAGCGACCAATTCAACGCTAGCTTCTTGAGCAGCTGCTGGCACTTTTGTTGCGGTGTTTGTCGCCGTTGGTTTGGATGTATCACAAGCGGCAAGTAGTAATGTGCCGATTGTCAGGGCGATGAGTTTTTTTTGCATCATTGTTAATCCTAATTTGTTTTTTTATCAAATGCATAAATAATTAAATTGCAAAATTACAAGGGTTTGCGTAGCGTATACAACCTACCTTTGTTGTTCGCTCAATGTGGCTAAAAAGCCAACTATAATCAGCAAACAAGGCATAAGCTAAGTGTTGATGTCTTCTAGTCTAACAATACAATAATATCTAGGACAATGAATCTGCAAAGTCATTCGATGAACGGCTGTCAGCCCGGACTCGGAAATATGGTTTAAATAATAGGAACAAATATGTCCACTGAGAATGCACTGTTAACCATTCTGGTTGAAAAAATAAAGAATGATACGTTGGTACTGCCAACGCTTCCAGCGATAGCACTAAAGGTTAGACGTGCTGCTGATGATCCAGATATCAACCTGAATGCCATGGGAGATATTATTTCTCAAGATCCCTCTCTTAGTGCCCGTATTATTAAGATTTCTAACAGTGCCTATTTAGGACGAACGGTTAAAGTGCAGTCTGTGCAGCAAGCTGTGACTCGAATTGGGTTGAGCCAAATTAAGAATATCTCGACAGCATTGGCCATGGAGCAGCTATTTGTCTCTAAAAATGCATTGGTTAAGGACTACATCAGCAAAATTTGGGGCAAGACTATTGATAGCTTGTCTTATGCAGTTGCTGCCTTGCAAGTTTACAACAAAAGCAAACAGCGTCATTTAAGCATGGATACCATGACTTTGGCTGCTTTGGTTCACAATATCGGTGTACTACCGATTTTAACCGAAGCAGAGCGTCACGAAGAAGTGTTTGCAAATACTTCTTTCTTAAATGCAGCCATACTCAAGTTGTCTGGTCGTATCGGTGGAAAAATCATGCGTCAGTGGGATTTTGATGAGCAGTTTATTACGGTTGCTGAAAAGTGGCGTGATATGGACTATCAACCAGAAGATGTGAATTTTATTGATTTTGTTCGTTTAGGCGCAGCACTTAGTGGCGTATTTGATAGTCAGAAAGAGGCTATATTGCAAAATTGTTTGGACAAGAAAATCTTTGTTGACCTAAGCATTCTTGATGAACCTGAATTTATTGAAATGTGCGATAGCGCCAGGGCAGCTTTTGCATAGAGCTTAGCTAAGATCACAAAGGGCTGCATGGTGCAGCCCTTTTTTATGGATTGGTATAAATCTATTGTGACTGCTCGTCTAACGCAAATACTTCTTTTAGCCACAACGCGAAGCGAACAATCTCTCCTGACATCAGTGCAAAGTCAGCATCTAATCGAGCCAGTTTATCTTCTTTGGCAATGTCATCATTCTGTTCTTTCACCACATCAGTAAACTTCAAACGTTTGACCGACAAGTCTTCTTCAATCATCGCCGTTAAACTTTCATCCCATTCTATCGCCAATTTTTGTACTAATTTACCGGCTTCCAAATGTTGCAAGATTTCGTCATCAAGCAGATCTTGGTTTTTAACTTTAACAATACTATCTTGCTCACCCAAACCTCTAAATTCAGCTTCTTCAAGTAATACGACGTTTGCAGGTGCCGATGAGTCCTGCAGCCAGCTGGTCAATTCACCTTGAATACTTTTACGTGAAAGCGGGATAACAGGCAAAGAAGTCATTGCCTTTCTAATCATCGCTAGGTACGCCTCAGTTTTGCCATCAGCCGACGCATCAACTGCGACCAGATTGTCTTTGAAAGAAATAAAGCCGTGGGTATAACTATTCTTAGTAAATGCCTGTGGCAACAAGCGTTGGATGATTTCTTGTTTTAAGTCCTGTTGGGCTTTTTTTCCAACAGGGGAACCAGTTTCGGTTTCAATTTGTGAAACCTTTTCAACTAACTCAGCGTTGACAACCGCTGCGGGCAAAATCCGCTCTTGTTTTTTTAGTGTTACCCAAACTCGACCTTGGGCAACATGAACCATGCTGTCCCCTTGCCCTAATGGAGAGCTAAATCCCATTGATGATGTTTCTTGGCTGCCACAGGGGCGAAATGCGAACTCTTTTAATTGTTCGTCAAGATCGATTTCATTCCAATCCAGAGGACTGGTGATCGTGAACAGTTTGAGATTTTTAAACCACATATAAGCTACTTTTGTTAATTTGAATGAAAAATGAGGGGGCGAAGAGTACCCGATAGTGGCACTAGATTCTAGGTTGACCTTGTGGTTATTTAGCAGATGGTGATGCTTGAACACATCACCTTCCACTTGCTAAGCCGCCATCTAACTATTGATGGGGAAGCGTATCTCGTATGACAGACCTTTGCCCTCTTCACTACTTGCGGTGATTTTACCGTCAAGGGTTTGGGTCACTAAGTTATACATAATGTGCGTGCCTAAGCCACTGCCACCTTTGCCACGTTTAGTGGTGAAAAAGGCATCAAAATGTCGTTCTAGGTTCTCTGGGGTTAGGCCTTTACCATCGTCTGCATATTCTACCACGACATCATCATTATCCAGGGAGATATTAACGGTAATGTGTCCGTTTTCTTTTTCATCTAAGCCGTGGATCAATGAATTCATAATCATATTCGTGAAAATTTGTGCAATCGCACCAGGCGCACATTTCACCACCAAATTATCCGGACACTCTACATTAATTTTGTGGTTGGTTTTTTTGAAGCTCGGAGCCAGTGATTGAATCACTTCCTGAACGTAAAGTTTCAGGTCTACATCCCGGATAGCTTCACTAGTTTGGTCTACGGCGACCTGTTTAAAACTGGAGATTAATTCGGATGCGCGATTAAGGTTACCCAACAGTAAATCAGATGTTTGATGAGCTTCGGACAAAAATGATGTCATTGTTTTGCCCGTTAGCGATTTTTCATCGTATGCCGTTTGTAAGTTACTCAATCGTTCCTGCAAGAAACTTGCTGCAGTTACACCTACGCCTAATGGTGTGTTGACGTCGTGAGCAATACCGGCCACCAAACCACCTAGTGATGCCATGCGCTCCGATTCAACCAATTGGTCTTTCGCCATTTTGAGGGTTTCCATCGACTCAGCTAATTCTTTATTACGCTTTCTTAGCTCATCTTCAATATATTGGCGATTTTCGTTTTCTTGACGAAGCTCTCTTTGATTGACAATCAGCTCGTCTTTTTGTTGTTCCAGATCCAGCATGATTTTGCTCAAAGACGCCGTTTTTTTGGCAACTTCTTGCTCTAACAAGATATTCTGGTCGTCTAGTTTTCTGTTGGCGTCGGTCAGTTCATTTCTGGCAGTTCTGAGCTTTTGTTTGTAGTCAACCAAGTCATCGATTAATTCGTTGTATGAAACTTGCAGTAACTTCAGTTCATTGTCGTCATCAATATGCAAGTGCAGTTTTGATGACTCTGGCCGGTCTACATCAAATTCACTAATTTGTTGAGTGAGTTCTTCAAGGGGATCAGTGAGCATTTGCCTAAAGGCATTTAAAAACAAAAATACTAGGAAGGCTGTTTTTATAATGGCATTACCAATAAGGAAGAAAACACCAACTTCGATTCGTCCAAATATAATCCCCGCACTGGAATAAAGCGTGACATCCCCGACATGGGAAGTTCTGCCAGAGAACTCGAATATCAGCGGAAATGAATAACCGAATGTTCCCCCAGGGTGATCTTGCATGACACCGGTTGTGTACATTTGCGCAGGTTGATCGGAGGTGACACCCATATCGGCAATATACACACCATTTTCGTCGCGTATTTGCACACCTTCAATAATAGGTAGCTCCATTAAACCTTCAGCGATGGATTCCGCTTGCGGATTATTAAGCTCCCAGATTGCCCTTGTTAAACTAACACTGAAGGTATTTTTGAGGGTTTGAAGTTCACTTTCAATATGATTTTTGGCATTCAGATATTCGGTTAATATCTGCCCAACAGTGACAATTAGCGTCAAAATAAAGTAGACAGACAGTACTCTGGTTAACAGCTTTTTTGAGAGTCCAGTTTTTACTTTCGCCATTCATGCACCTTGGAACGTAATATTATTATCATCCTGTGAAAATTAAGGATATGCGTTATCGAGAAAATTAACAAGATTGCAATTCAAATAGCGCAGTTATGAGCAAGATTGCACTATTTTCATCACCTAAATTCGCTATTTATTGGCAGTTTCTCATGCCTTAGTCCTATTTTGACGTTTTTATGATAACTTTAATAAAAGTGTCACAACTCAAACGAATAATGGCGAGCTTTAAATATGAGCAGGAATAAATCGATGCCGAGACGAATTTTATTGGTTGAAGATGAAGCGCCAATCAGGGAAATGCTCGAGTTTGTTTTGGAACAGTCAGGTTTTGAAACACAGCAAGCAGAAGATTACCAAGTTGCCTTGGATTTAATTCAAGAGCCTTACCCCGATTTGATTTTATTGGATTGGATGTTGCCCGGCGGCAGTGGTGTGCAGCTCGCGAAAAAATTGAAGCAGCATGAATTTACTCGTGATATTCCGGTGATTATGCTTACCGCGCGCGGCGAAGAAGAAGATAAAGTCAGAGGCTTAGATTCAGGCGCCGATGACTATATTACTAAGCCGTTCTCTCCTAAAGAGTTGGTAGCAAGAATTAAAGCTGTGATGCGAAGAGTGACACCTACGGCAGCCGAAGAAACTATTGCCATAAATGGCTTGGCTTTGGATCCTGTTTCCCATCGTGTTTCTGCTAATGATGAACCACTCGATATGGGGCCAACAGAATTTAAACTGCTACACTTTTTTATGACACACGTTGAACGCGTTTATAGTCGCGAACAATTATTGGATAATGTATGGGGCACCAACGTTTACGTTGAAGATCGTACCGTTGATGTTCACATTCGTCGTCTGCGCAAAGCCATTTCAAAGTTTGCTCATGACGATATGATACAAACCGTGCGTGGTGCAGGATATCGTTTCTCAGCGAAAGTATAATTTGTAATATCGCTATTCCATTAAATGGCACGTTAATCAGGTGAACCAACTACATGTACTACCCGTTTTCATGGCTCAAAAGCTTGCTACGTATTTGCGGATTTTATCTGTTCATCGTATGCGCGGGTATTTATTTCGATAATCTGGCATTGGCGCTGGCGATAGGTTCGACCTGGCTTTTGGCGTTTTACTCTTGGCATTTGTATCGTTTTAATCGCTGGGTATGGCACAGTAAAAAGATGACGCCCCCAAAAGCGGCAGGCTTTTGGGAGCATATCTACGAAGGCGTATACTATATTCAGCGCCGAAATCGGCGTAAACGTAAAGAACTCACTCGCTTGGTTAAACGTTTTCGTGAGGGCTCAGAGGCGTTGCCAGATGCAACCGTGGTTGTTGATTCAAATGCATGTATAGTTTGGTGCAACCGATTGGCGCGTATTGAATTAGGCTTGAGATGGCCCCAGGACAATGGACGTCGTATCGACAACTTGATTCGCCACCCCCAATTTATCGAGTTCTTTCAAGGTGGGCAGTACGATTTTCCCGTGGAAGTACCTTCACCGTCGAATGTACAAAAAATCTTTGAATATCGCATCATGCCATACGGCGAAAAGCACCTTTTATTGATTGCTCGTGATGTCACGCGCTTGACCCAATTGGAACAAATGCGTAAAGACTTCGTGGCCAATGTCTCCCATGAGTTGCGCACACCGCTTACGGTATTAAACGGCTATTTAGAGATGTTACCAAACGCCGAAAATGTGCCGCCTGAGTTTCTCAAAAAAGCGTTTGGTGAAATGCGCTCACAATCTGAGCGCATGCAGAACTTGGTCGAGGAACTATTAGTGCTATCCAGAATTGAAGCCAGTTCCGAACGGGTTTTTGAAAAGCAAGTTAATGTGCCACATATGATCGCAGCCATTCAGATTGAAGCTAACGCACTGAACAAAGATAAGCATCATACCATCGACTTTGAGGTTGATTCAGACTTGAGCGTTTATGGTATTGAAACAGAATTACGCAGTGCATTTTCTAATCTGATTTTTAACGCGATACATTACACCCCTATTGGTGGACATATTAAAATACGATGGTTCTTGGAAAATGGCCAGGCTCACTTTTCTGTCAAGGATAACGGCGACGGAATACCTGAGAAACACCTCAACAGATTGACAGAGCGTTTCTATCGAATTGATAAAGCGCGATCACGTAAAACCGGTGGCTCTGGATTGGGTTTGTCCATTGTTAAGCACGTTTTAACCCATCACAATTCTAAATTGGAAATTAGCAGCACTGTGGGGGAAGGAAGCGACTTCTTCTTTTCGTTTTCCAGTGAGCTTTCTGTGCACCAAGGGCAAAAGAGCAGAGATAAAACAATTTGATTACCCCTACCCAATACTTCGGGCTTGCTTATAGCCTTTTGCTTTTATTACTCTCGAGCTCAGCGGCCCATGCTTCTTCAATTAATGTTGACCAAGAATATATAAAACAACCGGGTGTTTCAGGTTCAATCACCTCAGTTGGATCTGATACCTTAGCGAATCTTATGACAAGTTGGTCAGTTGAGTTTCGACAGTTGTATCCGCAAGTTAAATTTCAAATCCAAGCGTCGGGTTCGTCTACTGCGCCGCCGGCCTTGACCGAGGGGACTGCCAATATCGGCCCCATGAGCCGCGAAATGAAAGCAACGGAAATCAACTACTTTAGTCGCAAACACGGTTATCAACCCTTTGTTGTTAAAGTTGCCGTTGATGCGATTGCCTTGTTTGTCGACATCCGCAATCCGCTGATGGGATTAACGCTTACCCAAGTAGACAGTGTATTTTCAGAAACCCGCTATTGTGGTTCAGCAAATAGTGTCAACTATTGGCGGGATTTAGGAGTGATGGATGACTATCGCGGCCTGAAGGTGAAAGTGTTCGGTCGTAATTCAGTTTCTGGTACTTACGGTTTATTTAAAAAGTTGGCGCTGTGTGATGGTGACTTTAAAGCAACCGTGAATGAATTACCTGGCTCATCATCGGTGGTGCAGTCGGTGGCTTATTCAAATGGCGCTATCGGCTACGCTGCCTATGGACATAAAACGGCAGCAGTAAAAGTGTTGTCCATTGCTGACTATAATGGAGAATTTATTCCTGCCAACAGCCTCACCATTGCAAATGGAGAATATCCGTTAACGCGTTTTCTCTATTTGGTAGTTAACAAATCACCTGAAGATCCGTTACCATTACTTGAACAAGAATTTCTGCGTTTTGTGCTATCCAAATTGGGTCAACAGCTTGTCCGTCAAGAAGGTTATGTAGCAATACCAAAGCCGCTT
>JAOMVH010000149.1 GCA_028356795.1 Aliiglaciecola sp. | reverse complement strand
GTTGTAATACTCTTTACCTCGATAAGCAGCCCCATAAATGGCATTACGGCTGATATGAACCCATCTTTTATACCTAACTCAATGTATTTTGATTTTGAAACTACTTTTGCTGATAAAGAGCACGCCTGTGCACATATGTTGCCTAAAACGTGGGATTTCGCAGAAGGTTTAACGAAGTTGGGGATAAACAACAGCAGTAAAATTGTTGTTTATGATGATCAAGAATTATTCAGCGCGCCACGTGTGTGGTGGATGCTCAAGGCCTTAGGCCATCAACAGGTGTATGTGTTAAATGGTGGATTAAAAGCTTGGAGGGACGCTGGCAATACTGTCACTCATGAGTTAGCAGTATCAGTTAGATCTAAACATCCTTATCAGATTGACGACAAGTATCAACATGTTATTTCTAAATCCACATTGCGCCAGTATTATGCGAACAGCGATGTTAATCTTGTTGATGCTAGAGGTCCTGGCCGGTTTAGTGGCGTTGAACCCGACCCAAGAAAAGGCGTAAGAGCAGGGCATATTCCTCATTCGTTAAATCTGCACTATCAATTGTTAGTGACTGAGGGAAAATTAAAAAGTAAAGATGTGCTAACCCAAGCGTTTTCACAGTGTCTTGAAAATTATGCCAATAGCAAATTGATTTTTAGCTGTGGCTCTGGTGTGACTGCGTGTATTTTAGCGTTGGCAGCGCATGAAATTGGCATCAATGATTGGGTGGTTTACGACGGTTCATGGAGCGAGTGGGGGGCTGATCAAACCTGTCCCGTAGAACAAACGTAAACCCTAAGCCCTAAGCCCTAAGCCCGCTGTTGTTCAGGCTACCAAGTCAGATGTGTTACTCAGTTTTTGCGCTTCTCCCTCGCAAAAACTACGTAAGACATCTAACGTGCAAACCACATCATCGGTCGTAATAGACTCCTCTGGGTGATGACTAACGCCTTTTTCACACCTTACAAATAACATACCCATAGGGCATAAATGCGCTAGGGCCATAGCATCATGCCCGGCTCCGGAACTTATCAAATGGGGCACCATGGAAGATTGCTCACAGGCTTTTACTAGTTTACTGATCATCTCAGGATGACAAGGGGTAGCGTCGGCTTCATGGGATTGCTTGATATTTAGCACGAGTCCGCGCTGTTGCGCGATCCTCTCTAGCTCCAATTCAATTTGCTGTAAACAATCATCACGGATTTCGTTATTTAGACTTCTGATATCTAGGCTAAATTCAACATGGCCACTAATGACATTCACCGCCTGACTGGCTGAGTTAATTTTGCCCACGGTAGCAACGAGTTCAGATTGAATCGCCAGTCTCTCAATGGCTATTAACATTTCAGCTGAACCAACCAAGGCATCTTGGCGCAATGCCATAGGCACGGTTCCGGCGTGACCAGCATGTCCAGTTACTTCAATATTAAATCGTTTCGCACCCGCAATACCAGTTACCACACCAACTGATGCCCCTTTACTTTCCAAAACAGGCCCTTGTTCAATATGAATTTCTAGGAAACCGAGTAAATCATCTGGATCGGCAGCAGCATTATGAATATTGTTAATTTCTAGACCAAATGTACGCATAGCAGTTGCAATGGATATCTCATTATTATCTTTCAAGGATGCCCACTTATCTTGCCATGTTCCCGCTACCGCTCGACTGCCTAATAACGTGGTTCCAAATCTTGTGCCTTCCTCGTCGGCAAAACCAACAATATCAATATGATAAGGAAGACTAATATGATTATCATGCAAGTACTGAATATAACTAAGGGGCAATAACACTCCCAAAATACCATCGTATTTTCCACTATTTGGCACAGTATCTAGATGACTACCAATCACCAGGGATTTGGCATTTTGATGGGAACTAACATAGCGTCCCCATTGATTTCCGGCTTCATCTTGCCAAACACGCATATTTGCCTCACGCATCCAACTAGCCACAAGCTCATTCGCTTGTTTGTGTTGCACGCTTAGGTAGCGACGGTCGATATAATTCGAATGCTGGCTGATAGTGGCTAATTGATCACAGCGCTGCATTACGTTATGAGCATAGGCGCGTAATGGCATCACTTTGCTCCTTGATAGATGTTGTAGGCGTTATCCGTTGCTTCTCCTGGACTAACCCGGTGGCCGGCTCTGCGTAAGGTGTTTTCTAGGGCTTGCAACGTGTGCAGTACAGCATCCTTGCGGGCGTTATAACCCATAGTTCCAATTCGCCAAATCTTGCCGTGAAGTGGACCAAAGGACGTACCGATTTCAATATTGTAGTCGTGCAGCATCGTGTGTCTTATTGCATCACCGTCAATTCCTTCGGGAATATAGACACCAACAACATTATTCATTTTGTGTGTTTGGTTTCCAAACACGTTTAGATTTAAACCTGACACACCAGCCAACATGGCATCGCCGTGTAGTTTGTGTCTTTGTATTGAAGTCTCTACACCTTCTTCCAATAGCTGCAAAGCACACTCGCGGGCGCAATAAAGCATCGATGTTGCTTCTGTATGGTGATTGAGACGTTCTTCTGACCAATAATCAAGTATCATTGGAATATCGAAATAATTTGATTGGATCCTGCTTCCTTCACTATTGGTGTGGTGGGAAGTGCGAATACCGGCTTCAATATGATGGCGTTTTCTTACCAAAGAGACATAACGTTCGCTCAATGTTATCGGTGCACTGCCAGAAGGGCCTCCTAGGCATTTTTGCAGACCAATTGAGACTGCATCTAATCCCCACGCATCGGTTTCAAAAGGATTACCGCCTAATGACGCAGTAGCATCACTGTAAAACAAAACATCGTGTTTTTGACAAATCTCACCTATATGCTCGAGTGGCTGCAACATGGTAGTGGATGTGTCTCCTTGAACCAGCGCTAACACTTTGGGCTGTATTGACTTAATCGCTTGTTCAATTTGTTCGGGGGCGAATACTTCACCCCATGGCACCTCAATGGTGTGAACCTTGGCTCCTGCACGCTGTGCTATTTCTGCCAATAGATGTCCAAACCGTCCGAAAATCGGTACTAACACCTTATCGCCAGGTTCAATACAAGATACTAATACCGCTTCAATACCCGCTCTTGAAGTACCATCAATAAGAAGTGTGGCTTGATTGTTGGTTTTAAAGACATCTCGGTAAAGACCCATAACTTCGTTCATATATCCCGTCATGACGGGGTCGTATTGACCGATTAATTGTGTCGACATTGCATTAAGTACACGGGGATAACAGTTTATCGGTCCGGGTCCCATTAACAGTCTTGGTGGTGGATTTAAAATAGACATGATGGCCCCTATAAAGCAACTTGAATGAACATGCGAACCCCAGTGATCAACAATGCAATCGCAAAGACTTGCTTTAGTCGCGTAGGGTTCAATTTTTGAG
Organism: Aliiglaciecola sp.; assembly: GCA_028356795.1. Taxonomy (GTDB): domain Bacteria; phylum Pseudomonadota; class Gammaproteobacteria; order Enterobacterales; family Alteromonadaceae; genus Aliiglaciecola. The sequence goes on along the minus strand of JAOMVH010000149.1, from coordinate 664 downwards.
CGAGTGCAGCGCCGACAGGAGCAAATAACACCGTGAGTGGCACAATACAAACAAAACCAATCAGATTAACTAATCCGAATGTCAAAACCGGCGCATCGGCAGGTGTTGTGCCAAATAACAACATAATTAAAGCCCCCGGTAATGAAATGAGTAGGCCGATCGCAGCCGCGGTGCCAACAGCTTTGTGGGCTGGATAATTACAAGCGGTTAAAATTGGAACGGATAAGGTACCGCCTCCAATTCCCACCATTGAACTAAAAAAGCCAATATTTGTGGCAATTGCACCTTGCCCAGCCTCGCTGGGCAAACTAGAAAATATCGCAGGTTTACCCGCACGAAACAGCATATTTAGTGCAGCCAATAAGGCAATTATTGAAAATAGTAGTGTTAGCCATGTTCCTTCGATTTTGGTAACGACTAGGCTACCGATCACGACTCCGATTAAAATGAGCCATGACCATTGCTTAAGTAATACAAAATCGACATTACCCTTACTATTGTGAGAGCGGATAGAACTAATTGACGTTGGTATGATGGTAGCTAGTGATGTTGCCGTAGCGATCGCCATTGCTGATTCAGGTGAAACACCAAAGTGTTGAAACAGAAAGAACAATACTGGCACAATAACAATACCACCGCCGACACCCAAGAGTCCGGCAAGCAA
>JAOMVH010000148.1 GCA_028356795.1 Aliiglaciecola sp. | reverse complement strand
TGTCAAAGCAATGTGTAAATGACCCCTATCCCAGAACGGCATGGTGAACTCTTCAATTGTAACCCTATCAAAGCCCAAACGATTGCCCAAAGCAACCCCCCAGTCTCGTGCACGCTTTTCAGCCTCTGAACCGCCCAAACGAGGGCCAATTTCGGTAGTGAGAGAAGTGACTATTTCCATACCCAAGTCACTATCAAGAGCGGTTTGCATGAGCTGAGTTGCAGTTTGCTTTTGTTCGTCGGTGATGACTGTTTGCGCTGCCAATAACTGAATACTGACGAAACTAAATGCGGCACCCAGAACAAGGCGTTTTGCTAATTGCATGGTATCTCCAAAAAGGACAAACAGGAATGCTTGGCGCTGGCCCTCTAGATGGGTAAAACCAAACACAATTTGAGGTAAATAATTTGTTGATTACTATAGCGAAAAGTAATGGATAGTTCGATAGGTAATTGATATCCGTATTCAGGTAACGGCAGCATTGATATTGGCAGTATATAGAACCTTCGACTCATATATGAAAAAAAGTTATGACCAAAAATTAGTCGTTTCTTTTCGGGTGATATACTTACCTTGAGTTGACTCAATGTAAAGGAATGCAAATGAAACTATTTTTAGCTATTTTCACCTTAATCTTGTGTGGTTGCGTCGCGTCTGACCGTGAACTGCTTTCATCACTGTCTGAAGCCTCTGAATGTTGTACTAGCTACGATCAAATTGCTTATCAAAAATTTGATAGTAACAACGAAATTGATTTGTCCATCGATATGGAAAAACCGGCCTTTAAATTTGCTCGAGGCAAAGCGTATTTTCAAGCGATTGAACTGTCTGGAGATAATCGAGCTTTTCAAGTCAAAAGTTTCTTTAAGGGCTCTTCTATCAGGCGTTATGCTTCGCCCGTTGTGTTAGAACTCGATGCCAATTATCAAGTATTGGCACAAAAAGAGCCCAAATTACATTTTGTACAATTAATACGTTCACAAGACTCTTTTATGACGGGCGTTGTGCAATTAGCAGATGAAACAAAATACGTTATCATTTACCCTTCAAATGATGCTAAAAACACTCCTGTTGCAGCATACAAGGCTGAATTGTCGACGGACACTGATATGGGTGTTGTTCCGGCTATTATGAAAACTTATCGATTGACCAAAATCCCAGTCGGCAAAGTATCTCTGATCCCCCTTGATGAAGACGCTTGTGGTGTATGTGAGCCTACGACCAATAATCAGTACACAACAGATATATCGAAGCTATAACAAATTCTCAAATCGTTTTTGAATGGCAGTGAGACAGTCGATTGACTCTCTCACTTATTCAACGTCGATCATTTCTTAATCAGCCACCTACAAGTACATTCGTTGACCCTGTAATAGCAAAATTGCAGTAGACCCGATTAATCTGCCTTTGAGTTTAAAATGCTATTCATATGCACATGCAAAATTATTGGTTGTTAGTAATTTGTGTTTTTGGTCAAGTTGTTTACTCGCCAAGACCAATCAGTCATCACTTTTCGTATTTCTATGATTATTTAATCTAAATTATTGAAATATCTGAGTTATGACAAATACTTGAACAAGCACAGTGGACTATATTGGGACGATTATGTTTAGTAATGCATCACACAAAGAACTAAAAGACTCTGTCAATTCAGTTGCAACACCACTGGCAATTTTTGAGCATGCCACAAGTGGTGGCTTTCAAGTGGTGACTTGCAATGAGCTGTTTACTGAGGTCGTTGATGAGGCACTTAGTCTCATCAACGGTAAGCCTATAGATGATATTTTCCCACGATATTTAGCCAACCAAATATCCCATGGTTGCAACGAATCTATAAGAAGGCAAAGCTCTGAAGAGCTGGAGGTAACCATAAATCGACTTGGAACAAACCGCTGGTGGAAGTGCTTGATCACTCCCCTTGTGCAAAAGTTTGAAGACAGAACAAGGCTGATGATCACACTTATTGAAGTAACCGAAAAGAAAATCTTATCTAAGGAATTGGCGAAAGCTAATTCCCGGTTTAAGGCCATAGTAACGAGTGCCTATGACGGAATTGTTTCTATTGATATCAATGGAAATATTTTGTTAGCCAATGAAGCAGCACAAGAGATATTTGGCTCTGGTGGGTTGGTAGGTAAACATATCAACACGTTGATCCCTCAGAAGTTCAGACATAAACATTCCGATTATGTACAAAGCTTCCGTACATCAGATGTTCCTTCTCGACCAATGCATTTGAGAGCGTCTGTTATGGGTTTGAAATCAAATGGTCAAGAAGTGCCACTTGAAGTCACCATTGCTCGAATCAACGTCGAAGGTGATACCGAAATGACGGCGATTATTCGAGATATCACCGAGAAAAATGAACTGATTGATGAACTAAATCAGATTTCAACGACCGATTCATTGACCTCACTTTACAATAGGCGATATTTGGAATCTATGTTATCCAAAGAGTTCGAGCGGGCAAAACGTTACAACAAGACCATGAGTTTGTTGTTTATCGATGTAGATAACTTCAAAAGTTTTAATGATAATTATGGCCATGCTGTTGGTGATGCAGTATTAAAAAAAGTTGCCAGTACAATAAAAATGGAATTGAGAGATATTGATACGGCCTGTCGTTGGGGAGGAGAAGAGTTCGTCATCCTGTCACCAGAGATTGCTTCAGAAGAGGCCTCGTTGTTAGCTGAGCGTCTAAGAAGTGCCGTAGAGGATATGCAGTGCAATTATCATGGGCTAAACCATAACGTAACCGTAAGTGTTGGTGTCTGCCAATTAAACGATAGCCACAAGTTGCCGGAAGAACTCATCCGCGACAGCGATGAAACAATGCTCAAAGCCAAAAAACAAGGCAGAAATAAGGTAGTAATGTACGAATAAACAGTTGTTTATCGCAAGTGGCTGATGTTTTTATACTCACGTAATATTTGTAACTATACAACAGCCATTAAGCGATACTTGACTGGCATCAAATTGTTATAAAGCCTGATGACGAGACAACAGGAGGAAGCAAAACTCGCTTAGCGAATAACTCCGCTTGTTTCCTCATCATCAGCTGCAAATAACATTTAATCGGAACCCTAGGTAATCGATACCCGCTGGGGCGATGTATTTAGGTTGTTTAAAAACTGATGGTGTCGCCTGATACCACTGAAAGTAAAAAAGGCGTAAAACCGATCATTCCAATTATCATCAATATTGTCAGAAGCGACATAATACCGCTGGTTGCGAACTTAAGACTGTTACTTCTTTTACCTTGCGCATAAAAATACAGCTGCAGAACCACAAGGGGTAAAACAAAGCAGCCAAATGTCCATATTGAGAAAAACGGATCGCCAAAAGCTGGACTCATACCAAATAAGGTTCCCGTAATCATGTAGCTAAACACGCCAAGTCTTAGTGTCCACTGAGCATTTGATACAATAAACAAGCGCAACGCCCATTGCCTATGGCTAGCAATATCCCTTTTTACTGCTTGGCGCACAGTGAAATATGCGAATGCAAGTATTAAAAATCCGTTGATGGTGGTACCGATTCCTGAAATGGTAAGCGGTTTGGGATCTCTCACCCACACAAGATAGAAGCCAGAAACAGCGAGGCAGAAAACAGTAGTTAGGTATATATAGCCATTGATTTTATGAAATTTTGGATAGGAGTTGCGAATTTGGGGTATTAGTTGCAGAGCGCCACCAAATGCGACAATTCCAGCACCAATTGCATGTGCTGCAAACGCAAAATTACCTGAAAAATCACCAGCGTGGAAAGGTGTGCTACCCATGGGTTCCCAGCGATTCCAGATCTCCATATTGTTATTAATTACCGAAAACCCATAAAACGCCATTATGTAATAAAAGAAAAACCACTGGCCGAGTAAGGTTGTGATAAACCAAAAAACCGTTGAGTATTTTAAAGACTGATTAGCCAATTTAACGGTTGATCTTTTCTGTGCATCAGCCTTTTTTAGATGGTTTTTTAAGGGTTGTGAGCCCAAATTGTTTTGAGATGTTTTTTCCATTACAAAGTCCTCTTTTCTACTGCGATTTTGCGCAGTATGAGCAGATGACTGTCCAAAT
>JAOMVH010000147.1 GCA_028356795.1 Aliiglaciecola sp. | reverse complement strand
TTGAAAAAATTGTGGTGAAATTGTCAACTCGACCTGAAAAAAGAGTCGGATCTGACGAAGATTGGGATAAAGCTGAACAAAAATTAGCAGATGCATTGAAATCTAAAGAAATTGATTTTCAATACTTGCCTGGTGAAGGCGCATTCTACGGACCTAAGATTGAGTTCACTTTGCATGATTGCTTAGATCGAGCATGGCAATGCGGTACAGTACAGCTCGACTTTTCTATGCCTGGTCGCCTTGGAGCCACCTACGTAGCTGAAGATGGCGAAAGAAAAGTACCTGTCATGATTCACCGCGCAACCCTGGGTTCATTGGAACGATTCATCGGTATTTTGACCGAAGAATACGCTGGTTTGTTTCCAACATGGTTGGCTCCTGTGCAAGTGGTTGTGATGAATATTACCGACAAACAAGGTGAATATACGGCAAATGTAGCGAAAAAATTACAGGAAAATGGATTTAGAGCAAAGTCGGACTTGAGAAATGAGAAGATAGGCTTTAAAATCCGCGAGCACACTCTTAGGCGTGTTCCATTTTTGTTAGTCGTTGGAGACAAAGAAATGGAAGCTGGCGAAGTGGCAGTGCGATCACGCAAGGGCGATGACCTTGGCAAATTATCAATAGATGCGTTTATTGAAATGATGGGTCAACAGGTAACGTCTAAGCAATTAGATTAAATTCGTGGAGGAACGACATATTAAAGGCGCTAATAATAAGGCTCAAGGCGATAAAGCCAATATCAATGAAGAAATCACAGCAACAGAAGTTCGCTTAATTGGTAAAGATGGGGAGCAGCTGGGTATCGTAGCGTTAAACGATGCACAAGCACTAGCTGACCAATCAAGCTTGGATCTGGTAGAAATCAGTCCAAACGCGGAGCCGCCTGTATGTAAAGTAATGGACTATGGAAAGTTCCTGTTCGAAAAGAGTAAGGCTCAAAAAGAGCAAAAGAAAAAACAAAAGCAAATTCAGGTCAAGGAGATTAAATTTCGCCCTGGCACTGATGAAGGCGACTACCAGGTAAAACTGCGCAACCTGCGTCGCTTTCTAGAGGGTGGTGATAAAGCTAAAGTAACGATTCGCTTCCGCGGACGTGAAATGGCTCACCAAGAGATAGGCATTGAACAACTGAAACGCGTTCGCGCGGATCTGGAAGACATTGCCAACTGCGAATCTTTCCCACATCGGGTAGAGGGTCGTCAGATGATCATGGTGCTCGCCCCAATTAAGAAGTAGCAAAGGTTTACAAGTAACTAAGGACCGTAAAATCGGATCTGCACCTAAGTTCACCTTGCTGCTAAGTTGAAACAATGACCCCAGAGTAGTCATGGTAATCATGTCCTCGAGTGTGGTCTTAACAATGCGGAGTTTTAGCTATGCCTAAAATGAAATCCCACAGTGGAGCAGCCAAGCGTTTTAAAAAAACCGCTTCTGGTCGTTTCAAGAGCAAACAGTCTCACTTGCGTCATATTTTGACCAAGAAGAGTTCTAAGCGTAAACGTCACTTACGTGGCAAGAAATTAGCCCATGTATCTGATACTGCGTTGATTCAACGCATGTTACCTTACGTTTAAGATAGAGGAGACTGAAAAATGGCAAGAGTAAAACGTGGTGTAGTTGCACGTGCCCGTCACAAGAAGGTACTAAAGCAAGCCAAAGGTTATTACGGAGCTCGTAGTCGAGTTTATCGCGTTGCTGTCCAGGCAGTAACAAAAGCAGGTCAATATGCATACCGTGACCGTCGTCAGCGTAAGCGTCAATTCCGTCAATTGTGGATTGCACGTATTAATGCTGCTGCCCGTCAAAACGGCATGTCTTACAGCCGTTTCATTAACGGTTTGAAGAAAGCGTCAGTCGAAATCGATCGTAAGATCCTTGCCGACATCGCGGTGCATGACAAAAACGCGTTTACTGCATTGGTTGATGCAGCAAAAGGCGCATTGGCTTAATTTTTAACAATTAAGTTTAAGTTCTTTCGGGAAAAGGCGAACCAGGATGGTTCGCCTTTTTTCGTATGCGCCCGAAAAAATCTTTTTTATCAACAATAGCAAATTAAACAATCGTATTTGAGCTGCCTGACAGCGTCCACTTATTACCCTGGCACTATCAAAAAAGTTTTTTGGGCATGGTGGGTTACATGAAAATCTGATGCGAACCCTTTTTTTAAATAAAAGCGCACAGAACAAATGAAGGTGAGCTGTCTGAAACTTTCAGTTATTTCAACGAAGCGAACAAGAAAGTTTTTTAGGCATGGTGGGCACCTGAAATATTGACGTGAAACCTTGTATCAACGGTAATTCACTGAACATCCAAAGTTGGGCTGTCAGAAAACCTGAAGCGAAATCTTTATAAACATTAGTCCTGTACTGGATAAACTCGGATACCACTCTAGGTAGCAAAGTTACAGTCATAGGGCAGTCGGTTTAATATTCACAAGGTGGGTTTTCGGCGAGAACTTGCGACACAATTTGACCAAAAAAGTCTTGTGTTTGCCTATCAATATTAATCGATTCGATAAATGGCAACAGATCGGCGGCTGAATTGGCAATCACCTCATAAAAGACTAACGCCGTTAATACCCGGCCTAATTCACTGGCATGGTTTCCGTCTTCTTGATGCAATATCAGCTCAGGTCTTAAACTGATAACACGGTCCCAAACCAGGCCAACTGGTGCGATGCAAGTCGACTGGAGTGCAGCTATTCCTAAATGAATGTCATGTATTCTTTGGCCCTCTTGCTGATTTCCTCTTGTTGGGTGTTCAGGAAACAAAATGGGCGTTGCCCCTCGTTCCTTAGCAAGCTGTATCCAGGTTTGCGTTCCTTCGGTGGGATACACTACTTGGCCACTTTGCGACACCTTTTGGGCTTGTAAAATGACATGAGACCAATCGGTTTCTTGCAGAGTATCGACAGACTGGCTGTCTTCAAGCCTATCAGTTAAAAATCCACCTTGGCTGAGGGTTAGGTTTTCAACTTGAGTAGGAGAGTTGCTGCTAGCAAATAAAGTATCAAGAATACCGGTAATACCTGAAACATGGCTATTGCCCATGACCAATATCTTGTACTGGGCAACATCCGAATTGTTAGGAATGGGACTGTTTAAGTTTTTTAGTGTAGGAGGGGCTGCCTGTTGATTCATTGTTGGCGCATCGCTGCTTGCTGTGCCGCATCCCTGCAATAGTGTGGCAACGCTCAAAAAACCAAATATCAAAACCGAATTAAACTGCATAAACATCCTTTACTTTATCATTCGAGCACAACGTTACCACAGACAATAAACAGAGTGACTCAAATGGGTTGAGTGGCAGCATAATTCAGTTTACAAAGTGAAACCCTATTTTTTAAGCTTAAATTTGGAAACTGAATCGACAATATTGTTAAACAGTTCATTTAGCTGAGCCGATTTTTGGCCCATGGCATATGCCTCTAATTGAGAGTCTTTTCCAAGTGCAACAATGGTGGAAATGCCGTCGCCAACTAGCTGATTTTGTTGAACTTGTGAACTAACGGCTGAATTAACTTCTCTATTTAGGCGACTAATGTTTTCAAACGACGAGCTAAACTCTTCAATCATTTCCTTAGATATTTTGGCTTGATATAGACTTTTGTCAGCGTGTTCTTTACCAAGCCCCATGGCTGTAACTGCTTGATCTGCGGCATTTTGAAGTTTACCAACGCTCTCAGAGATGAGCTTAGTCGACTGCTGGGTTTTGTTTGCTAACGTTCTGACTTCATCTGCCACTACCGCAAACCCTCTTCCTGATTCGCCTGCACGGGCTGCTTCGATCGCTGCGTTTAATGCCAGCAAATTAGTTTGTTCGGCAATGCCATTGATGACATCAACGACGTTACCAATGCTATCTGAATCTAGTTTCAGGGTAGATACAATTTCTGATGCATTATTGGTCGCCTGCATCATTGACTCACTGATTTCTACATTTTTACCAACCGTTTCTATGCCCTTATATGCATCAGCTGAAGATTTGACAACGTACTCTGCGCTTTTATCGGTGGCTTGATCTATTTGGTGACCAATCGTTGATAATTGTTCAATAGAGCCATCAACCAGCTGAGTTTGGTCTATTTGTTTTTCTAAGCTATGTTTGACCGTATCAATGGCGGTCACTAATTCAGTTACAATGACGCCTAAATGATTAATATCTTTGATGAC
>JAOMVH010000146.1 GCA_028356795.1 Aliiglaciecola sp. | reverse complement strand
TTTATACCCAACAAGATAACCAAACCGTATTGTGATGTATTAAAATAGGAATAATGAAGCTGTCACCTCAATGATGTATGATCATCGAGACACGACTCTGTTATCAATGAAGGTATCCAACAAGTGCAAGCAATTCTATACATCTCTGCAGGTATCGCTATTGGCGCAACGTTATTGTCGATTGTTAAGCTGTTAGCCGACTACAAAGAAGTATTAACCGCTAAAATACTAATGTTTGCCCTGCTCGGTGCAATTTGTTACGTGTTGGGCCATGTTGTTCCTGAATCATCTGATTTGTATTTAGTTTTGCTATCCTTGTCATCAACAGTGTCGCCTCTGTTCTGGATATTCACGTTATCTTTTTTCCAAACTAAAGAAGAGCCCTTTCACCTGGCTCCGATACATTACGTATTCTTTACGGCTAGTGTTAGTTTAGGTCTAACCGTATGTTTTAAAATTGCTTATGGAGAAATGCTAAAACTAGATTTTTTAGTTCTTTTAAACTTTATGGTAAAAACTAGCTTAGTCTGTGCTGGTATTTACGTTGTGTGTAAAAATTGGAAAAATGATTTAATGCAATGCAGACGCAATTTGCGATTAGGTATAGTACTAGCTACTGGGTTGTTGGTTTTATTCGCTCTTACAACAGAGTTGATATTCAGCGGTTCAAAAATTCCTGAAGTGGTTAATGTTCTGACGATCTCTGTAATTGCACTAATCTCATTATTCCAAGCCTATTGGTTATTAATATCTAACCCAGAAGGTTTTATACTTGCAATTGAAAGCAGCGAAGGAAAAAGGCTAACAGAATCAAGTAGTGATACTCACGTTGGTATCACTGATGAAGGTTGGCTGGAGAAATTAAGTATATGTATGGAAGATGAGTCTTATTATAAAAATACTGATTTAACCATTCGTACGTTATCTAGTCATATAGGTGTTCCTGAACATCATTTACGAAGGCTCATCAATCAACATTTAGGCTACAGAAATTTCAATGACTATTTGAATCGATTCAGAATCAAAGAAGCCTCTCAACGTTTGCTCGATCCAAAACAAAACAGGCTTCCCATTACAACAATCGCCATTGAGTCGGGCTACACATCACTCACTACTTTCAATAAGGCGTTTAAGCTAATCAATGAAATGACTCCTAGCGAATTTAGAAAAGCAGCGTTAGATTAGATCTATAAATTAAGACGAAAACGTTCACTTTTCTTGTTAGTGATAAACTCATATTGACCGATTTATCAAAATAGTTGGTTGATTTCGAAAATCATGCAAAGTTTTTATAATACGTAAGCTATATTGCAGCAATTCACGTATACCTGTGTTGAAGATCTCCATTGGAAGCAATTCATTTTTACAGGATAAATACGATGAAAAACACCAAAAAAATTAACCAGCTTTTACTATCGACTTTGGCCGGCTCTATGATTGTTCTTGCTAGTACTACCGTTAATGCAGCAATGACAAAAGATCAGATTTTAGCCTCAGCTGTGGCTAGTTGTGAGTCTGCGGCCGCTAATAAATATGGTGAAAACGCGATTAAGTCAACAAGTGATCGTGTTAAATGGTCTAAAGGTTTGAAAGGTGCAGAAGTAAAAATGAAGATTAAGCGAAAAGCAAAAGGCATTAAGAAATATTCATGCATTGTTGGCTTAGATGAGTCGGTTGTATTTTACAGAATGTAATTCTCTGTCTCTCATAAAATTATAGCAGTGCGACATACGCACTGCTTTTCTCTTTCTCTATTTCAAATCATGCAATATTTGACAAATTTTAACTTTCTTTCCAATTCATCACAAAATTGTCCTTTCTATCGAAATTATCTACGCTTTTTTTCCATATCTAATATGGTTGTAAAATAAACATATAAATCGTAGATTAAAACTCGAGATTGGTAGCATTAAAATGACAACATTTTTCAAGATTAAACCTAGTTTTGCGATGGCTAAAATTGTCCCTTTTATTGTTTTGCTATATGTCATTGGATGCACACATCAAAGCTCGCCTGATAATAATTCGAGTGCTTTTTATACGCTTGATTTTGAAAATGATAATGTCTCACAAGCTGAATTAAATCGTTATTTCCTTACCACGTTTCCCCATTCCGACCCCACTGAAGGCAATGTTGTATATGATCGTGTCAAATGGGTGAACGAGGATATGGTCAAGGTCAAAGATAGTGACGGATTATATCTTTATATTCGCCAAAGTGATCAGCCAGGTTTCTTTGATTCTGTACGTGTTACTTCTAAGCATATGTACAACATTGAACAAGGTAATGAGGCTATTTTGTTTGTGTTTAAGGGCGCTCTGCCATCGGTAAATGGTGCCTGGCCTGCTTGGTGGTTGAACGGCAGCTATGAAAAAGAATGGCTGGAAAGTACCTCGAAAACCAATGACGATTTAGATCAATACTCTGGCGTCGGGAACTACTATGATACTCCCTCTGCGGTTAATTCTACAGACTGGCCGTCTGCAGGTGAAGTGGACATCATTGAATCAATTAATGGTCAAAAACTAATTCACAACACCTTGCACACCTGTCCACAAATGTATGACTCAGTCTGGAATAATGATCCAAAAATTATAAATTGCGCAAATGCTAAGATAGGCGACCCAAATGCTGGATGCAGCGGTAATGCTTATGAAGTAGAAGAGACCCAAGGAACTTTTGCGGCAATATGGAAAAAGACGGGTATCGAATTTTACTATTGGCCAGAAGGGGAAGAGGTGAGAAAACCAGGTGGGCCATTAAGTAGCTCGCCAAACCCAACCAAGTGGTTATCAGAAAACCTTAAGAATACGGTTTCCCTTCTCCCAACCACTGCCGCGTGCCAAGAAAATGCCCACGAAAGCTGGCAGTGTAAAAATTGTCAGGGAAGTGAGAATAAGAAACTTGCTAATCTGAAAATGATTTTTAATATAACGACCTGTGGAAAATGGGCGGGTGCCAAATTCGATGATTCAGACACTCCACTTGCTAACTGCCAAGCTTATATTAGTGGCGAAGGAAAAAGCGCCATTGATGGTAAGTACATTAAAGTTGAATATTTGTCAGTCAAACAACTTAGCCTGTAACAATAAAACAAACACTGACTCATGGCTAAAAAGAATGAGCCAGTTTAGACTCACGGTGTTTTTTGAATATGATTTTTTTACTCTGTTTGATAAGACTTCGTGCCAAGTGCCTCGATAAATAGATTTTCCCGATCGCAGCGGAACAAATTCTCGCAACATAAGAAGATCCGGTAGTATCTGAGTTACCCATAAACTTTCCATAAAGTCTTAAAAGAATCTCCTCTCCAAATCAAAACCTCAATCTTTGGTCACTGGTTTCACCGTTCAAAATTAGTTGTTCCAAAAGTGAAGTATGTCATCTGCCGCAAAAATTAGCCCATTTAACAAGGTCAACGGTATTATCTTGCTCGTGCTTAGGATAGCCTAATAGACGAGTTAACAAAGGGCTTGAATATGTCTGCAAGTAATATACATGGAAGTTGGGGCTGCCAATTGTTGGCTGAACAGAAAGTTATTTTGCAAAAAGGTAAGGGAAGTTGGAATGTAAATGCTGCATATGGGTATGCCAAAGATTTGCTCAAGTGTGCAAACTCTCTTTCTGATAAGCCATGGGCAAGTATAGGTTATGGTGTCGACTGGGAACTTGGTGTACCCGAGATTGAAAATGTTGTTATTGAGCTTTTTCACCAAGTTGCCAGACTAAACTGTATTATTCATGTCGTTGTCGTCAAAAACTCCGTAGCTAAATTTCAATTACAGAAAATCCTCAAAGTTGATGTAGAAAAGTACCAGCTTGTTTTTACCAGCAGTGTTGAAGAAGCGATTAGTGAATTAAGGAAAAATGGATTTGCACTAGAGCATGCAACATTGAATCAGTTTTTAGAAGAGCCCTATTAATAATAAGTTTTACTAGCGACACCCGCGTCCTGTGTCGTTTTCAAACAAATGAGAAAGGGCTGCTTGTAGCTATCCGACCTACCTTGGTACCAACAATAACCTCGCTTTTAAAATTCGCCCAAAGGGAATGCCCAAGGGGCTTTTCTTCTGTGTTTTCGTTATTTAAAAGGAAGCAACCAATTCTACATAACGACGCCTTAGTGAAAATCCGCTGGATGCATTCTGAGTAACTACTTACTGAAATTAATGGTATGGACCAGCTTTTCTAAAGTTGCCTAGACTGAGTGAAGAGGGAGTTGCGTA
>JAOMVH010000145.1 GCA_028356795.1 Aliiglaciecola sp. | reverse complement strand
TAGGCCGGCCAACAATATTGGATGCACCAACAATGACGGCGTCTAAGCCTTTTGCTGGCTTCTTCGTTGACTCTATTAACGTCATTATGCCTTTGGGAGTGCAAGGACGCAGGGCAGGCATACGTTGCACTAATCGGCCGATATTGTAGGGATGAAACCCATCAACATCTTTGTCAGGGCGAATTCGCTCAAGGACTTGGTCAGCATTGAGTCCAGCGGGTAAGGGTAACTGAACCAGTATTCCATCTACCTTGTCATCTGCATTGAGTTCATCAACCAAATCGAGCAATGCTTGTTGAGAGACACTTGAAGGTAATTCATGTGCGAGGTCAATAAATCCGACTTCCTCACAGGCTCTGCGTTTATTAGCAACGTAGACACCTGAAGCGGGATCGCTACCGACTTTTATCACTGCAAGACCAGGCGCGCGTTTTCCTGCGGCAAGCATTGACTCTACCTGTGACGCGACATTTTCTCTAACTTGCTTGGCAATAGACTTTCCGTTTATAAGCTGGGCTGGCATGATTACTTCTTCTAAACTGTTCGTTGCTTTATTGTCCCACAGAGTAAGTATTTATCGCAATCTCAGGATGGATATTAGATCAACTATTTCAGATATACCGATAAAAAGTAACGTATAATTGGGTTTTGTATTCGTTCGCTAATAGAGCTTGTCACTCATCATACGTGTAACCAATGGCTCGCCATTGCAGCCTGTTTAGCAGATTAAAGGACAAATGTTTTTGGAACTTTCAGCCGTCGAAATCTTTGGCTACGTGGCCTCTGCGATTATTGCCTATTCACTAACACAAAGCTCAATCATTAAATTGAGGTGGATTAACCTTGTTGGGGCATCGTCCTTTTGTGTTTACGGCATAATTATCGAAGCGCCTCCTGTGGCCATGTTGAATGGGTTTATAGCCGTTACTAACGTGGTGTATTTACGCAAAATGTTATTGCAGGCAAAGAGTCACTTTTCGGTATTAGAAGTGAGTTTGCCATCAAATTATGTGCGCTTTTTTCTGGATTATCACAAAAAAGAGGTCGATAGACTGTTTCCACGCTTTTTTAAAAAAATGAGCCAACTCAATCGTCGCTATTATTTTATGATGGAAAATACCGAAGTGATTGGATTGATTTCAGGTTATCAGTTAGACGATGGTTGTTTCATGGTGGATTTTGATTTTGTCATCCCTGCTTATCGTGATTGTCACGTGGGGCATTTTGTTTTGGGTGAGGGGCAAGAGCTAAAAAACATCACAAAGTTTGCTTGTATTTGTGCAAAAGCTGACAGTATTGAACATGAAAATTATTTAAGCCAGATAGGATTTACACCCAACAAGTCAGGAATATGGTCATATTCCAAATAAGCAGAAAGACGTTTAAGGATAAGTGCAATGAAAAAAATTAAAAACGAAGCTCAACTTCTGAAGCTTGCTATTGCTGTTGGCGGAACATACGCAAAAAATCGTGGATATAAAGATTTTAGCCCGACTATGGGGCAAAAAGAAAAAGTCGAAATTATTTATCGTTTATTGGTTAATGATAAATTGGTTGCGCCTCTTGCTAGTGATGCTGAGGATTTACTAAGCATGAAACATCGCTTAGCCGTTTGGGTGAAAAATAAATTGCCAGCAGATCACGAATTACTTAAATAATAGAGTTTTGTGCTAAATTCGGTAAAAAAGTGATGGATAAAGAGACGAATTGAATTAAAAATAGCCATCTGATTATTTTGTCGAAAAAAGTGTTTGACGAGGTAGGGGCAAGTGGGTAATATGCGCCCCCCGTAGCGAAGAGGTTTTTCGCAACGATTGTTCGGTGAGTAGCGCAGCTTGGTAGCGCACTTGGTTTGGGTCCAAGGGGTCGCAGGTTCGAATCCTGTCTCACCGACCATTTTTTTGTTTCTATCGATTCGTAGAGCGTCCGTAGCTCAGCTGGATAGAGCACCCGCCTTCTAAGCGGGTGGTCGCAGGTTCGAATCCTGCCGGACGCGCCAGCGATCGGAAGGATGAGAACGTAGGTTCGACTAAATTGTCTGGAACAATTTAGAACAACCGAAGGTTGATCTGAAAGACGTAGAAAACAAGAAAGAAATAGTGTAAAAGCTATAATGTAAAAGTCATAACAGTGGTGGGCGTAGCTCAGTTGGTAGAGCCCCGGATTGTGATTCCGGTGGTCGTGGGTTCAAACCCCATCGCCCACCCCACTTGCGGAAGTGGTGGAATTGGTAGACACGCTGGATTTAGGTTCCAGTGCTTCACGGCGTGAGAGTTCAAGTCTCTCCTTCCGCACCATCTTTATTTTATCCCTCAAAATCATAAAAAATCCCAGTTCGGGATAACTAAACCCTCTAAATAAAGTATTTTTAACACAGTCTTTTTTGTGCCAATCGTTATCGAATCTTCCAGCTATCAGTCATCCGTCACGAAAAATATTTAAATTAACCCGAGATCGGGTTAGATGGAATGTTTTGATGCTCGCTCGGTAAAGCCACCCGCAATGGTTATCGCTATTTGCACCGTCATATTGCTGCGATAAGGGTAGCTTCCAGGTTTTTTGACTTCCCCATTTATGTAGAACGGTCGATATTCGTCGATGCTAACGGACACACTTGGTTTCTTGAGGTAATCATCACCAAACTTTTTGGTTAACAAGGCTTCGACTTCCGGAACGGTTTTTCCTTTGATGCTTACTTGTCCAACTAGCGGTACTGAGATTGTACCGCTGTCGGTGATCGTGGCTTTTTTCAATCCTAATTCAGGTTCATTAAATACGGTGATTGAAATCACATCGTCAGTGGACAGCCTATATTTATCAGTGTTTTGAGCGTGAGCTACACTCGATATACTCATTAAAATGGCTATGGATATGCTATAGAACTGTTTCACTGGTTACTTCCTTATATTTTAGTTAAATCTTTAGTCGAACGATGCAATGACACCTAGCCGATAAACATTGGCATCAAAGTTATAAATTTCGAAACTAGAATCTCGCTTGTGTAACTCGAACCCAGCAAAAACTTTCAACCAATATTTAGGGGCATAAACGAATTTGACCTTTAGTTCAGTCGATTCATCGTTTCTATCGCCACTAGAGGCAATGTCATCTTCAATAAATGACAAATTCACATCGAGTTTGGTAACAGAAGTGAACTCATGTTCAACACCTACACCGTATTGCGTGCTAATAAATCCACCTACTGATTGCTCAGCGCTCTCGCGTGTAGCCCTACTTGCACCGATTCTAACGGTAGAATAGGTATTAGGTTTCCAATACATATCCAAAAAGTAAGATAGACCTTGAATGTCTTCGACATCATCACTCTTGTAATCTACATCTTGATAACCGATTTTAAATACACTGGTGGTTTTAGCCGTAGCGGTCCACTCGACACCTGCTAACAAGACATCCTGAGTACTTGATAAGTCAAAGGGCTCGGTATTGTCATACGCAAGATCTGACGTGCTTGCCTCAAATAAAAATCGAGTTTTTGGCGCTGCTCGATAAAAAAACGTACTAGTAAACTTATTGGTATCGTAATCACGGAAACTCTGTTCATTGTTATCATATCCGCGCACTGTTTTGTCGAAAGAGACAACGATTTGACCAATACTGTCTCTGGTTCCATAAGCGCCGCTAACCAGCAGGCGACCCTCCGAAGTTTGATTAAACTCGTTTATCTCAGCCGTAATTGCGTTGGTGGAACCTGGCTGTTCAATTACATCCTTGTATGACACCAGTATTTCACTACTGAACCTTGCTGAATGACTCGTCTGCGCTGACACTGACAAACTGTGATCTTGATAATCAAGCTCATCAAAGTCTGAATAAAAGTTATAACTGCCCTTATATTGTGCATTGAGCTTAAACTTTCCATACAACTCGGTGAGTGTCATTGTGGGTGAAACATTGATAATGGAATCAGATATTGAATCTGACGTTCTATAAATGTTGTCGTCCTCTCCAAGGCTTATTTCAACCTCAGGAATAAACCCTTCTTTTTGTTGCGCGTTAACCGGGCTAGTTGATACGACGCTTATTGCAGCGATAGTCGTGCATGCTAATAGTTGTTTTTTTGCGTGCTCAATCATACTTCTTAGTCTCATGTTTTTCCCATTTCAGCTTCGCCATCCAACATTGCTAATAAATAGTTTCTATTGGGTAGAAAACGAATACTGAATTGAAGGTAAATTACTAACAATTTTAGTAACTTAAAAAATAGCAAACATA
>JAOMVH010000144.1 GCA_028356795.1 Aliiglaciecola sp. | reverse complement strand
TAACCCCTACGGCTTGTTTAGTTTGGGATTTATCGTAATCTATTTAGCGGAATCAGAGTTGGGTAAGCCAAATGCAAAAATTAACGTGGCAAAGAGCAGTTATAAAAGTCGGAAGTGCTTTGATTGCGCCAGATGGCAAGCAATGTAGCGCTCGCTACTTATTGTCGATCGCGCGCTTTATTACGGCCAGCAAAGAGCAAGGAAAAGAAGTGATTTTAGTCTCTTCTGGCAGTGTTGCTGCTGGAAGAGCCAAATTTAGTATTCATCATCCCCCGTCGATTGCGGAAAAACAGGCTATGGCTGCGATTGGGCAGACAAAGATGATGGCGAATTGGTCACGTTTTTTTGATTTTCCCTGTGCGCAGCTACTGCTCACCTATGATGACCTGCACAATCGCACGCGCTATGTGAACATTAAAAATACCCTTAGAGAGTTACTTAGTATCCATGCGTTGCCTATTATCAACGAGAATGACACCGTTGCAGTAAACGAGCTCAAGGTTGGTGATAATGACAACCTCGCCGCCTACGCTGCGCTAGTTGCACAAGCTGACACACTGATTATTTGTTCGGACGTTGATGGTTTGTATCAACAAGATCCGCGCAAAAACCCCGATGCAGTGCTTATCGATATCGTGGATAAGGTTGATGATGAAATTTTTGCCTTAGCCGGAGGCGCGGGCACTAAACTAGGCACTGGCGGCATGATCACCAAGTTACAGGCTGCACAAAAGTGTTCGCAAAGTGGTATTCAAACCTTGATCGTAAATGGTCAAAAAGGAGCAGTGTTTGACCAATTGTTAGAAGGAAACATCCAAGGTACCTTATTCAAACCCGTTGCCAGTCGCGATAATGCGCGAAGCCAGTGGCTTAAACATACGTTAAAAAGTAGTGGTAAAATCAACATTGATTCAGGTGCTAAAAGTGCCATCTTAAACAAAGGGGCGTCTTTATTGCCAAGCGGCATTGACGAAGTAAGTGGTAACTTCTCATCTGGTGACGCCATTACCATTGAGTATCAGGGGCAGTCTCTGGCGAAAGGGTTAACGCTTTATAGCGCGAGTGATTTACATGCCATCAAAGGCAAGCGCAGTAGTGAAATAGAGAACATTTTGGGATACACATTAGGTGAAGCCATTGTTCATCGAGACGACATGGTGCTGATTTAGCGCTTTTATATATTTTGGGAATATCATGACATTTTCTATCGCCGCAGCGGCCAAATTAGCGAAACAAGCTGCTGGTGGCATTGCCACATTAAATAGTGAACGTAAAAATCAACTTCTGCTAGCAATTGCTGAGCAATTATCGCTGCAACAACAGCAAATTTTAGTCGCCAATGACCGCGATCTTGCCGAGGCACAAAAGAACCAAGTTGATACATCTATGCAAGACCGACTAAGGCTAACACCCGAGCGTTTGCAGGCCATTGCTCAAGCAGTCTTGGAAATAGCTCAACAGCCTGATCCCGTTGGTGCGGTTAGTGATGTGCAACAACGTCCAAGCGGCATTCGAGTGGGACGGATGCGGATCCCTTTGGGGGTGATTGCGATGATTTATGAGGCCCGTCCTAATGTGACGATTGATGCTGCTGCCTTGTGCCTCAAAGCGGGTAACGCTGTGATTTTGCGCGGCGGAAAAGAAGCGATTCATTCCAATATGGCATTGGCCAAGTGCATCCATACAGCCCTAGCGGAACTAGATTTAGATCCGGCTATTGTGACTGTGGTGCCCGACACCGATCGCAAAGTGATGAATGAGTTGATGACACTAAACGAGCAAGTTGATTTGATTATTCCCCGGGGCGGAGAAGGGCTGATTCGTTTTGTCACTGACAACAGTCGTATTCCAGTTATCCAGCATTTTAAAGGCGTATGTCATTTGTTTGTTGACCAGCAAGCAGACCTTAGCAAAGCTCTCGCTTTGTTAGATAATGGCAAAACCCAGCGAACCAGTGTGTGTAATTCACTGGAAACCTTGTTGGTACATGAAAAAGTGGCTGCGGAGTTTTTACCTCAAGTGGCAGCGTTGTTCGCGGCGAAAAAAGTCAAAGTGCATGCTTGTGAGAATAGTTTGGGTTTCTTCGAAGATGGTATTTTAGCCACCGAGGACGACTGGCATGCCGAGTATTTGGCCTTAGAGATTGCCATTCGTATTGTCGATGGTTTTGATCAAGCCGTTGAGCATATTCGCCAGTACGGCTCAGGTCATACTGAGGTGATCGTGACCCAAGATTACAGTGCCGCCAACGAGTTTATTCGCGTTGTTGACTCGGCCGTTGTGATGGCAAATGCGTCATCTCGTTTTTCTGATGGCGGTGAATTAGGACTCGGCGCTGAAATTGGCATTTCCACCAGTAAATTGCATGCCTATGGGCCTATGGGGGCGGAGTCTTTGACCACTCAAAAGTTTGTGGTTTACGGAGATGGTGAAGTGCGTGGCTACGGTTCTATTTGAAAATGAATAAGGTTGGGATGAATTATGGCGCGTAATTCTTTTGATCTGTTCATGGCGGTTATCATACTAGCAGCACTTTTGGCGTTGCCAGTAATCGTTGGAGTCGGCGTTTTTAGGCTGTATCGCCGGCTCAAGCCGTTTCCACAAGCAGACAATCCAACCCAATCCTTTATGCAGCTCGATAACATCCAACAAGATGGATATATACGATGCTCGGTGGTGGGGTGGATTATTTGTGGTCCACTTTATTATCTCATTTATTTATTACTGACTTAGCGCATACCTGCGTTAAATTAAGCCACTATCCCTTGGCTGTTTCTTTCAACATATCGTAAAAAAAGGCAATGGCGTTTAGATAGTCGTTAACCGGTAATTGTTCGTTGATACCGTGAAAACGTTTAAGGCCTTGTTGGTCTAAACGGACCATCATGAAACGGTAGATATTATCCGACAGACCATAAAAATGACGTGAATCTGTGCCACCAACAACCAAGTAAGGGGCCACTAACACATCATTGTTTAGGCGGCGGATATGTTTTTCGATAAGTTGATAGCCTTGGCTATCTGTGGGAGAAACCGCCGAGGGTTCAAAACCCATAAAAGTGTCAACTTTAACTCTGTCATCATCAATCACATCAATAAAGTGTTGAGTGACCGATGCGATGGAATCGCCCGGCAATATTCGTACGTTAACAACCGCATTAGCCTGGGTAGGCAGAATATTGGACTTGCTGCTACCACTTGCCATAGTGGCGGCTATCGTGGTCTTTATGCCAGCAGCTGACGAGGGTGTTTCCAGCATCACATTAGTCACAACAGGCTCAAGCAACCATAAATTTGCCATGGGTAGGCGCGCGCTTAATGGAGCATAATGGCCCACTGCATCGAAGGTTTTACTGCTGTGCGACAGATCAGTGTCAAATTCAGACTGCTCAACGTTGACAATGGCTTGGCTGAGGATCCCCAGAGCCGTATTTTTGGGTGGCTGAGAGGAATGTCCACCAAGGGCGTCTACGGTTAAGCGCACATTGACAAAACCTTTTTCGGCCACACCTATCATGGCTACAGGTTGACTGACACCCTTCATAATTCCTTCAGTGATAGCGCCACCTTCATCTAATACAAACTCGAATTCAACCCCTTGCTGCTTGAAGTGCTCTGCAATTTTCACCGCACCTAATTTACCGCCTACTTCTTCATCATGACCAAATGCAAAATAGATACTACGCTCCATGGTAATGCCCTGCTGCAACATCATCTCCATAGCTTCTAATAAGGCAAAAACTGTTACTTTGTCGTCTATTGTGCCTCTTCCCCACACGATATCGTCAACAATGGCGCCACTAAAGGGCGGCTGCTGCCATTGTGATCGAGTGACCTCATCAACGGGAACCACATCCAGGTGGCCCATAAATAATGCCGGCTTCAGTTGTTGATTTGAGCCCTCAAAGTGGTACAACAAACTATGTTCGCTAAATTGCAGGCGCTGTGAGTTTGCATGTACTAATGGAAAGCTGGTTTCAATGTGCTCGCGCATTTCAATAAACGCCCTTGGGTCCATCTTAGACATGTCATCATAGGATATTGTTTTGAACTGGATACCCTTGGCAAATCGTTCGACAGCAGCGCTTGGATCAGCCGGCAATGTGGGCTGGCTTGGCGCTACATTGACTTGAGAATCCACAAAGTAGGTTTGTGCTCTAAACAGCAGTAATGCGACAAGCCCAACTACCAGAACGAGCAGAATTGACAGTATTTTTTTCATTATTATTTTCCATGTTCAGAGCGCCGAGT
>JAOMVH010000143.1 GCA_028356795.1 Aliiglaciecola sp. | reverse complement strand
GTTGTAAAAGCGGGGGTCTTTGCATTATTAAAGGTAACTCTGTTTATTTTTGGCCCTGAAACACTGACTAATTCTGGCGCAACAGATTGGTTAATATGGTTTCCGATGTTAACTATCTTGTTTGGTTCGTTGATCGCCATGACAAGAGATAACTTGAAAGAGCGATTGGCATATTCCACTATCAGTCAATTGAGCTACATAATTTTGGGTGCCATGCTCGCCAATTCAATGGGTTTATTAGGTGGAACTCTGCATATAGCTATGCATGCTTTTGCTAAAATAAGTCTGTTTTTTGCAGCCGGTGCCATCTTAGTTACTGCTCACAAAACCAAGGTCAGTGAATTGAGTGGTTTAGGCAGAAAGATGCCCTTCACGTTCACGGTATTTTTAATCGGTACGCTAAGCATTATCGGTCTTCCTCCTTTTGGTGGCATGTGGAGCAAATGGTATCTAGCAATGGGGACTATCGACTTCACGGGCCCTGAAGGTACTCGTTGGATGTTGCTGATCACCTTGATGGTTAGCTCGCTGCTCAATATCGCTTATTTGGCAATAATTCCGGTTAAGGCGTTTTTTGGTCAGTTGCCTGAAGAAGAAAGCAAAGAAATCAAAGAAGCACCGCTTCCTTGCCTAATCGGGTTAGCAGTGCCAGCTGTATTTTGTGTTTATCTGTTCATCTATCCTGAACCTTTCTATTCATTGGCTAAAGCAGCCACCCTGTTACCATGATACGTAGGAGCTGAGTTTGTCTGAATCAAATCAACACCCGGATCCCAATGAGGAACCAGGCTTCTTTGATAAGCCAAGTAACATTACACTGATTTTGAGAGTATTTTACGTATTGTGTGTGCTACTTGTAGTCTTAGACTTTGTGGTTCATCGACATATTTATACTGAATTCGAAGAAATCCCAACATTTTACGCAATATACGGGTTTGTAGCCTGCGTGGTATTGGTCGTTATCGCCAAGTGGATGCGCAAATTCATTATGCGAGACGAACAATATTATGATGCCAACGAATCAGAACTTCCCCAAGATGGTGATAAATAATGTGGATTGAGAATTTACCCCCATTCATTCCTTTTTTTGTGGGCGCAATGTTATTGCCTTTCTTGCCAAACAGAGCAAGATATTTTGCATTACTAATCCCTGTATGGGGTGGTTTAAATCTATTTTTTGGTGCAAGCCACGGTGATTGGCTAAATATTCCTATGCTCGAGTTTAGCGTGCAGTTAATGCATGTTGATAAGCTCAGCTTGATGTTCGGTTACTTATTTCACATCGCCGCGTTCATATCGATCACCTACTCTTTGCATGTAAAAGACAAATTGCAACAAACCGCCGGGCTGCTTTATGCAGGCAGTGCATTAGGTGCAGTGTTCTGTGGCGATCTTATTGGCTTGTTTATTTTCTGGGAGCTGCTAGCACTTACCTCCGTGTGGTTAATTTGGGCACGACGAACACAAAAGGCGAATGCTGCAGGCATACGCTATTTGATCTTCCAAGTATTTTCAGGTGTGCTACTTCTAGGTGGTGCTTTGCTGCACTTTAACGACACTGGCTCATTTGAGTTTACCTACATTGGCCTAGGTAGCATTGCATCTTGGATGATTTTCTTTGCGCTAGGTATTAAATGCGCTTTCCCGTTTTTACATTCTTGGCTTACAGATGGTTATCCAGAAGCAACACCAACAGGCACCGTCTTTCTATCGGCATTTACCACCAAGGTAGCAATATTTGCCCTTGCCAAAACATTCCCAGGTGAACAGCTACTGGTATACATTGGCGCTGCGATGACCTGTTTTCCGATTTTTTATGCCGTTATCGAAAATGACCTCCGCAAAGTACTTGCTTACAGCCTAATAAACCAATTGGGCTTCATGGTGTGTGGTATCGGCATAGGGACCGCATTGGCGCTTAATGGCGCGGTTGCGCATGCTTTTAACGATGTCATATTCAAAGGACTATTGTTTATGACCATGGGCGCGGTGCTGCATCGAGTCGGTCATGTATTAGGTTCAGATTTAGGCGGGTTACATAAAACCATGCCTAAAACCACGGTATTTTGTATTGTTGGTGCGGCCTCTATTTCAGCGTTTCCGCTGTTTAGTGGGTTTGTGAGTAAAAGCATGGTAATGGCGGCAATGATAGAAGCCGGTCATGAATACCTATGGTTAATGTTGTTATTTGCCTCTGCTGGTGTATTCCATCATGCAGGTATCAAGATCCCATTTTTCGCATTTTTTGCCCATGATTCCGGTTTGCGTCCCAAAGAAGCGCCTATCAATATGCTCGCTGCCATGTTTATTGCTTCAGTGTTATGTATTGTGATTGGTAGCTATCCAGACCTGATGTACGCACTCTTGCCTTGGGAAAACGAATATGTGCCTTATGACATCACGCACACATTGACTCAGTTACAACTATTGTTCTTCTCCGCACTGGCATTTGTGTGGTTAAACAATAAAGGCCTGTATCCGCCTGAATTACGCTCGGTCAATATAGATGTGGAATGGTTCTATCGTAAAATGATGCCTTCTATTGGTCATGTTTTTCGCACTCAATTGGCGAGTCTAAGGGACGCCAGTCAACACAAGTTCATGTTATTTGTTGACGCGTTACCAAAGGTAAGTAAATCCTCAGCCTATTCCACTGCTCAGCTGACTAAGAGAATGGCCGCCATATTGGCAATTATGTTGCTTTTGGGCTATTTATCACGTTCATTGTCGATGGCCTAACGAATTTTTCGATATAAAGCTGTCTTCAAAAGGAGACAGCTTTCCCATGATTTTATATACCTGCAATCATTAAATTTAAACTTCTTAAACTATATCAACAACTTGAAAACCTGGCTCGAATCTCGCAGTAGAGAGGTTGTAGCATTTTAGGAAAATAGCAATTCCGTGTTACCACAGAACAAATCGATGCTGTGTTTAGTATGTTAGAGGAGTAAGATTATGATGATTTGGTTAATGATTAGTGCCATTTTGATTGCATTGGTCACCTTGCGAGGTAGCAGCCTTCCCGCGATGATCATTTCAGCCACAGTGACAACGGTCTGCTATGTTGGAATTTTGATATTCCTTACCTTGACCATCGTAAACTCGGTTAAAAGCGAACTACATTAAATAATAGATAGGAAATACTATGACACTGACTAAAAACACCTTGGTTTTATCGCTAATGCTTGCAGGCCTGACTTTAGGTGGTTGCTCGGATGCACAAAAGGACTCAGCACAAGCGAGTAAAGAAGAAGCAGCTCAGAAAATGGAAGAGGCAAAAGACAAAGCCTCTGACATGGCGGATGCAATTTCAGAAGAATCTGAGGAGCTATATGATTCTGTCAAACAAGAAGCCAACGAACTGAAAGATTCTTTGGCCGCAGGATCAGAAGATTTAATGGAAAACCTTGAAGATGAGTCAGCCCAGTTGCAAGAAGCGGGTAAAGAGAAGCTAAAAGAAGCCTGCATTGCCATGAAAAAGAAAACCGGTGGCGACGAATCTGATTGTTGATATGGCCAGTGTCGCTCATTTAATACACTGAAAAATATATTAAGGACAGTGCTGACTGTCCTTTTTTATTACTTCAATATACTTATATACCAATTTTAAAATAAATCGTTGATGAAACAATAATAATTACAACGTATGACAAGAACTGTATTCCTGCCAAGCGGTGTTTTCGAGCGTACTCTTTGACAGATTCATTGGATATATCTTTCAACAGCGCAGAACCCTTTGAGGAGACAAAAACAGCCAAATACTAATTAAAAAAATGTTGTCATCATTTAACTCTCGTTGAGCTGATACATTGTTAAGTCAGCAGAATATTATTCATACTGTGCGACAATTAATTTCCATTGCTTGTTATAATGCAAGCTTTCCATTAATGGCAGCAGCCTTTCATGAATTTCCCTGTGCTTCTTTAACGTAAAAGCACTGCGTAAAAAGATGTCATGGGGCTGAGCGGACAAATGATAAATGTCAGCTAGTTGCGACTGATTTTTGAGATAAGTAAATACCGAACGACTGACAATACCAAAATCAGCGCGTTCACGAGCGAGCATATCGAGTACTTCTTTTTCTCCGATGGTATCTACACGCTGCAAAACACCTTTTTCGACTGCTTCGTTGATACCAAAATAGTAATAACCAGCAACGCCGACCACTCGCTTATCTTCAAAGGACTTGAGGCCTTCAAAATCAAATGGAGTTGATGACAAAGAAACAAAGTCATCCCTATCCTTATAAAAGGGCGGCAACCATAAAAAACGCTTATTGCTTATATCAT
>JAOMVH010000142.1 GCA_028356795.1 Aliiglaciecola sp. | reverse complement strand
CATATATGGGTTTCATTCTTGCTGTTGACATCAGGCTAAGAGCGCAAAGAGGAATATTTACAAAACAACTTTCCTTTACCATTCTTGGTTAAAATTGTCTGAAAATATAATGAATATAAATAAGCCTAATTGGCTATGACTATAAATACTATGGCACATAGTCTATGCTTTACAAACGAGCGCGGCTGTTAGCGGCACTCTCCATGGAATGTTACAGAGCACTGTTTTAATTAGCGTATTTTAGCTAAACCATTTTTTGGAGTTGGTTGTTCTATGGTTGCTAAGTTCAGAAGTAGAAGCGCAGTACTTTTGCTTCCAATTTCCATTCTTTTGATAGTACTTTGTTTTAAGAGTTCTGATGCTTACTCAAATCAGTTTTTCTTTGATGTTGAGCGGTATTCGGTAAAATCGGGTTTACCAGATAGCACCGTCTATAGCATTGCCAAAGATAAACAAGGCTTTTTATGGTTAGGGACACCAAATGGTTTATCTCGTTTTAATGGTGTCGATTTTGATACTTTTTCAGCACAAACTCCACATCTAACAGACATTGCAACTCGCAACAACAGCAATATATTTATCGACACGCAACAACGAATATGGATAGGTACATGGGGTCAAGGCGTCTATGTCTATGATCATTCCCTTGAGTTGAAATATCACATTTTCTACCACATCAAAGGAAACTCAGCGTCTACAAAGCGATTTAGTGCAAACATTTTTTGAAGACAACAACGGAAATATTTGGATTGGTACCAATGGTGGTGGCGTTACTGTCTTTGAAAAAAGCAGCCAACGGACCATTAACTTCATTCATAGTGGAAATAATCCAAACTCGCTAAGTCACAATCGGATTTGGGACATAGCGCAAGATACAGATAATACTATCTGGGTTGCGACAGGAAATGGTCTAGATCACATTTCCTCGCTGGATGAAGCATCTGTGAGTCGCCTAAACTCGAATCTAAATAACGATAGTTTATTGCATCAACAGCGCATACGTAGGCTACTGATATCCGATGCAGGTCAATTTTGGATAGGCACAGAAGAAGGGCTTTGCGTGATGGATAGCCTTCGTAAGAGTTGCAATGAAATCTCAGAGTTTAATGGCAATAATTACCCTGATATTCGCATCACGAGTATCACTCAAGGCAATGATAACCAGCTGTGGGTTGGCACACTTTCTGGATTGTATCTGTTAAACACCCAACAACGATCAGTGGTTCCATTGGTCAGCACTAACAAATATCCGTTATTGCCACATGACGATATTCGCGACATTTACTACGATACAGCCGGTATTTTATGGATAGCTTCGCGCCCCTCAGGGCTAGTAAAAATTTCCTTTATCGGTGATTCAATTTCAGGCTTTACTCAGTTTACCGATGATCAAAACCGCTCACAGGATATTGGCCGCGTTCATGCATTATTGGTGGATAAACAAGAACAACTATGGATAGGCTCAACGCAAGGTTTGCTCAAAATGAGCAGCGCTGAAGAGGGACCAAAGCGCTATGACGATAGTCTGGGTCTTATTGATACTATGCTAGAAGATCGATCCGGAAATATTTGGGTAGGCTCCAGTAATGGATTATTCCGCAAGGCTGCCAATGAGCAAGAGTTTCAAAATCAAAAGTCTAAATTTCCAGATGAACAAAATTATTACGTTGCAACCATGTTTGAAGACTCAAATGGAAACCTCTGGATTGGAACCACGCACAATGGTTTACTTAGGCTTAATGGTAATAAAATAACTCCGGTTGTATTTGATGAATTACCACAACTTCCCCAATCGACTATTGCCGCTATTATTGAAGACAGACACCAGTTTATCGTAGTTGCCATTGTCGGCTTTGGTATTTTCCGTTTCAGTCCTGATAGCGAAAAATTTAGCACTTATCGGTCTGGGGATATGGGCGATCTGCATGGGAATGGTGTCATTGATTTATTAGTGGATAACACCAATACTTTATGGGTAGCAACTGATAACAAATTGAATCAGTTAGACGATATCGCAAATATTTTCCATTATTTTCCTCAGCAACAAAGATCAAAAAGCCTGGCAATAAAAGCCATGTTAAATGACACAAACAATCACATTTGGTTCAGTTCAGCCGATGGTATTTATCAGCTAAATACAAGCACAAACTCTATTGATCATTATACCTCAAGCAATGGGCTGCACGGCGATCAATTTGTCAATAAGTCTGGCTTTGCTACAAGTAAAGGCGAATTGTTTTTTGGTGGTACGAGTGGATTTAGTCGCATCCAAACTGCCGATTTAGATAAAAAAAATGCTGAGTCCAAAATGACGATAAGTCGTATTAAAGCGGATGACAGCGATATCATGTTTGCACGCAATCGTACAATCGACACAAATCAATTTACGCATACCTTAAAAGATATTCAATTTACGTTTACCGATCTAAGTCTGTTGTCAAACAATACCGCCAAATATCGATACCGTTTAATCGGACATAAAAGTACTTGGTCCACACGTTCGGATCAATCAAGTGCGAGTTATTCCGGTTTATCCCCCGGGTAGCTATGAATTTCAGGTACAAAGTGTGGGTGAACAGTCCTCAAGGTGATCACAGGCTAACTTTCGGTTCAAAATTTTGCCCCCATGGTGGCAAACATGGACTGCTATTGCTTTGTATATACTGCTGTTTAGTTTGGCACTCGGTGCTTGGAGCCGGTGGCGTTTGATGTCACTAAAAAACAAAAATCAATTGCTTGAGCATGAGATTGATAAACGCAGCAATGAATTGATTCAAGCTGAGACACAACTAATTGAATCGAAAAAAAATGCATCACTGACTTCACTAGTCGTTGGCGTCGCCCATGAAATAAATACGCCTATTGGGATTGCAGTTACCGCATCATCAATGATTCAACATGATGCGCTAAAACTTATCGATAAATTTAACCAAAACAAAATTACCCGAACCGAATTTGAAAAGGCCTTAAATAACATCATTCAAAGTAGTGGCCTAATTGCAACTAATCTAGAAAAATCAACACACTTAATACAAAGTTTTAAAAATCTATCAACTGATCAAATTTCCCAGGCTGAACGACACATAAACTTGAAAAAGTACTTGCAAGAAGTCTTTATTAACTTAGGACCTACCATTGACAGAGCCGGTATTGAATGGTCCCTAAGATGTGATGATGACATTGAGCTAACAACCTATCCTGGCGCCATTTCTCAGCTGGTAACACAACTTGCACTAAATGCCATAGATCACGCATTTGAAGGCATTCAAACTCCTAAGTTAATGATTACTGCAGAACGACGTGATGACTATATCCAGCTACGTTTTGAAGACAATGGTGTGGGGGTGACTGATGAACTCAAAAAGAAAATATTCAATCCCTTTTTCACCACAAGGCGGCAGCATGGCAATATTGGATTGGGTCTTCAAATTGTCGCTAACATTGTCACTATTCGGCTTAGAGGGAAAATCAATATTGAAGACAATCAACCCCAAGGTACCGCTTTTGTCTGCCAGTTTTTGCCAGAAGGCAAAGCAGTTACAACTGAACTGAAAAACTGAGTTTGCATTGATTACATAAATAACGGCAGTTTTTGATGTCTCCATCAAAGAAGATCTTGAACAAATACCGACATCGCAATACTCTACTCGAAAATCGTGATGCATTGCCCAAATCGCCCAAAATTTGCTGCAAAAACTTTACAGCAAGGATCAACTCGCTCTCGTTAGTTTGATGGAAAGACAGCCACATTGGCTGTTATTGTGCTCTCACAACACAAAATAAGGAATTTAACTTTGAAATTTGTTTGGTTTATTTTGCTCATATGTCTAAGCGACACCTTGTGGGCTAATAATGAGTCCATGGTTGACATTGCTATTGTAAAATCAAAAGACAATAAATGGACATTAACCTATCAAACAAAAATGCCAACCACCCGGCTCGGCTTCATTCGAAATCCTGATAGTTCTAGAATTGAACGCTGGAGGCCACTATCTGCTGAATTTGAGATAGTATCTAGTGAAAATCAAGAATATTTGGTTAAAAAAGATGGCTCTCAATTTACCGAAGCTAGCTTACATTTAACGCCTACCTATAAACATCTTTCAAAAGATTACGCCCCTTTCTCTCCATACTCACAAGGTGGCTTACTAATATACACGGGACGTTTATTTGCTTGCATTGATACATGCAGTGACGGCGTTAATCAGTGGCGATTTTCAATGCAAGTACCCGACGGTGAGCATATAATTGTTGGTGGTAAAGTTCATTCTGGAGTTACTAGCTGGTTAGATAGCAATGACGGTATGAATGTGTATGTTGGCACTCAGAAACCGATGGAAACTGAAAGTGTTATCGCGGTCATTGA
>JAOMVH010000141.1 GCA_028356795.1 Aliiglaciecola sp. | reverse complement strand
GCTCCATAAAATTTTTTTAAGCTTCTATCTGAATAGCTTCGGTAAATTCGGAGGGGGAGTTTCTTGAGTTATGCTGCCGTATCTTTGAGGTGAGTCCGGCCTGTGTTCGCTACATCTGGCTGAGAGAAAACATGAATACAATGGCGTGCGTATACAACGAGCAAGAAAAGCTGAAATAGCTTAAGAGAGATAGTAGCCAGCTTAACAGCTGGCTGATATTCTGATTACGACAAAGTCGCTCTGTAATTAGACCGACATAATCCCTTGATAATCACACTAATACACATTATTTTTCATTTTTTAACGCTGCAAACCTTCCCTTCAATCCAGCTTCAACAAGCGTAAGTTGTTTTTCAATCAATTGTTTATCAAGATTTTCATGCTCGCCGTATGCCCTCTCACTGTCGATATTTTGCTGAACGACAGTATCAACGTTATCATCGGGGTTACAAAGCTTAATACCGAAACGATCGTTGAAAAATTGCGCTTCCGTCTTAGCGGTTTTATACCTGATCTCGGGCGTATCATCATGAGAATGATAAACGACGGCGTCTTTTTGATAAACTTTTGTCAATCCAAGTTGTACGATCATCCAAGCCCAGGCTTGATCTTCACCCCAATCAATCTCTGGGTAGGGAAGTTGATCCCAGACTGATTTTCGCATACAAGAGTTGTTATCTGAGTAATACTGCAGGGCAAACTGCCAGTCCTTGCTACCAGGCTCTCGTTGATCAAAATACCAGCTATATTCCTCACCAAACATATTAAAACGCTCAAACACCCTGAATATATCACGTTTGACGAAGTCAGAATGTGACTCATAGGCTTTGTGTGAACCAAATACCCCTACCGCGTCTGGCGCTTGTTCAAAGCCGTTAATTAAATGAGTTAACCAATGCTCGTCAGCAGGCATTGCATCCTGAGTAATGACCGCTACGAACTCACCTTCACTCATTGAAATAGCATAGTTTCGGGTACGTCCATGCTGAAATTCTGTATTAGGAATTTCATACAACTTAATCCGGTCACTCTTTTTGCTTCTTATTAAATCTACCGTTTGATCTGAGGAGCCGCTATCAACAATCACTATTTCATATTCAAAGGAACACGCTTGTCTTAATAAAATATCAAGAACCGCTTCAAACTCATTCCCCGCATTGTAGGTCGGTATTATTACAGACGCAGTGACTTTATATTTCGCTTGATGCTCAAATAACTCAGTTTTATTAAACGACTTAAAGCTCCCGTGTTTCAACTTATCAAAAATGCCTTGCTCTAAAGAACGAGCACTTTCTTCCCAATCCAGCGACAGTGCATAATCTAGAGCTTTAGCAGATTTTTCGCGTATGGATTCAGGGTTTTTAGCCAAGGACTCTAGTCTATCGGCGATAGCGAGCGGGTCTGGTTTTACAAGTTCGATAAAAGACTCGTCAAATACAGCTCGAGTACTTTCTACATCAAGCTCTAAAACTGGTAAAGCACACCCCATCATTTCGAGGGGTATTAAAGAATAGTTTGTCGCTGAAAAAACCATTCCCACATCAGATTTACGGTAAAGTTCACCCAATTCGTCGGGGGACATGATACCAAGATATTCGTGAGAAAATGAAACATTGAAGTTCACCCCATTTTCACCAAAAAACGATACGTGCAGATTTACCCCACGTCTGTCTAATTCTTGCAGCGCAGCTACGCCCATCATTACGGCTCTTCGCGGAGTATAAGCTCTTGCATAAAAGGCGACATGTAATAAATCACCGTTGTCTACTGGCTCTTCAGCTGGAAAATAGATTTTCTTGTCAGTGGCTAGTTTCCAGCTTCTTGCCCACATTCCGGCTTCTCTGGCTTTTGAATAAAGCCATTCACCTGCACAAAGCGCATTGAAGCCCATAGAATATGTTAGCTGCGCTATCAAATGCGAATCCCCTACCGGATGGAACATAGGCTCCCAATCTTGAATCAGATAAAAGCGTTCTTTAAACTTGGACATTGCATGAACAGGAAATACCGTCCAGCAGTCAGTAGCGATGACCACATCACCCGATATCCAAGCCACGTCTTCTGGTAAAAACTGAACGATGACACCTTCACCAATTTCTTGGTAATTATTATTTATGACTTGTTTTGCTATTGCTGGAGTCACGTAGTTTTGGGCATTTTGAATCCAAATTGTTTGTCGATGACCAAACTCTTCTAAAAACCTTACCATGCGAAATATGGTCATATGGCCACCCGCCCCCAAACCAAAGTCTGGAATAACCCAGTGAATAGTCAATGATTGTTCATTGTAATAAGGAAATTGTGCAGAAAGAGCGACCCTTTCGTTTAAAGCAATAGCGGGGGTATCTCGAAGCCATCTTGATGTTGTGCTGGTGTCTCTTGGCTGATAACTAGTTTGCGCACTTGCACCTTTCCAGACTTTCGCATAGCGTTGGGGCTCTACAATAGGTGAGTGGAAACTATCAGCTTTAAAACCGTTCAAAATCGGTAAAATTCCCAAACACCTCTCTATAACGTGAGCTAGTGTTCCCTCTTCTTGAGAATCTTCAAATTCAAAGTCTTCCAGCGTCATTTTTCCATTAAACAGTTGATGCAAAGCTTTCGGTCTAAACCAACACATAGAGCCCGCTGGAAATGCAGGGGATTGGCTTTCATTCAACCCACTTTCGTCAAATCCAATTTTCTCAAGAAAAGCTTCTATCGCGTCAAAATTACCATTCCAATCTGTGAATTTCTTAATTTCAAAATAGTTGTTTGGATAGATTAGTCCTAACTTAGGATCTTTTTCAAACGCTGATATAATGCTGTCGAGTTGTTTTTCGCTTCCGATTAACTGGTCAAAAAGATAGGCTCTCCATCTGTCACCAAAATGCGTATGCGGGCTTTTTTTTGAATGCAAATGGCACACATAGTCATAGGTTCCTAGCTTTTTCCCTAGCGCTACAACCATTGGAGCTATATCTCTTCCTGTATTCTCTACCTGAACCACTTCTACCTTATTAACTACTTTCTGTTTTGACAGGACTGCATTGACCCTACTTTCCTTATATTTGGATACCGTCGTAATAAATATATCGATACTGTTATAAATCTCAGAAATTAGAGGTAATAACTCTTTCAAAATTTCCGGGTAATACAAATGAATATGGATCGCTAGTTTTTTGTCTTTAGGAAAGCTCACTTTTTCTTGATTAAGTACAAATGATCTTGGTGATATAGTACTGTTATTTTCAGCCTTAGGTCCATTTGCAAACGTTAATAATGGACAAGTGTTTTCGCTTTTATGTATGTATTTAGCCTTGTTAAATGCAGTATTAAACTCCAGATGAGGATCTCTGTCTTCACGCCATCCAAATTCTAAATAATGAGTAAACGGGTCGATGCCGGCTGAGGCGACATCCGGGTATGAAGTTAAATAAAAGTTTTTGTCAAAGAGTCCCGTTTGGCGGACTAATTCTTTCTCCTGTTGCGTATAAAAACGTGAAATTGAACTAAAAATATCTGAAATCGGAAGCTCATTTTGATAAACAAAATGTATAGCTTGTTCAAGATAGTTTTTAGCTTCTATGTTTTTAGATTCTAAGAATGATACCGCTTTTGACATATCAAAATCAGGGTGACAAGCTCTAAACTCAGACGCCCCATCACGCAAAAAATGTAAAAATGGCGGGATGCCCGCTTCAGCCACATCTGGATTTTCACGTAAATAATACTGAGTAGAAAAATATGGAGTGAGATCCATTCCCTGCTTCCATCCGTCTTCTAGATAATGTTTCGCCATATCTAGACGTGAAAAGCCCTTGCCTCCTTGTTTACGATAATACTGCTTGTCGATAAGAGTGGAACTAGAAATTCTTCTTGCACTTTTCATAATGTGCAGAAATGATTTCAACATATTTTTACTACTCACTTTATTAACTTAAACGCTGTAGCGAAGATTATCATTTATCACAACATTTGTTGATACTATTGCGTATAAATTTGTTAATAATTTCAATTTCACTTGTTATTCCAAAGCTCTTATAAGATGATTTATGTGTTGTCGATTAAAGCTCATCCTAATCCACTACCAAAGCAATTTTGGGAATTTATGTAGTAATTTCAAAACGGTTACTTGGAAAATTATGAAAAATTTGTGCAGACCTATTACCCCAAAAAGTAAAACTCGTATTGCGAAAATGGTCTAAGTTATTTGCTTGTTACAAAAAGTTGCTTTGACAAAGCAATATGTTTTATGGACTTCCTAATTGCAAACAACTTAATGCGAGCTAAAAAGACATGTCCTCTAATCAATAGACCATCATTAATCATTTCACTGACAATAAAACAGTTAAATTTGATCTGTTGATATTAGTCGCTACACGAAACCTTTATTGGCATACAACGACCTTAGA
>JAOMVH010000140.1 GCA_028356795.1 Aliiglaciecola sp. | reverse complement strand
GCAAAAGCATCAATGCATTCGGCATTTTTGTCGAGCCCTGCGGCTAATCCAAGTGAATTCTTAAACGTTAACCCTAAGCAGTTTACAGGTTTATCAGCCAGTGTTTGTTGGTAGCTATGTTTAAGCAAATTATGTTGCGAGCGTTTTAAAAAATTAAGGGTGAAATCATGACTCCATTCAGGGTCACATTGGAAAAGTGCTTTTTGCACAACTGAATACATAACAAACCTCAAAAAAAAGCCCCGGCATAACCAGGGCTTTAGCTAAAATAAGCAACCATTAAGTGCTGGCATTGATACTGAGCAACATTAACTCACGTAACGCAACTGAAAATTTTGCGAACTCATGAGTATTACTGGTTTTAAACTCTGACATCATATGATACCAGCGATCCAGCAATATTGAATTACTCTCCATCCAATTATTCAGAATTTCTTCAGCATCTAGACTCTTAGGTTCAGCAGCGAGCAGAACTGTCGTGATCGAACGTTGCTGCCAATCCAACTCTTCGCGATAAGATGCTCTAGCAAGTGCCTGCCAATGATTAGTGACTGTTTGGTTAGTAATTTGATCTAGGAACCAGTGGAGTTGTAACTTCGCCCCCAATTTATAATACAAACTAGAAATGACATCAATTTTGCGTTTTTCAGTTAATGCAATCTGGGCCAAGTCTAAACAAGGGAACATATTACTCAGACTTGCTACACGGTATGCAATGCTTTGAGGCACCCCTTCAGACACAAAATTAGTGGTCAATTTTTGTAGTTCTTCATATTCTGCTTCAACCAAATAGTTCCCCATGTTTTTGCTTAGGTCATTAAATGTTGGAATATAAATATTTACTGCCTCAGAAATAGGCTGGTTCTTTTCGCCATGGCGCAGGAACCAACGAGAAGCGCGTCGCATTGTTCGGCGCATTCTATCCAACATATCTAGTTGTATTTTGGCACTTACTTTATTATCTAACTCTTCAATTTCTTGCCATAAAGTATCCATGCCAAAAATAGCTTTGACCACTGAATAGGCTGTAGTTACTTCATAAACAGAAGCGCCAGTCTCTTCTTGCATTCGAAATACAAAATTAAGACCCATATCGTTAACCATATTATTGGTTAACTTGGTTGCAATAATCTCTGCCCTTAGCGGATGGTCTTCCATTTGTGGCACGAAACGGTCTTGCAATACGCTAGGAAACGCACTGACTAACAATTGTTCATGATATGGATTGTTAGTAATCTGTTTTATATTGAGCTTTTCTTTTAGCACCATTTTGCCATAGGCAATCAAAACCGACAATTCGGGTCTGGTAAGGCCTCGTCCAGATGCTAATCTGTCAGATAACTCATCATCAGATGGGATAAATTCTAACTCTCTGTTTAACGCCCCTTCTCTTTCTAGACCATGGATAAAACGAAGTTGTTCTTTTAGTAGTGAAGGCCCGCCATATTCAGTGATGGATATAGATTGAGTTTGACGGTAACAATCTTGAATCACTAAATCAGCAACATCATCAGTCATTGAATAAAGCAATTCATTACGTTGTTTATTCGTCAGTTCGCCTTCATTAACCAAAGCGTTCAACAAAATTTTGATGTTAACTTCGTTATCTGAACAATCTACCCCACCAACGTTATCAATAAAGTCAGTGTTTACGCGTCCGCCATTAGCCGCAAGCTCAATTCGTCCAAGTTGTGTTAAGCCCAAATTACCACCTTCTCCGATAATTTTGGCATTAACCTGAGAGCCATTTACCCGTACATCATCATTGGCACGATCACCAACCTCTGCATGAGTTTCTTTGCTGCCTTTAACGTAGGTACCAATACCGCCATTCCAAATCAGATCTACATGCATTTGCAGTACGTTATGGATAAGCTCATTTGGCGTCATGGCAGCTTGTGTTGTGCCCAGCCACTTCTTCATCTCTGTGGTTAATTTAATCGACTTTGATGCACGACTAAACACGCCTCCACCCTTAGATATCAATGACTTGTCATAGTCATCCCATGTCAAAGATGGGTTTTCAAACAATCGCTGTCTTTCTTTATAACTTTTGGCAGCATTTGGGTTTGGATCGAAAAAGATGTGTAGATGGTTAAATCCACAAATTAATCGCGTATACTCAGACAAAAGCATGCCATTGCCAAATACATCTCCGGCCATGTCCCCTACGGCAACGCAGGTAAACTCAGTTGTTTGGCAATCAATATCAATCTCTCGGAAATGTCGTTTGACCGACTCCCACGCCCCTCTAGCTGTAATACCCATCTTTTTATGGTCGTAGCCGATACTTCCTCCTGACGCAAAGGCATCACCTAACCAGAAATTAAATTCATCTGAAATACTATTGGCAATATCAGAGAAGGTAGCGGTTCCTTTATCTGCGGCGACAACCAAATAAGGGTCATCCTCATCCAAACGCACTACATCTTGAGGGTGAACCACTTTTCCTTCAACAATGTTATCCGTTATGTCAAGTAAGCTTCGGATAAAGATTCGGTAACAAGCTTGGCCTTCTTGTTGAATCGCATCACGGCCTTGGTCCATTGGAAGGTTTTTACAGACAAATCCGCCCTTGGCCCCTACTGGCACAATTACCGTATTTTTAACCTGTTGTGCTTTTACCAAGCCCAATACTTCAGTACGGAAATCTTCACGACGATCTGACCAACGTAAACCGCCACGAGCGACTTTTCCGCCGCGTAAATGAACGCCTTCAATACGTGGTGAATAAACAAAGATCTCAAATTTAGGAAGCGGAAGCGGCATTTCTGGAATGAGCTCAGGCAACAGCTTAAATGACATATAGGGTTTTTCATTACCCTGCTCATCTGGTTGATAGAAATTGGTACGTAGCGTAGCCAAGATCATATCGAGGTAACGTCTGATAATCCGGTCATCATCCAAGTTAGAAACTTGGTCAAGTCGCTCTTTTACATCAGACAAAATAACGTCCACTTTTTTGTCTGTACGTTTTAGTTTTGGATTGAATCGGTTGGCAAACAAATCTATGAGTAGCTTGGCAATATTAGGATAATTAGCCAATGTATTTGCCATATAACTAAGGCTAAAAGAACTGCCTGTTTGGCGCATATATTTAGCATAAGCTCTCAAGATTGTGACGCTTCTACCAGTTAATCCAGCCCCAAGTACGAGACGGTTGAATGGGTCGTCTTCCAAATCATTATGCCAAACCTTAGCAAATGCATCTTGGAATAAAGCCTGGGCAGTTTCCATATTTAGGCTTTGGCTATTGCTGTGCAGCATCGAGAAGTCCATGATCCAATTTACCACCCCTTCACAACAGGTGATTTTATAGGGACTTTCATCGATCACGCGCAAACCAAAGTTTTCTAACATGGGTAACACGGCAGATAGATGAATAGGTTCATTGCCATGGAACAACTTCAGTTTTACGACTTTTGATTCATAGCTTTCTTCTTGAGGACGATAAAAAAGCATGTCTAAGCTGTGTTCATCGCTTAGCAATTCTAACTTTTCAATGTCTACCAAAGCTGCACTGGGTAAATTTTGCTCTGAATAACTGTGGGAAAATGCATTGTTGTATTTTTGTTCTAGAACCTTCCCTGCAGCTTCACCATAAGCTGAGCGAATAGAAGTACCAAGACGGTCGTTCCAACTTTTTGTTAGTTCGATAATATTATTTTCAATTTCCTTCACATTAAATTCCGCATTGTTGTCTTTCACCCGTGCAATGTAATGAGTCCGCGCATAGACCGACTCAGAGAAATACGTTGTAAATTCAACTTGCTCAGTTGCACTAAAAGACTTTTGCAGGAGTTCCTGCGTTTCTTTACGCAACTGTGTGTTGTAGCGCTCTCTGGGCACATAAACCATACAAGATACAAAACGACCAAAGGCATCTTTACGCACAAACAATTTAGAGATGCCCCGTTCTTGCATTTGGAATATTCCCAGAACAATCTGGCCTAATTCCTCAACACTCGCTTGAAGTAATTCATCACGAGGGTATGTTTCAATAATGTTTAAAAATGCCTTGTGAGCATGAGAACCACTATCAAAACCCGACAATGAACATATTCTGTCAATCTTGCCTTTCAATACTGGTAGTTGCGTGGCGCTGCTGTTATAGAATGAGGCAGAATATAAACCGATGAATCTATCTTCCCCAATCACATTGCCAGCATCATCAAAGCGCTTGATGCCAATATAGTCCATATATGCAGGCCGATGAACACGAGAACGGCTATTCGTTTTTGTCAGTATTAACGGCTTATCACTTAATGCCTCTTTTCTCGCTGACTGAGGCATCTTTGACATGATCCGTTCACGATCACTGATGGAGTTTTTCATTAAACCCAAACTACTTTCATTTTGCGGAGACCAGCGGTGGTCGCCCTCAATGGCATTAACATCGTAATAACGGTAGCCCATCAGCGTAAAG
>JAOMVH010000014.1 GCA_028356795.1 Aliiglaciecola sp. | reverse complement strand
GCGGTTAACAAAGAAACACGGGAATAAATACTTTCAATACTATTAGCATCTTGAATAAAGACCTCGTCGTCGCTGGCCCGATAGTGAGCTATCAACTTTTTCATGTCACCGTTAAAATAGCGATCAGCGGTAAATTGAAATCCTTGTAGGTTTTGTTTGGCTTCAATTAAGTGGGCATCAACACGTTGTTCATATTGGGATATGAAACCAGGCACTTGCACGCCCACCAGCACACTGGAGGCAAATAGTATCAGCCGTAAATAATCCCCGATGAGTTTTAACATCCACAACATATACGTTCTCGCTTATTCCTATACCTTAGCCATTTGATTAGTAGTTGCCCTAAATCCAGAGTACTTCTATAGTGTAGTGATTAATAGTGAGACAGGTAATATAACGTGAAGTTTCTTGCAAAAGGTATTGTGTTAGGCCCCGCTGCGCTGCTTAGTGTTAGTACGTCGACTCTTGCTGAGCAAGCCGTGGCAGAATCAATGGAAACTCAAATCTGCCCAACAGACTTCTATGATTTACCACTGTTTCCAAACGCCAAAATGTGCCAAATATTTGGTCAATCATTACCAGCGACTATGACCTATCACGCTACAACCGACCAACAAACCACACAAGAATTTTATATCGAAGCATTGGGAGAGGCTGACAGTGTATCGATGTTAAAAGGTCGTATTCAACTTGAGTACGATGGCGCCAATAAAATCATTATGATTTCTCAAGATGGTGCAGGCACTCAAATAGACGTGCTGATTAAGGGTTAGTATTAGACGGTGCTTTTTGTTCATTGGTTGCCCCAATGCCAAAAGAGGTATTTGCACAGCCCCCTAAAAAGACAACCAGCAGTGCTAACACTACAATTTTTTTCATCCTGATATCTCAACTCCCATTCATCTGCATGATGTGACATGCAGCCTTTACTTTAGTTCAAACTTGTACAACACATTCCGTGGCACTGTATTTGCAATATTTCCTACATCGTAAAGAAATAACGTAATTTAGCTCAATTACGTCAATTTTTTGTCAATTTACCTTCTGGGTTTGGAGTCGTTATGGAACTGGCTATTATTTTAATGATGTTATTGATCGTTGTGGCACTGGGTGCCCTAAAGCTCAATGATGGCGGGCTTTCTTTTCCTTTTAAGCGGAAATCGTCGCTGCTGACCAACACAGAAGTAAAGTTTCTGGACTTAATAGAAAGTGCAGTCGGCACAAAGTATCGAGTGTTGTGTCGAGTTAGATTGTCAGAAGTGCTATCGCCTCGTCAAAATACTGACAAACGCACAGCAAAAAGCGCCTTGCTCAAAGCGTCGGGAAGACAGTTAGATTTTGTTTTATGCAGTAAACAAGATATGAGTCCTGTTATTGCAATTGACTTAGTTCACAACGGAGGCAAAGAGGGTTATAAACAACAACGAGATTGGTATGTTGGTAGCGCCTTGGATGCCGCTCGAATCCCTCACCTACGTATTAAAGTGAAATCTGGTTACACCTCTCTAGAGTTAAGAGAATGTATTGAAGCTAAACTTGCTCCTTTGCACAGAAAAAATCCTAAACCCGTTATTCCTGGTACGCAAAACCCAGATAACCCAAGAGCAGACAAACCCAAACGTCCTGTGCGTTCTAGCCGCCCTGTTGCTGCTTAAAAAACAAGCGAATGGGTATTCGCCCTGTGGTAAACGAATCAAACAAGCTCTTGGTAGCTATCAAAGGGCGTTTTTGTTGTAGTAAATACTCTCTATCCCTCGCAATTTGCCTCAGTAACTACTAGAATTCGCGCAAATTTCCAAAGTAAAAGAAACAAAATGAAAATAGCGATCCTAGGGGCGATGGACCAAGAAGTTGCTCTACTAAAAGCATCCTTAGAAGATGTGACCGTGTCTGAATATGCTCACCTAAATTTTTATTCCGGCCAGATGCATGGTGTCGATGTGGTCGTAGTTAAATGTGGCATTGGTAAAGTTGCATCCTCAGTAGCTACAACCGTGCTCATTGACATGTTTGCACCCGATTTTGTCGTTAATACCGGCTCTGCAGGTGGCTTTGATAGTGACTTAAGTATAGGCGACTTAGTGATTGGCACCAGTGTGCAACATCATGATGTAGACGTGACTCACTTTGGCTACGAGCGGGGACAAGTATTTGGTATGCCCGCTATTTTCCCTTGTGATCAGCGACTTATTGAGGCTGCTGAGCATGCGGCAAAAGATGTTGTCCACGTTAAAAGTAAACGCGGGCTGATTTGTACTGGCGACTCGTTTATTGGTTGCGACGACGCAGCGACACGACTTCGTGGTTTATTTCCGGATATGAGAGCGGTAGAAATGGAAGGCGCTGCTATAGGCCAAACATGTTACATGTTAGACACGCCGTTTGTGGTAATCCGTTCGCTATCTGATATTGCCGGGCAAACCTCAACCTTGTCTTTTAAATCGTACATCGACCAAGCAGCGAAGAACTCCGCAGAACTGGTGATGAGTATGATTGCCGAATTGGCCGAACAATAACTCATCATTTATGCCGATGCTTTTCAATGAACTACTAGAGTCAGACTTTTTACCTTTGATACTAGTCATAACCGCGCTCTTAATTGAGCGCGTGTTACCCTGGCCAGAAAAATATCATCCACTCACTCTATTTCGTTTAATCGCAGCGAATTTAGCTAAAAAAGTTAATCCATCGAAACCACGAAGTTCAACACAGCGCCGAATATCTGGTAGCTTATCGATTATCATTTTGTTGCTGCCGATGCTTGCCATCTTGATTTTTTATGAATTCATTGCCCAATTTCCAATATTCCTAGAGCTTTTAATGTTGGTCATTGCCTTGCAATTTCAAACGGTTGTCAGGCAATTTAAATGGACACAACGTTCAATCAAACAAGATAAAAAAGTGCTCGCTCGCCAGCATCTTTCCCAGATCGTTCTAAGGGATACAAATAACCTATCGCCCATCGGTTTGGGCAAGGCTGGTATTGAAAGTATTTTATCGCGATTCTTTTACCAACAATTCGCCGTTATTTTATGGTTTGTCGCTTTTGGTGGTTTAGCTGCATTGACTATTAGATTGTTATTTGAATTGAGTCAGAGTTGGAATACCAAGCTATCTCACAATCGAGACTATGGACTGCCCGTCGCCACATTATGCAAATTGGCCTACGCCATTCCTGGTATTATTTATGGTTTTTTATTTGCCTTGGGATACGGCTTTGTGGGCACCATTAGGGCCATGGCAAAACGCCCCAAAAGTTTATTGCCTCATTATTATTTAAAGCTCATTGTTGCAGGCTCCATGGGATTGCAACTTGGTGGTCCCGTAATGTACCAAGGAGTGAAAAAACGCTTTGCCAAAGTTGGCGCTACCAGAGAAGTGCGATTCGACGATATGAATCGAGCATTGACAGCAATTTATCAGACCCTACTCATATTAATCACCAGTATTTTTATTTTTATATCTATCCGCCTCAATATGTGATCAGTTCAGAAGCTTATCAGATCTTCTCTACGGGCGAGTTTAAACTGCTCTAAATAAAAACACCGAATGGATTTGAATGGATCCATAGCCTCATTGAACCAGTGTATTCATTTCGACGTACATACCTGATAGTCTAGTGTGTCTATTAGAGATCCACTTCGTTTAAAGCAACTGGAAAACACTATGAATCAAGAGAACCATGTTATGGCCACCGGCGATTATAAAGTAGCAGACATCACCCTTGCAGATTGGGGCAGAAAAGAACTCGCAATCGCAGAAAGCGAAATGCCTGCGCTTATGAAAATTCGCGCTAAATATCACGCTTCCCAACCACTTAAAGGCGCCAAAATTCTTGGTTGTATTCACATGACAATTCAAACTGGTGTGCTGATTGAAACACTGGTCGATCTTGGTGCTGAAGTTCGCTGGTCCTCTTGTAACATTTTTTCTACTCAAGATCAGGCGGCTGCAGCCATCGTTGCCGCCGGCGTTCCGGTATATGCATGGAAGGGCGAAACGGAAGAAGAATACGAATGGTGCTTGGAACAAACGATATTAAAAGATGGTTCTCCTTGGGAAGCCAATATGGTGCTTGATGATGGCGGAGATTTAACCTTGATGCTACATGACAAGTACCCCGAGGTTTTGAATAACGTGCACGGTGTTACCGAAGAAACAACAACCGGTGTGCATCGTCTGTTGGAAATGCTCGAAGCCGGAACCCTAAAAATTCCTGCAATTAATGTGAATGACTCAGTCACCAAATCAAAAAATGATAACAAATATGGTTGTCGCCACAGCTTGAATGATGCCATCAAACGTGCGATTGACCACTTAATGGCTGGTAAAAAAGCTCTCGTTATTGGTTATGGTGATGTTGGTAAAGGCTCTGCTCAGTCTCTTAGCCAAGAAGGCATGATTGTTAGAGTTGCAGAAGTCGACCCTATCTGTGCGATGCAGGCCTGTATGGATGGCTTCGAATTGGTATCACCTTACAATGGTGGTCTCAATACTGGTAAAATCGAAGATATTAATACCACTTTATTATCGAATACTGACTTGGTTGTGACCACGACCGGTAACGTGAATGTTTGTGATTCAAATATATTACGTTCATTAAAGTCCACTGCGGTTGTGTGTAACATCGGTCACTTTGATAACGAAATCGATACCGCGTTTATGCGTGAAAATTGGCGCTGGGATGAGATCAAGCCGCAAGTTCATAAGATTTATCGTAGCGACGATGACGATGATCATTTGCTGCTTTTATCAGAAGGACGTTTGGTCAACTTGGGGAATGCCACGGGTCACCCATCTCGTATTATGGACGGTTCATTTGCCAACCAGGTGTTAGCTCAAATTCACTTGTTCGAACAAGGCTACGCTGACCTCAGCGATGACGCGAAAGTCGACGCACTGAGAGTAGAAGTGTTGCCCAAACAATTGGATGAGGAAGTGGCTCGATACATGGTCGAAGGCTTTGGTGGTGTTATCACCAAGTTAACCCAGCAGCAAGCGGATTACATCAACGTTGCTACGGAAGGTCCATTTAAAACAGATGCTTACCGATACTAGTCGATTATAGTAATCTGGAAAATAGTAAAACTGACTGCAATTTGCGACACCAAATGTAGTCAGTTTACTTTACCTAAATTGGAGAGTTCATTGCCATGAGAACCATGCAAACTTTGTTGGTTTCATTAGTCACATTTTTCACCGTTAGCAGTTTCGCAGCCGAGATAACAGATGTAACTCCCGCGCAGATAGCGAGCAGTGATACCAAGGATTGGGTCATTTTGGACGTACGCTCGCCTGAAGAATTTGAGACAGGTCATATTCCCAATGCGATCAATATTCCACACACAGAAATTGCCGACAACATTGAACGTCTGTTAGGACATATAAATAAACCTGTGGTGGTTTACTGCCGCTCTGGCTTTCGGGCTGCAAAAGCAGGAAATATTTTAATTGAAAACGGGTTTTCTCAAGTTAAACACTTAGATGGTGACATGCTGGGCTGGGAAAAGTCGGGCAACCCAATCGAAAAATAGGCTGTTAGCAAATCCCCTTGTCAGCACTAAAAGATTGCACCAGTCAGCAAAGTTAGTGGAAAAACTAGGGTGACTTTATGCTGATACGGTTCACCGTATATGTACACCAATACCGTGTGTCGTTTTTATCTTCAAGATGCATTTTAGCCAATCAAACAAGCGAAGGAATCGCTATACTTCCCAGCATGTAA
This sequence comes from Aliiglaciecola sp., assembly GCA_028356795.1. Taxonomy (GTDB): domain Bacteria; phylum Pseudomonadota; class Gammaproteobacteria; order Enterobacterales; family Alteromonadaceae; genus Aliiglaciecola. The sequence continues at coordinate 24,864 of JAOMVH010000014.1, read as the reverse complement.
CAGATAAAAATCAACAAGAAGAAACATGGATATTCAATACCAACCTCTTGCGCCAATTCACTTTGAACGATTAATAAAGTTGGCGAATCAAGTACATGGCGATAACTATTTAGACTCGCAAAGCATGCAGGATCTGTATGAAAGGTCATTCCACCTCGGCGTTAACGCGAGTTTTGTGTCGCTAATTGGTGACAAATTAATTGGATTTCGATTAACTATCGCTGCTACGCATTGGCAATCAGACAAATGGTGCTCACCAGAAAAATGGTCGGTCCCTGAACAACAAGTATGTTATTTCAAGTGCAACACAGTAGATGCAGACTATCGCAAACACGGCGTAGGCTCGCGGTTGCTCAGCTTATCAATTGACCAAGCTAAAGCTCAGGGAGCACGAGCTGGGTTGGCCCACATCTGGCTGGCAAGTCCGGGTAACAGCGCTTTTAAATACTTTTCTAAATGCGGTGGCAAGCTTGTTGCAGAGCACCCAGGCAAATGGCGACAACTAAGTATCAGTGAGGGTTATTGTTGTCCCGTCTGTAACGATTTGTGTGAATGCACCGCAGCCGAAATGCTGTTGAAATTTTAAGGTCTCGAAGGCCCCCTAAAAAAGACATGATGAATCTATGTATGACCCGTTAGTCGAACCGAATCCGCAGCCTCAACAAGGTTACCCCAGTTTTTATTGGGCTAAAGATATGCCTGTCCAACCCAGTACCTCAACGTTGCAAAAAACAGCCAGCGCGGACATTGCTGTAATTGGCGCGGGCTATACTGGATTGAGTGCCGCGTATCATTTAAGTCATCACTACAATAAATCGGTAGTCGTGCTCGAAGCCAATGAGACAGGTTGGGGTTGTAGTGGCCGAAATGCGGGGTTTGTATTGCCCGGCACTGGCCGATTGTCGTTGGCGGACATGGAAAAGAAGTGGGGTGCGGCAACGGCCAAGAACGTTTTTAACGAGTACATGACCTCAATAGATACGGTCGAGCAAATGATAGACTTCGGCAACATAGACTGCGACAAGGTTCCAGGAGGCTACGTGAAGCTTGCTCATCGCCGGGCAAAAGTGGCTTCTTTACGCTCCCAAGCCGAAATGTTAAGTGCTCAGTATGGCGAGTCAGTTAAATTTGTAAGTAGCAAAGAAGTGCAACGGGATTTCATGAATAGCGCCAACATGTTTGGAGGTATCTATTTTGATCGTTGTTTTGGTGTGAACCCGTTAAAGCTTGCATTGGGTTATCAAACCATGGCAACAAATGCCGGTGTCACCACCTATACCAACTCACCTGTCGTCAATTGGCAACATAAAACTGACGGTCATTTGCTACATACTCCATCGGGACAAGTTCAAGCGGAAAAAGTTGTGATTGCTACCAATGGCTATACAGGCACAAACTTAAATGACTTGGTTAGCCAGCGCCACTTTCCCGTGCTATCAAGCATTATTGTTACCCGTCCGCTAAATGAACAAGAACTCAACGCAGTGCAAATCAAGTTTGGGTTGATGGCGATGGATACCCGGCGTAAAAAGTACTATTACCGATTGCTACCTGATAACCGTATCTTGTTTGGCGGCAGAGGCTCTATTACTGGCAAACATGCAAAAGATCCAATCAACAAACAACGTTTACTCGAGGGGTTATCATCAACATTCCCGATATTAAAAGAAATCACAGTGGATTACTTCTGGAGTGGTTGGGTAAGTGCAACCTTTGATAACTACCCTAGAGTCGGCAGCAATCAACAACAGGATGTGTTTTATTCGATGGGATATTGTGGTTCAGGTTTAGCGTTTTCTACCCTTGCTGGAAAGCGACTTGCACAGCGCATTTGCGAACCAGAAAGTTTGCCAAACTTGCCTTTTTGGCAATCTGAATTGCCCAAATATCCGTTTTCGCGGTTCAAGCGCCTCGGTTTAACCGCCTACTACGCGTTGGCCAGCATACGAGAATAGAATCCAATAATGGATAACAAAACAACGCCCAGTAAATAGCAAAAAGCCCCGAGTAATCGGGGCTTTTTCATGGATAACTTTGCACTACTATTTACGTTTACTTGAAAGACGAAGTCCAAGTAAGCCCATTCCCATTAGCGCTAATGTTAACGGCTCAGGAATAGGTTGACGAGCTGTTGAAGCAATGCTGACCGGTCCTGCGTTTTGTACAAATATAGTTGTACCAACAGTAATGGATTCAGTGCTTGAACCTGTGCCAGCACAACGTGAGTTAACAGCTTCAACACACCACCAGTTCGTACCAGAACCAATATTAGGGTTTTGGAATACAGCAAAACCGGTTGATGCAAAATCAAACAGAATGTCTGTCGCAGTTGCAACTAAGCTTGTTCCTGATACTAACAACGCTGAGTTTGAACCGACGCTTGCTGGGCCCAATAAATTAAAGGCACTTGAGCCTTCATTAATGGTTAGGTCCCAGTCAGTAAAGTTTGCGGTGGCCAATGTTCCTAGCGCACCATCTGTGGTTACTGTTCCTACTACCGAACCTGCACCAACTACTCTATCAACTGTATAGATGATTGAAGCGTTTGCTGTGCCAACAAAAAGAACCGTTAAGATAATTAGTAATTTTTCATGATATTCTCGTTATAAATCATTAGTAATTACCAAAAAGCATATATTGCGCCAAAAATACAAGCCATTGATTTATAAAAATTAAAAAATAAATTGTTTTTCGTACAGCAACGTAAAAAAACCGACACTTTCAAGATACTGTTTCATGCAATTCGCTGCAAAAATATACTGCGTAGCTGAACAGGCTTTAATGTTAGCTTTTTCAAGCAAGGATAATTTTCGCGAACTTGCGTTTGCCCACTTGAAATACAGCCTCAGTGTCTTTTACAACAAGGTGACGAGTATCCGCTACTTTTTCACCATCAATTTTGACCGCACCTTGTTTTATCATTCGCATTGCTTCTGACGTTGAGCCCACTAAATTTGCCTCTTTCAGCAAGTTTGCAATCGGCATACCCTCGCCTTCACAGGAAAGGCTTAACTCAGGCAAGTCATCTGGGATAGCATTTTTTTGAAAACGCTGAATGAAGTCTTGATGGGCACCTTCGGCGGCTTCATCGTTATGGAAGCGGGCAATGATCTCTTTTGCCAAGGCAATCTTGATATCTCTGGGGTTGCTGCCCTGCTCGACCGATTCCTTAAGTGCCGCTATCTCTTCGATTGGTTTGAAGCTAAGCAAATCATAATAGCGCCACATCAAATCATCAGAAATAGACATTATTTTACCGAACATATCGTTAGGCGCATCAGTGATACCGATATAATTCCCCAATGATTTCGACATTTTTTGGACGCCATCAAGGCCTTCCAATAAAGGCATCATAAGTACGGTTTGCTGTGATTGCCCTTCTGCTTTTTGTAACTCGCGCCCCATCAACAGGTTAAATCGTTGGTCGGTGCCACCTAACTCAACATCTGACTGCAGTGCTACTGAATCCCAACCTTGAACAAGAGGATATAGAAATTCATGAATAGCAATTGCTTGGCCATTGTTATAACGCTTCTTGAAGTCGTCCCGCTCGAGCATTCTAGCAACTGTCTGTCTGGCAGCTAATTTGATTAATCCGGCTGCGCCAAGATTATCCATCCATTCAGAATTGAATCTTACCGTGGTTTTTTCAGGATCCAGGATCTTAAACACTTGCTCTTTGTAGGTTTCGGCATTGGCAATAATGTCTTCGCGGCTAAGTGGCTTGCGTGTCACATTTTTACCGGTGGGATCACCAATCATACCGGTGAAGTCACCAATCAAAAATATAACTTCATGGCCAAGCGTTTGAAACGTTCTAAGTTTATTGATAAGTACCGCGTGTCCAAGATGTAAGTCTGGCGCAGTTGGATCGAAGCCAGCTTTAATTTTTAAGGGCTTCCCTTCCTTTAGCTTGGCAATCAGCTCTTCTTCAATCAATATTTCGTCCGCACCACGCTTTATCTCGCGAATTGCGTCTTGCCAATTTGTCATTCTCACACCCTCATAAACACAGTATTTTAAATTTTTAGGGTCGCTAGTTTACGCGTGCACGTGAGATAGATAAAGGCCTTCTCAATATAAATATATAACAACTTATATGACTAAATACGCACATAACTGTACATTTTTTAAGCTACACCTAGAAAATCACCTCTAATCGTTATATTCTCTGGTTTGTAACTTGTTTAGAGAACTTTGATCACGTGGTACAAAAGACATTGAAACGCCTCCCTGCAAAACACAAAGCCTTATTGTCTGGCTTTGCGGCATTTTTATTGGTGATATTGCTACTCCCGACTGAGACAGCAAAGGCGTCTAAAACGAGTCAAATATTAGATCTCGGTGTGCGCTACGATGTGCCCTTGCAAATCGCCACATCACAAGACATAGCAGAATATCTTGAAGAAGACTCTCCTCAATGGACTAGCTTCGTGGTAAAAAAAGGCGATAACCTTGCCAAGATATTTAAGCGAGCTGGTTTGTCGCCCCAGCAAACTTATCGTGTTAGCAAAGCCGGAAAAGATGCTGAAAAATTACTCACAATGCGTCCAGGCGAGCAGTTAGAGCTGCTGATAGATGACAACAAACAACTCAACTCTCTACGCTATACATTGACTTCAACACAAACGCTTCAGATTGATCGAACTGACAAGAATACCTTCAAAACAGCAATTGATACCAAACAGTTAGATACTCGATACAGCTATGCCCAAGGAGAGATAACCAGCAACTTCTGGAATGCTGCGGTTAAAGCGAATCTGTCGCAAAACCATATAATGGCGCTTGCTGGTATTTTTGGATGGGATATTGACTTTGCTTTGGAGCTGCGCGAGGGCGATACCTTCAATGTGGTTTATGAAGAGCATTTCAATCAAGGCGAATTTATCGAAAACGGCAAAATCGTCGCGGCCGAGTTTATCAATCAAGGTGAAATATTCACTGCCATTTTGCACGAAGATGGTAACTACTACACCCCAGAAGGGCGAAGTATGCGTAAGAGTTTTTTGCGAGCCCCGGTTAATTTTAGTCATATTAGTTCGAGCTTCAAAAAACGTCGCTTTCATCCGGTGCAAAAGCGCTGGAAAGCCCATCGCGGCGTTGACTATGCAGCCAAACGAGGCACTCCAGTGATGGCGGCAGGGGATGGAAAAGTCATACGAGCAACCTATGACAAGTACAATGGACATCACGTTTTCATCCAACACGGCGAAAAATATGTAACTAAGTACCTGCATTTCACCAAACGCGCAGTGAAAAAAGGGCAAAGTGTCAAACAGGGCGAAACGATTGGTTATGTGGGTGCAACAGGCTTAGCTTCTGGTCCGCATTTACACTACGAATTTTTGGTCAACGGTGTGCATCGCAATCCAAGAACCGTATCACTTCCTAAAGCAAGGCCCATAGCGAAAAAAGATGCAGACATATTTGCTCAAATTGCAGAGAAGCGAATGCAGCAACTTAATAATACTAAGCGAATTATGCTGGCGATGAATCGATAGGAGCGTTATGTCAAACCTGTATATCGGGTTGATGTCTGGCACCAGTATGGATGGTGTCGATGTAGCAATTGTGGACTTTTCCAAAATTCAGCCAAAGGTTATCGCCTTTCATACTTTCGGCTACCCAAAATCGTTGTTAAGAACTCTCAATAGCTTGTGTGAACCCTCTTCCGATGAAACGGTTAAAATGGGTCATGCAGACCGCGCAGTTGCGACTCATTCTGCTCAAGCGATTAATAAGCTGTTAGAACATGTGAATATTCACGCCAGTCAAATAGTTGCTATAGGATCCCATGGTCAAACTATTCGCCATCATCCAGATGGTCCTATGGGTTTTACTTCACAGATTGGTGATCCTAATACAATCGCAGTGCTAACTGGCATCGATGTGATCGCTGACTTTCGCAGAAAAGATGTTGCATTAGGCGGTCAAGGTGCTCCCCTTGCCCCCGCTTTTCATCAAGCGGTTTTTCGTCACTCTCATCACTCTCGTATCATTTTAAATATCGGCGGCATTGCCAATATCACTTACATACCAAAAGATGTAGAGCAACAAGTAGTAGGCTTTGATACCGGGCCCGGCAATACCCTTATGGACGGTTGGAGTCAACGTCATCTGAAAAAATCCTATGATGAAAATGGTCGCTGGGCAGCCCAAGGCAGTCGTGACTGCGTATTGCTAAAATGTTTGATGAGTGATCCGTTTTTCGACTTGCCGTATCCCAAAAGCACGGGTCGAGAAACGTTTAATCTCGAATGGTTAGATGGACACTTAAATAATATGTCTCATTTTTGCTCAGCGGAATCAGTTCAAACCACACTGGCGCAGCTATCGAGCTGTACCATTGCAAAACACATTAACCTTTTTGATGACGTGGAAGAGGTATTTGTTTGTGGGGGCGGCGCACGAAATGACTTTCTGATGGAGTGTCTTGAAAATGAGCTCCATGAGGCAGACCTTGCCACCACAGAACAACTGGGAATGAGTCCAGATGCTGTCGAGGCAGTGGCTTTCGCTTGGTTGGCGTACGCATACCATAATAATATTGCCGGAAACTTGCCCAGCGTTACTGGCGCAAGCCGTCCAGCAGTATTAGGTGGTTTATACAAGGCCAAATAAACAGTACACTAGCTCAAACTCACCAATGAACAAGATACGTGAAGAAAAACCAGCGCTCATTAGATCAAACCGATCTGCAGATATTGGCATTGCTTTATGACGATGCAAGCCTCAACAACAAAGACATCGCCGACAAAGTAGGGCTTGCTCCCTCGTCGTGCTTAGAACGTCTCAAGCGACTGCAAACTGATAAGGTTATTTTGAAACATCGTTTATTGGTCGATGTTAACGCGCTAGGTGGTCACATCCAAGCAATGATCTCAGTACGACTGTCTGATCATAACCGAGCAACGGTTGATCAATTCCAACAAGATTTATTACCCTTAGCAGAAGTCATGAGTATTTATCATATGGGTGGCGAAAACGATTTTCTAGTTCACGTGACCGTGAGCGACTCCATGCATTTACGTGACTTTGTTTTTAATGCCATTACTGCTCGTAAAGAGGTCAATCATGTAGAAACCGCCCTGCTCTACGACCACCATGTTAGTGCCACATTGCCAAGCTTTTAGGCAAATTAGGTTATTCAACTTTCAGTCACCGTCAAAGGATATTCATGAAGACATCTCAATATACTCTGCTTTTATTTACCTTTTTATCTTGTACATTTAGCGCTATTTCGAATGCGGCTCCCTACTCAATCGCTAGCCATGACGCATTTTTTGATGCCATCGAACAGCACTGTGGAAAAGCTTTCGAGGGCAAAGTTACGGTAGATAACGCACCAGGCGATGGGTTTACTAACAAAATCTTGATCATGCATGTCAGACGGTGCTCTGAACAGCAACTCCAAGTTCCATTTCATGTGGGCAGCGATGCATCTCGAACCTGGCTGATCACTAAAACTGGCTCAGGGTTAAGCTTAAAACACGATCATCGGCATAAAGATGGCAGCGAAGATGCGCTGACTCAATATGGTGGCCATACTATCGATGCAGGCTGGCCTCAAGTTCAATCGTTTCCTGCAGATCAGTTTTCAAAGGAGCTGTTTGTGCGCGAGGGAATACCTCAATCGAATGGCAATACTTGGCAGATGTATATTTACGAAGATGTCTTTACCTACCGCTTAATAAGACAAGGCAGAGAGTTTCGAGTCGATTTTGACCTAACTAAGCCAGTTGAGCCTCCCGCGGCACCATGGGGTTATAAGGACTAGGCGTAATGAACGTTTAGCAACGGAACAACAAAAAACCCCGATGAATCATCGGGGTTTTGTTTATTACAAAAATAACGATAATAATTATTGAGCTACGAGCTTCTCCATCGACATCCCTGACTCATAGTGTTGTTGACACACTTCCATGCACGTTTGCATATACAAGGTATCAAGCGCTTTGGCACTCATGAAGTGATCACTAAAACCGGGTACCAACGGATCTATGTGCAATTTGGCGCTATTTAAGAAGTGCGCTAGCAATTCTTTGACATTATCGGTTCCCATCGCGATCCGCATCGTGGTTAGGTGAATGCCCGCTTTTTTCTGTTCGGCCGCAGCTAACTCAGAGTGAGAAGTCAGCGCAGGGCACAAAATGATGGTGTTGTTTTGGCCAATACTTACCTGGTGGCTAAAGGCTGGCTCTAAGGCATCAAAGAAACGCACAAAGGCGTCACGTTGTAAGTTAGCGCCTTCCATATCAACGGTAAACAGAGCACAAGGCCAGCCATGTCGCATTTGTTTTTCGCGTAAATCTGAATTAGGGTGCTCGGCCAAGGCGTGGCTATTAACATTCAGTGCAGGGTGCGAAGCTAAATATTGGCAGAACACTTTAGTGTTAATAACCTTGTTCATGATCCGCTGCTCTAAGGTTTTCATTCCATTGAGTACATCAAAGGCTTTTTCTGAGTCCAGGAAAGCACCTTTTATATAATACACATCCCAAAACATGGTGCGTGACCAATCATAACCATTTGCACAGTCACCTTTAGCTTGGAACATGCGATAACCTTCACCAATCACAACACCCGCTGTGGTGGCACCACTACCACATATATCCTTAGTATAACTATGAACCACATAATCTGGACGCTTTGCCTTGTCTGCTTGTTGCAGTGGTTGATGTAAAATCGGTGTCGCAAGTGTGGCATCGAGCATTACAATATGATCATCTTTGTGGGCAATCTCACTTATTCCAGCAATATCTAGCACATAACCATGGGGGTTACACGGCGATTCTATGTACACATGCAGCTGCTTGTCTTCAAGTCGTTGGGCATGTTTACGTTTGGTTTCGGCAAAAAACACGTCAAATTCTTCAGCACTATAACCATCGAACCATTCAAGTTGGATATCTATACGATTTTCTCGTGCAAAATAATCGTGTAGCAACTGATAAACGCCACCATACACGTTTCGAGAAACCACTAATACGTCACCATGGCCGAGAACGTTGGAAAGCAATGCATCAATGGCAGCCATACCTGAGTTAAAATTCCACGCCAAATAATCAGCTGAATAAGGTCCAGCTTCTAAGTCAACGATAGCGTTAGCCAATGAAATATTGGTGGGGTTCAATAAGCGAGAATAAATTTGGTGAGTAAACTCTTTTCCTTGAAAAGCATCATCCACCCATTCGGTACAGGCATATACGTAGGTTGCTGTTCTTACAATAACCGGCGTAGCGGAAAACAAGGCTGTCACATTATCAAACAATGGATAGTGGCTCTTAGAAATCTGTGAACCACTTTGGTTATTCATGCTCTGGTAGGTTGCTCGAAACGGGTTCTGCAGAGTATCCAACACCTTAGCGATTTGAAAAGACAAAAACTTTTTGGCGTTAAAATAAGCGAGCTTGTTCTCTTTGCTCAACCCATCCAAGGTATTATTGGTGATTTGCCAAATAGAATTAACATCAAGTTGCGCTTTATATAAATGGGAGGCGGCATCAAATAGGGCTTTACCGTAATCACTTTGGCTATCTATGCCAAAATGTGCCAGCTGCTCAGTTGCCAGTTCATCGATACTTTGCGCCACTGACGTATTGCGTTTGGGTGATAACAGTTTTGCTTGTTTTACTTGTTGCTCGTTATGCATGGGGTTACTCTTATTTATATTCGCCACTATGTTGGCTTGATTGTTTTTTACGCATAATAAACTAACTTAATTCTATATTAACCATCAAATCACGAATTAAATTTGGAGATATGGCAACATTAGGAAACTATTGTTTACTAGTATGCCAATTACGCTGGACTTAGCACTTGGAGTTAACATGCATAAACTGCTTATTGTGAGCCGGGACGCTGACGCTTATCGCGAGCGCATAGATGCCCACCAAATTGCTTCGTTAGATATAGTACAAGCAGTAAGCGATATACGAGATTTAGCACCACAAGACCGCGTTGATATATTGCTGGGAGATCCAGATATGTGCGCCCAGTCATTGCACAGGATTCCTGAAATCGACTGGATCCAATCCACATGGGCAGGGGTAAAGCCGATTGTAGACACGCAAAAAGCATCCACTTTATTAACCGGTATTAAAGGAGTGTTTGGTGAGCAGATGAGAGAGTATGTCATGGCTTACTTATTACATTTTAATCGCCAAATAGATGAATTTAAGCAATTACAACAGCGCCAAGAATGGTTACAGCCTCGATGCGCCCCTTTGTCCGGACAAACAATTGGCATTTTAGGGTTAGGCTCTATCGGCCTGGAAGTAGCCCATACAGCTAAACATTTTGGTATGAAAGTTATTGGTGTATCTAGAAAGTCGATTGAGAATTTAAGCATCGATAAACACTATACCCTCGACCAACATGCCGACTTTGCCCCGCAACTCGACTATCTAGTTTGTTTGTTACCCCACACAACAGCAACCGAAAAGGTAATAAACGACACTTTTCTTTCAAAACTCAAACCATCATGCGTGATAATAAATGCAGGAAGGGCTCAATCAATCGATTATGTGGCTTTGCAAAATGCACTTAAAAATAACAGGTTAAGGGCGGCGGTCTTAGATGTGTTTGAGCAAGAGCCTCTGCCGCAATCAAGCCCATTATGGCGTATGTCAAATGTGTTGATTACCCAGCACACCGCAGCGATTTCCAATGTAGATGATATTACCGGCGTATTTATGCAAAACTATTTACACTTCTGTGAGAATAAACCACTTAATTTTCAAATAGACTGGGATATTGGTTATTGAGCGCTAGGCAGCTAGAAGCCAGGTTACTAGTGGCTTTGTTATTAACAGATATATTATTAGTCGAAATAATCATAAAGAGCCTGATAGGGGTTTGATATGCTCATGGCAAATGGGGCAAAACATGATTGTGAAGCAAACATCAAGGAGGGTGCGTACATTATGATTGAGCACTCACCAGCAGCTAAACGAACGACCGAAGAATATATTATCATGACCTTAAGTGGCGGCAGTTGCTTGGGGATCCTACCTTTTGCAGTGTTGCGTCTGTTACAGCAGGATTGGGCGGTCGCGGCCCTTGACGTTTTTGCTGTCATCGCCACCAGCATCCTGTTTTGTTATGTCTTCATTACTCACAACACCAAAACTCCCGCTCGCATTCTCGCATTCCTATCAATGTTTGTTGTTTTTATCACGGTTAGCTTAAAAGGCACCGAACAGCTAATGTGGATATATCCAGCGCTAACAGCCATTTTCTTTTTATTGCCAGCAAATTTAGCGGCAATTTACAGCGTTGTTGTTTTATCTGCCTTGGCGTGGGTACTCAGGAGCGAGTGGACATTATTCCTCGCTCTAGAGTTCTATATCTCATCTTCCGCAACCTTGTTATTTAGTTACGCCTTTGCCGATCGAATGCGCAAACAACAAGAGCAGTTATTCGAGCTAGCAACCAAAGATCCACTCACGGGCGCAGGAAACCGAAGAGCCATGGAACAGAAGCTTTTAGATATTTTGGCATTTCAGCGCCGAGAACAAGGTTACCCGGCTTCGTTAATCCTGATGGATTTAGACAACTTTAAACAAGTTAATGATAATTATGGCCATGCAAAAGGTGATGATATTTTAGCTGCATTTGTGCAAACCATAAGTCAGCGAATAAGAGCCACAGACCGACTCTACCGTTTTGGTGGTGAAGAATTTGTAGTCATTGCTGAAAATACCTCACGCAAAGAAGCGATAAACTTAGCAGAAGATCTTAGAAGCACTGTTGAGACTGACGGATGGTTAGCTGAGCACGGCATCACCATTTCTGTTGGAACCGCCAAATACGAACCGCAAGAAACTGCGTTTGAATGGCTCGGTCGCGCTGACCAAGCCATGTATCAAGCGAAAGACTTAGGCCGCAACAACTGTTGTGTGGCCTAGGCTATCATCCTTTAGCCCGAATTAGAGTTACCTCAACAATTCAACAGATGTCCCTAATTTGAATAGCCCTCGATATGTTTGGATACACTGCCAAAACACCGCTCAGTCTCGCGCAGTCTGCACACCCTATAAGGGCCCGGCGTCGTTGAGAATTGCAACCATTGGTCTTTGCTAACTACTGGTGATCAAATCACCCACTTTAATATCTGATCAGATATTAAGGCGGATTGGGATAAACCGAAGCTTGATTTAGATACATAAAAAACCCCAGTAGCTGGATGTCTAGCTACTGGGGTATTAATTCTAATGCTGTGAAACTAGAGAATTAGCCTTGTTTCTTTTTACTTGTCCAACGCATTGCCATAAACCCTAAAATCAATAATGCGAGTGAAGGTGGGTTTGGAATAGGTTGACTATTTGCAAGGAAGCTACCTTGAAAAGTACCATTAGACTCGTCGTAGCCTGATGAGTCTCTTCCCCAATATATATCTAGCCCATTGAAATCATCTAAATTAATGGCATTTGCCCATGTGGCGCTGAAGGTGCCGCTTAAGATATCACCGACACTCCAATTGCTATTGTTGTTCAGCGTTAATCTATCATGACTAGAAAAGCCAAAGTCGGTCTCAACCCAAAAATCATCCACACTATTTGGGCTACCATTCACCATGATATTTGAAGTAATAGTTGCTGTGTTGGATGCACTAATCCAGCCATTAGCTCGGTTAGTGTCGACAAAAAACAGCCATGCCAAACCAGATTGAGGTGTAGGACCCTCAATGGTTCCACTAACATCAAAACTAATGGAGTTTGTGTCTATTGATTCATTAGAAATAATCAATGCCGCATTTGCACTGAAAGTTGATAGGACCAGTAAAGCGTTGGCGATCAAAAGTTTCATTTTCATTTTTTTACTCCATAAAGCGAATAATGTTAGACGTTTCACCTTAATAAGCACTTTATATACCACATTGGTCTATTTTACAGAAACGGGAGTCGAAAGAGTTGGTTTTATTGGCCTTACAGATCACTGACTGTAATACACGGTTTTTCAATGAACTCTTCCGAAAGCGTTGATTTAACTAGTTTTAGATAAAATAGGAAGTGATAATTTGTGGTTAAGTATTGTTGTAAGTGCTGCTAAGTTAGTTGCCACCAAAATAATGGCTGGCCTTTTAATCTGCCGCATAAACTGATGATCTAAAAAGCCTATGTAACCCCAATCCCGGACTGGGGTTACGTAGTAAAAACTGTTTAGTTTTTAGCCTTTAACTGAAGATATTTATTATTTAAACCATGCGGCTAATTTACTGATATTTGACTCTGTATCACTATCAAGCAAATTGTTTGGCTGCACGTTAACCTGCAAGTTGATTTGTTCTGCACTTACCAACTCGAGAGCAAGCTCTTGAATGGCATCGAGTACACGATCATTTGTTACTGTGCCACTGATAGTCAATCTCGACTCTTGGACTCTCACTTGCAAGCCGAGTTTGGAAAGTTTTTTATCAAACGTTAGACTTGCTCGCATGCGGCCTTCAATTCTGCGGTCATATGATGATGCATCGAGTAAATTAAAATGAGTCACAGACACATTGTTCTGCTCGTAACTATGTGTGCCAGCTGCGGCGACCCCCGCTAATGCCGAGAAAACAATCAATGCAGCAATAAACTGTATGAATATCTGGGTAATGCTTTTTTGAACTGGCTGACTCATCGTCTTTTCCTCAATATTGTGTTGTTGGACAACTTGGTATTAATGATAGCGACAACTTGCAGTTTTAAAAATAGACACTTATGATTAACATAATTTCATTTATGAGATAATAGATGCTAAGTCAATACGACGACCTCGACATATTTTGCACAGTGGCAAAATTCAATAGTTTTTATCAGGCTGCTAAACACCTTGGAATGCCGCACAGTACAGTCAGTAGACGGGTGGCAAATTTAGAGCAAACTCTCGCCGCACAACTCATTATCAGAACGACGCGGCAAATGCGTTTGACTGAAAAAGGCAAAGCTCTATATGAACAAACCCAACCGCTACTTAGCCAACTAAAAGTGGCAGTGTCGGAATCGTTAGACGATGACGAAGAGCTTAAAGGCCAGATGAAAATCACCATGCCAACTCGCATTGGGATGGACTACATGGGTGAGATCTTACTCGACTTTAATAAGCTACATCCAGCGCTAGAACTGCATATCGAGCTGCGCAATGAAAACTCTGATATGGTAAAAGACAACATAGATCTGGCTTTTCGGGTCGGCCCCTTAGTTGACTCATCGGCAATCGCATTGAGGCTTTGGGACATACCATTTAAGCTACTTGCCCATAGAGACCTGGTAGCCAAACACAAAATTTCGTGTTCAGAGTTCCAGCTAAAAAGGTTGTCTGAGTTGCCTTGTGCGGTCGCGTTTCCACAAAACAAATGGTTGTTCGAACACCACCAGCAAGGTCAGATCTCCGTAACGCCTAAACCGGCTTTGCAGGTCAACGATTTGTCATTGGCATTAGAAGCAGCGAAGCGTGGTTTGTGTTTTGCTTATGTGCCTGACATTGTGTTAAAAAATGCGTTAGAGACTGAAGATCTTGTTGATGTAACCTGCACCCAATGGCAGCCCATGACCAGAACCTTATTTGCGTTTTATACTGCAAATAGAACCTCGTCTAAGAAGATTAGAGCCGTAGTCGATTACGTAAAAGTTGCCTACCAAAATCGCTTTGGTGCATATTAGTGACAGAATATTGTAACCTGGAGCACCAGTTTGTCAGACCAAGATAAAAACCAGCAATCATTTTTCAGTAAATATCTAAGCAAAACCGAAGTGGTTGGGTGGTTGCTGTGTATTTCTTCCATGTTATTAATTGTTTTTGCTAAAAATATTTTTCCGCCGATACTGCCTTATGCATGGGTAGGGGCAATAGTGGGCGCCGGTGTGATTGGCTGGGGTACAGGGCGAAAGCACAAACGTCGTTGATTGCTTCGCTAATTAGCAAAACAAATGTCGAATATTGGTGAGGTACTTCTCAGCGCTACCCGTATTAAAACACACAATCTCATCAGTGGTTTTAATTAAACCTAAGGTTTTAGCCTTATCAACCGCTGCGATGGCAGCAGCTCCTTCAGGGCTTATCCAAAGGTTATATTGCTTATAGAGGGCACGTGAGTGACGCTCCATATCCTCCTCACTAACGGCAATGCCACCGCCATTGCTAGCACGAATAATCGAGATAACGGCCTTATGTCCAACGCCACCGGGAACGTTCAGTCCGGTTGCTATGGTATCACCGCCATTGGTGGCGACAGTGTCGTCAAGATGTTGATTGATAGCATCTACCACAGGGGCATTGGCTTCGCTTTGAACGGCGATTATTTTCGGTCTCTTGTTATCTATAACACCTAGTTGCTCCAACTCATCAAACGCTTTCCACATACCAAGAATGCCAGTTCCGCCGCCTGTCGGATAAAAGATTGCGTCGGGTAATTGCCATTTGTCACTCATCTCATTGGGCTCGGCGAGCTCAAGCCCCATGGTTTTTTTACCCTCTATTCGCCAGCCAGGCTCTTGGAAGGTTGCGCAGTTGAAATACCCTTGTGGCAGGTACTTCTCTTTCATTAGGGCTCCGGCCTCCCGGATTGTGCCCTTAACTAAATCTAGTGATATTTGTGGATACATTACACTATATGCAGCGACTTTCCCCAAGATTGGCATTGGTGTGTCATCGGGCATAATGACTGCAACTTCCAATCCATGTTGATAACCATATTCGCTTAAAGAGTCGCCAGCATTTCCTTGAGTAGGAACAACTAGCTTGTCCAAACCATAGTGTTTAGCCATGGTAACGACCATCGCCATACCACGGTCTTTAAAACTACCTGTCGGGTTACATCCATAACCTTCGTGGGGCTGCCCCTCATCTTTTATAAATATGCTTTTAAATTCTGACCCAAAAAGAGAGTAAGTACTTACATCTAAAAGCGGGGTGTTACCTTCCCCTAGGGTGCAAACCTGTTCCGTGTTTTGGCTGATATCAAACGGTAACAAGGGACCGAACCGCCACATGGACTGCTGTTCTGGTAAATACCAACTCATATCCTTATAGGCGGAAGCTATCGCTTCTACATTGAGTTTAAATTGAACAGGCCGACCATCTTTGGGACAAAGGTTCATGGGCTCATCAATGAGGTACTCAGTGCCACATTCTACGCACTGAAAATGACTAATAAATTTCATCTCTACTCCCAACTAAAGCGCTGATATTCAGGAATTTCCAGCATCGCTGTGGGTTTGAGCCGGGCTTGTGCGTAAAGCTGCATAATGTCCTGCTGAAGCTTTATCCGAAAAGCGCGGACTTCTCGCCAACGTTTAACGAACTCAGGATCATAATCTGTACCTTTTGGTCGATTGACATCTTTTTCTAGTTCCGGTGATAAATAAAGGTATGCCGTCATTAGCCGCTGAGATTGTAGTTGTTCAAATTGCGAAATAATCGTTTGTTGTTCGGTAGAGACAGTTTTGGCGATAGATACGTTATTAGCATCAAAGCTGCCAAAGTAGCTGAGATATTCGTCTTTAGGCACACTATCTGCCGCGCCCCATTTATGCAGTGAATCACCGTTTAGTAGTTGCTCACTTTTGGGGTCAATAATTAATACAGTTGGCGTTGCGAAATAATGCGCTTGACCAAAGCGCTGAGTGATATTCCTATGATCTTGGAAAAAACCAACATCTACATAAGTGATCTCATAGTTTTCCTGCAAAATACTCTGCATTTTTGTCGTTTGGAATTGCTTCACCAATCCAAGACTATCGTGACACCACTGGGCACCCAAAACGACTAATGCCAGCTTGTTATTTAGCTGAGCTAAATCGAGGGTACTTTGCACTTGTCCCATAGGGTCATCATGAGTCACAAATACCTTCTGGTTGATATGCGCTTTATCGGTATTCTGTGAAACTGAGGAACACGCAGTAAATAGCGTGATTATTGCTAGTAGCAAAATAGTATTTAATGGTATAAATCTACTAATCATTGGAATCCTGAACAATTGTTTATATGGTGAGTATGTTCAATGCATTAGGAACAAAAGTAAATTCCTTTATGATGCTAGACGATTGATTAGTTAACCAACACCTATTTGAAAACTCGATGGATAAAAGGGTCTCGCTATGTCCAAAGATATGAACGAAATACTGCAAATGCCTGCCGATAAGCGTCATGCTTACTTACTTACCCAAGTTACGCTTAATAAACAAATTTGGATCCTTACCGACGAACACGGTTGCGTCATGTTAAATAGTGATGACGAAGACTGTGTACCCGTTTGGCCGGCACAAGAGTTTGCTGATTATTGGGCAACAGGAGATTGGGCCCAATGCAAACCTAAGGCGATTCCGCTACAAGATTGGTTTGATCGCTGGACCGGCGGATTAGAAGGCGACGGCGTTTGTGTGGCTGTTTTCCCTAACCCAGATGAAGAAGGTATCGTGGTGTTTCCCGATGTGTTTGATTCAGAGCTCAAACAAAAGCACCCGTCTAAACTAAACTAAAAACAAGTATAAGCGCCGGCAACAAAATGGCCGACATGCTACTAATGAAGTAAAGACTTGAGGAGATAAGCGTGTGTGAGTTGCTTGGCATGTCAGCAAATGTGCCAACCGATATTTGTTTTAGTTTTGCCGGCTTACTCGAAAGAGGAGGCCGAACTGGCCCACATAAAGATGGTTGGGGAATTGCTTTTTACGAAGGAAAAGGTGCCAGAAGCTTTAAAGATGTGCTGCCCAGCTGCGAATCAGAGGTAGCTCAACTTGTTCGCTCTTATCCGATTAAATCAACTTCGGTCATTAGTCACATTAGACAGGCCAATCGCGGTGGCATCAAACTGGAAAACACCCATCCGTTTGAGCGACCATTGTGGGGGCGCAATTGGACTTATGCTCACAATGGACAATTAACTGGCTACAAAAAAGCCCTTAGTGTAAAAACCCAATTACCGGTTGGCAGTACTGACAGTGAGCTGGCGTTTTGCTGGTTACTGGAAAAACTCACTGAGCGTTTTCCTACTCGCCCTAAAAATATGGCCACCGCATTCAGGTTCATTGCCAGCCAAGCTAATACACTTAGACAATTAGGGGTATTTAATATGCTGCTTAGCGACGGCGTGTATGTATTGGCATTTTGTTCAAACAATCTAACTTGGATAACCCGTCGTGCGCCATTTGGAAAAGCCACGCTGATTGATTCGGATTGGATTATCGATTTTCAAAAAGAAACCACCCCGAACGACATTGTCACTGTTATTGCTACCAGGCCACTGACCAAAGATGAAACCTGGAATGTTATGCAATCCGGCGAATATGTGTTGTTTAAACAGGGCGAATTAATCTCTCAAAAGCACTTCCCTTAATGCATTTTTTAAAAGACACCCGTCAGATTAAGCTATCTTAGTAGACAATGAATTACGTCTCATTTCGAGGGTTGGTCGCCGTTGCTTCGATGCGTTGTTCATTGGCTTGATGGAATGCCAGTAATCCATCCATATCTTGAAGATCATGCAATGTTCGAAACTCAATCCAATCAATTAGACTGTAAAGACAGATCGCTGGATAATGCCAATCCGCAAAGTGCCCTTGTTTAACTAATTCGTTTAGGTGGCCAAGAGTAGAATCGACACGTTCGCGCTGCAATGTAAAGTACATTTTATCTTCGCTGGTATCGATATCAGAGCGCCCAAGTAACAGCATTTGCACCAATGAATCGGTTGCAGCGTCAATTAGGGTTAATTGATTTTCTTGTTCCCAGCTTGGGCTTGGAAATGCGAACTTTTGCGTGAGATAACGATATATCACCCTTGAATCAAAAATGACCTCGTCGCCATCTTCAATCATGGGAATTTTGAGTGTTGGATTTCGCTTAGCAAGGATTTCACGATCAGGACCATCAAAAATCTGCAAGTTGATAAATTGATGTTCACTGTTTGCCAACCACATACGTAGTCGACGAACAAATGGAGACGTGGTTGAACCATACAGTTTTAACATATTAAATTGCCCTCCTTGATATGTAGCGCTTGGGTTTGTTCACTTTCCTTTAAAAAAGTAGCACAGTCACAGGAGTTTGTTATAGCTCTTTTAAATTGATAGGGACAAAGTTAGCAGCTTCGAATTCTTTTGAATTGGGGAATAACGTTTTTAACTTGCCACTACCCAATAGCTCTCGTAAGCGAACTTCAAAAACCTGTTTTAACTGGTTTCCACGCTCGGTATTTTGAAAAATCAAAAACAACGGGAAGCCTTCTAAAACTTGTTGCTTGGCATACTGATTGACAAATGCTTTGGGTAAATCAATTTCATAGTCGAGTAACATATCCACTCTGCCGCTACCCAATAAGCGAACACAATTATCGATAGTAGGTGATTCATAACTTGATACAGATTTAGGCAGAACCTCTTTAAGTGCATAGCCCAGCAAATAGCAGGCTGTACCCGGCTTGTTCTGTGACAGCAAGCCATTGAGTGTTGCTGCGTCTTTAGCATAAGCCGTAACTGGCATTTCATAATCTAAATGAACGTCAGAGCGCACGCCATTATCACCCGCCTCAAAATCATAAGCACCCACTAATATATCGACTTTGCCATCATAGAAGTTTTTCTTCGCTCTTTTCCAGTTCACAATATCGATATCCACTGTGTTGGACAATGAGCTTTATACCGCTTTTAGAACTTTAAAGTAAGTGCCATCAGGCGTATCTGAATACCCCGCCCAGCTCGCGGTAGCCGCCGTTATTTTGCCAAAATTGATGTTGTCATCCAGTACCGCAGTTTGTTTCACGCCCATTTCTTTTTGCAATCGCGTTAGCTCGCCAGAGGCTTTGTATTTGCTGAATAGTTTGCTTAACTCAGGGACAAGTTTGATATGGCGGCGATGCACATAATGATAGTCAAGAAGCGTTGTTAATATGGATTTAATCCAGTGATGATTCATTGAATAATAGTCTTTAGGCACGTTGGTATTACTCATGATTGCCCCGGTGAGTTTTCCTTCAACAACCATGTCAAATGCCTGCTGAGGATGAGTGACATAAACCACATCAAGAGGAAACCCCAATTGAGCCCGATAATCTTCGAATGCACGGAAACCTTTTACCACCGCAACTTGTTTTACCCATTTCAAGTCACACGCTCCGCATGCTCGCCGGTCGGCAATCAGTACCATTTCAAAATTAAGCAAAGGCTCAGGAATTTTGACTAGATTTGGAAAGGATTTTTCCACATCGCCAATGCGTGCTCTAAGACCGTCGATCCGGCCTGAATTAACTTCAATAACACTTTTGGCAAGAGAGAGTGGCTGATAAGCGACACGATATCCCAGTGTCTCATACGCTTTTTCGAGCACCTTTTGTACATAACGCGCTTCTGGTGACTCATTGGGACCATCAAGTACAATAAAAGGAGCAGATTCCTGCTTTTGATTCTGTGTTTGCCCGCTTACCGTCATACTGAAAACAAATAGCACGCAACCGCAGAAAGCGTATTTAATTACCCAACGGAACAACATATTTTTACCTTTATTATTCGGGGGCGTGTTGGCGACCGAACTTGCCGAGTCTGAATCTGGCTAAGTATACGTCAATGCTTTGTTTCAATGCTAGCATGCAAGGAGTTAAAACCAAGGTGAGCGCAGTGGCAAATGCAAGTCCTCCAGCCACCGCCGTAGCCAATTGCGACCACCACTGAGTTGAAGGTCCCCCGATATCTAGGTTGCGTCCAATAAAATCAATATTCACTTCCATGACCATGGGAAGCAGTCCTAGAATTGTTGTCACGGTTGTCATCAATACCGGCCGAAGTCGTTGGGCTCCAGTTCTGAGAATAGCATCTCGAACTGCCACTCCTTCTTTACGTAAAATATTGTAGGTATCAATGAGTACAATGTTGTTATTAACCACAATACCCGCCAAAGCAATCACTCCGACACCAGACATAATGGTGCCAAAAGGTTTTTGGAAAATCAGCAGTCCCATGAATACACCAACAATCGAAAACAGTACCGCGCTAAGGATTAAAAACGCTTGGTAAAAACTATTGAATTGGGTTACCAAGATAATGGCCATTACAAACAAGGCAACCAAGAATGCATTCATTAAGAACTCTTGTGACTCTTGCTGTTGCTCGTTTTGGCCTTTAACCGTCAGCTCTACGCGAGGATCTATCTGTAGGCTAGGAAGCAATTTAATCAGCTTTGGCAACTCAATACTGAGCAATTCTCCCGGAACCATGTTGGCGCTGACAGTTAATACGCGTTTGCTGTCAATGTGTCGAATCAAGTCGGTTTTCGGGCGCGCTATTCGTTCAACGAAACTGCCAATAGGCACAAGACCTTGTGGTGTCTTTAAGCGAAGCTCATCAAGTTTACCAATATAGCGCTCCGACACAGGAAAACGCACGCGGATATCAAGCTCGTCGTCCACATCGTCGGGGCGATACTCTCCTATTTTCAAACCGTTGGTGACGAACTGCACGGTACTGCCAACAAGGGCAGCGTCAGCACCGAATCTTGCAGCATTGCTTCGATTAACCTTCAATTGCCATTCAATACCAGGCTTAGATGCGGTATCTCCAACAGAGGTAAATTTGGCGTTTTCGTCTAGCGCTTTACGTAGTTTCAGCGCCGCGTCGTTAAGTAAATCGGGAAAACGCGATGATATCTCGATTTGTAAATCTTTCCCCGATTGAGGACTATTTTGGTCGGGGGTAATTTCAATATCTACGCCGGGCATACCGTGCAAACGCTTGTGGACCTCTTCTAACACCTCATCAGAATGAGGTCGAAAGTGCCAATCCACCAAATTTAAGCGTAAATAACCAACTTGATCACGGCCTCCCGAACGAGAATAAAGTGTTTCTATTTCTTCCATATCAAACAGTTTTGATTCAACCTCTTTTACTATTTCGTCTTTTTCATAAATCGAAAAATCGCCGGTTGAACGGACCGTGACATTGATACCCACACTATCGACATGGGGAAAAAATTCGACACCTAAACCAGATGCGTAGTAACCACCAAATGATGCAAAGGCGAATAAAATTGCAATACCAAGGCTTTTAAGTGGATGCGCGATAGCTTTGTTTAAAAACCGAACATATTTTCCGGTAAAACCAGACAAAGCCATAATGTCACCGGTTTCGGCTTGAATAAGTTGTTGTTTTGTTTCTTTTTTGACATAGCGAGGTTTACCAAATACCGACCCTAAGGTTGGCACAAAAATAAGCGCCATAAGCAGAGATGCAGAGAGAACTGCAATTAAGGTAAAGGGCAGGAACTTCATAAATTCGCCCACCATACCGGGCCAAAACATCAGCGGTGCGAAGGCAGCTAGTGTGGTGGCAGTAGAAGCAATGATTGGCCAGGCCATTCGATGCGCAGCACTGCGATATGCGGTCTTTTTATCTTGCCCTTCACTCATGCACCGATCCGCATATTCAGTGACGACAATTGCTCCGTCCACTAGCATGCCAACCGCCATGATCAATGAAAATAATACGACCATGTTTAGGGTGTAACCAAACAACGATATCAACAGGATCCCGGTCAAAAATGAGCCAGGAATCGACACGCCAACTAATATTGCTGTTCTTACTCCTAAAATTGCCACAATAACGATGGCAACCAATACCACGGCACTCGACACATTGTTTTGTAAATCGCCCAACATCATATTGACGTCAACCGATTGGTCGCCGGTAAACGTAACGGCAAGACTATTTGGCCACAATGGAGATTGCTGAGCAGCCTCAACAAGTGTTTTCGTTTTTGCTACCGTGATTAATAGGTTTTCACCAGGACGCTTTTTCACTTCAAGAGATACTGATGGATTGCCATTTAGTCTGGCGAAGCTGCTTGGATCTTTGTATGAACGTCGAACCTGCGCCACATCTTGAAACGTAATCACTCGGTCGCCGTCCACTTTAACCGGTTGCTCCATTACATCTTTAACCGATTCGAATACCGAAGGCACCTTAACGGCAAAGCTGCCTTTTCCTGTGTCCATGGTACCCGCGGGAACAAGTCGATTGTTACGAGACAAAAGGTTAAAAATGTCATTTTGATCTAGACCGTAAGATTCCATTAAAAGCGGATCAACGATTATCTCGACGATATCTTCCCTATCTCCACCAATATCAACCTCAAGGACTTCACCTAAGCCTTCAAGTTGATTTTGCAACTCTCTTGCTGCGGTCACTAAGGCTCGCTCAGAAACCGGACCAGACAGCACTACCGTGATAACAGCCTGTTGCCCTGCCATTGTCACTTCATTGATCGTGGGTTCTTCGGTCTCATCTGGCAGTTTTGCTTTGGCAACAGTGACTTTGTCTCTAACATCGGCAAGGGCGTCTTTGGAATCAAAACCGGCAATAAACTCCAGTGCTATACTGGCAAAGCCCTCGCCCGCGGTAGCCCGCATTTCTTTGAGTCCCTCAATCGCGCGCAATTCCCTTTCCATTGGTTTTACCAGCATGCGCTCAGCATCTTCGGGCGAGATACCATCGTGAACTATCGACACATAGATAGATGCAATTGGAACATCAGGATTCGATTCTTTGGGTATATTGTAATAAGTCACCGCACCTGAGATGATCAATAATACAAAAACCATTAATACCGTTCGGGTATGGTCCAAAGATGCTGAAATTACTTGTCTCATTGTGTATCTGACTTCCCGGTTTTGAGCTCACTTGAGAGAGTGTCGTGCACGACATCAACTGTATCTCCATGGCGCACAAAGCCGTGTCCTCGGGTTATCACGTCGGCTTGCTCACCCAGGCCAGTCAACCATACTCCTTGACTGTCACTCTTAACAATATCAATGGGCGTGAACTTAACGACGTTGTTCTCCACCGTCTTTACACCCAAATTTCCCTGTTCATCGAGTGCCATCACAGCGGGAGTAATATTCAGCGCCCAACGCTCTTCAATGGGAACTTTCAATTCGGTACTCATACCCGCGAACAAACGACCTTCGGGATTTGGTACCGCAACTTCAAGATTAAATGTATTGGTGCCCATGTTAGAAACGCTAGATAGGTATCGAATGTGGCCACGAGTATTTTGCCCAGTAGTAAGCCGACCGGTTGCGGGTTGACCAAGCTGTAAATATTGGATCCAATTCTCAGTCACATCTGCTGAGATAATCAATGGGTCAAGGTCAACCACGGTGGCAATTGTGTCGCCATCTCTCAATAGATCCCCCACCTCGACACTGCGTTGATTGAGAATGCCATCAAATGGGGCCAGGATCTGAGTTTTATCCAAGGCCAACTGCAATCGCTCTATTTCGGCTTTGGCAAGTTCGACATTGGCTTGGGCTTGAGCCAATGCGGATTGAGATTGAAAGCCTTTTTTACCCAAAGACTCCGCGCCCTGCAACTCTATTTCTCGTTGTTGCAAAACTGCGCAAGCTGAACGCATTTGAGCAGACAGGTCGTTACTATCAAGAGACAATATCAGTTGCCCTTGTTTGACCCCTTGCCCTTCTTGCACATAAATAGCAGTGACAAGGCCTTTGACTTCTGCACGCAATGTTGCACTGCGATCAGGCTCGGTGCGTCCGTATAAACTGACCTCACGATTGACCTTTTGAGCGTACAGAGTTTGCACTCTCACTTTAGGTATTACGGTTTTGCCGGCTGATGAGTCGACACTTTTAGGTTCGGCAGTAATGTATCCAGACGTCACCCACAAACACAAAAAGATAACAATCATCAGCGCTATCCATGCAGGTTGTTGACGAAGTGTTGTTATCAGCTGGGGCATTTAGTTTCTCATATCGAACAGGTTAACGGTATTTAATGTACTATGTTTGTGGTGTTAACATCCATAAAAAATGCGTTTCAAAATATGAATAGGAATGACTAAATCTTAGTGATGGTTATGACGAAATAATCAACG
>JAOMVH010000139.1 GCA_028356795.1 Aliiglaciecola sp. | reverse complement strand
CTAGACACTTTTTGTTGAATAACCACATCATCTTTAAACTCAGGTTGTTAATTTGCTAAGCAAGTTTCCAGTGCACATCTTGCCCCGCAAAAAACGGTACAATTGGGTCACCGTTGGGCAATAAAATTTGTTCTGGTACCTGCCAAACTTCTTTTGTTAGTGTCACTGTATCGGTATTTCTAGGCAATCCATAAAAGTCAGCACCATAATGGCTGGCAAAGCCCTCTAGTTTATCAATTGCGCCATGTTCTTCAAACACATGGGCATAGAGTTCTAGTGCACTCCAGGCACTATAACACCCTGCACAGCCGCAAGCCGTTTCCTTGCTATGTTTATCATGGGGCGCAGAGTCAGTACCAAGAAAAAACTTAGACGAACCGGATGCAACCGTTTCTCGCAAAGCTTGCTGATGGGTGCTGCGTTTCAGCACGGGCAAACAATAGTTGTGCGGACGTATACCGCCAACCAATAAATCATTGCGATTCAACAACAAATGTTGTGGCGTAATGGTCGCAGCCACATTGTTAGAGCTTTGCTTCACAAAGTCTGCCGCATCCTTGGTAGTGATGTGTTCAAACACAACTTTTAAATCAGTAAAGGTAGCCACGATTTTCCGTAAAAAGCGGTCAATAAATTCTTTTTCACGGTCAAAAATATCGACATGGCTTTCGGTCACTTCACCATGTATCAACAATAACATGCCTTGTTTTGACATCTCTTCAAACACCGGATAAAGCCCTTCAATACCTTCTACAGCAGCATCAGAGTTTGTCGTTGCACCAGCTGGGTATAACTTTGCTGCCACCACACCCGACGCTTTGGCATCGATGATATCCTGCTTGCTGGTTTCATTCGTTAGATACAACACCATAAGCGGCTCAAAATCGCTACCTTCAGGTTTGGCAGCCAAAATTCTGTTTTTGTATTCCATCGCCATGCTTGCTGTAGTGATAGGAGGAAGGAGGTTTGGCATAACGATTGCTCGTTTAAAACAACGGGCGGTAGCAGGTACAGTCTCTTTAAGCATGTCGTTGTCGCGGAAATGCAGGTGCCAATCATCTGGCGCGGTAATAGTGATTTTGTTCATTCACAACCTTTACATTATTTGAGTAATAAAAAACCGTATACTGCGGTCTCTGTTTAGCATATGTTAGTTGGAGCTTTATGGGTTGCAAGGCAACCAGCGTTGACTCTATTATGCCTTATTTTAAGCAAAAAATATCGCTCCACTGTGGTGTTTGGATATGCCTATTAAAAATAGTTTAAACCATAGCATCCAAGATCGTTAACACTATGCTCAATTTACTACCTGAGGTTTCTGTTCGTATTTATGCCATCATCTATCAGCATTGCTAATCTAGTCCCAAAAGAAAACCTGTCAGCTGCATTAAAACTTGCTATTGCACTATTAGATCGCCTTGTTGGCGTGAGCAAAATGAACCAAATGTATCAGCAGCACAATATGCAAGGGTTGAGCAAAGAACTCTTCGCCACAAAACTGTTAGAGATTATGAATATCCAGGTACTGGGGCACGATAACTTGCAGCACAGCATCCCAGAAACTGGCCCGGTAGTGATTGCCAGCAACCACCCATTTGGGGGCATCGAAGGGGTTATATTGTGTTTACTTGTTGGTGAAATAAGAAGCGATTTAAAAGTGCTCGCTAATCAAGGGTTGAAGCTATTTCCAGAGCTCAGTGATTACTTTATTTTTACTAACCCACTATCTGAAAAAGATCCTAAGAATGCGCCGTCACTCCGTGCAAGCTTAAAACATGTGAAACAAGGTGGCGCAATTCTAATTTTTCCTGCAGGACGTGTTTCTTACTACCAAGGAGACAAAAAAAGAGTCAGTGAACATACTTGGAATCGCGTAATTGCAAAGTTGATCACTGCAACCAATGCACAGTATTTACCGGTATTTGTAAGCGGTAAAAACAGTCGCCTGTTTTATACCATGGGAAGAATTTACTATCGCTTACGTATGTTTATGCTGGCTCGCGAGTTACTTAACAAACGCAATGCAAAAATTACTATATCCTGTGGCACACCGGTCAAAGCCAAGACTTATAAAGGTGAAAACACCACAAGGCATGCCGCGCTATGTCGGGTGCAAAGTTATTGCCAAGACCCGCAATGGCAAATGACATGGCCAGCAGACAAGCAAATAACACAAAAACCAATTGCCGAAGAAACCTCTTGGCAAGTTATTCAAAATGAGCTTGAAAAATTACCACAAGAGCAACATTTGCTTAATCACAAAGATTTTGATGTTTATTATGGTTATCAACATCAGTTGCCCAATACGGTTCATGAAATTGCCCGACTCCGAGAACTTGTATTTAGAGAGCACAATGAAGGAAGTGGTGAGCCCATTGATACCGACCACTTTGATGCAACTTACACCCAACTGTTTGTAGTTAACGAACAGCAGCAAAAGATTGTTGGTGCCTATCGCATGGGCCGCACGGATGAACTTCTTAAAGATGGAGACCTATCCAAGCTCTACTTGGCCAAAATGTTCAAGTTTGGGCCACAGTTTGTTAACCAACAACGACCTTGTTTAGAGCTGGGCCGCTCCTTCCTGATCCCGGACTATCAGCGCAGCTTTCAAGGTTTGTATTTGTTATGGCGTGGTATTGGTGCTTTTGTGTGTAAATACCCCCATTATCGAACACTTTATGGCACGGTTTCACTAAGTAAGCTTTACAGCCCAAGAGGCGTTGCCTTGATTAAACATGCATTGATCAGCGACACGAAAGGGGTTGAACCCTTCAACCATTTTGATTTTCCCCTGCACCACGAGTTAATTGACTATGACAATCAACACGGGCTAAAAGGTGATTTATCACCATTACTGGCATGTGTGGAACAGGACGGAAAAGACATTCCGATATTGGCCAAGCATTATCAAAAACTCGGCGCTAAATTTCATTGTCTAGGGATAGATAAAAGCTTCAATGACACGCCAGGCTTGTTGCTGAGCGTTGACTTGCCACAAGCTCCCGAGAAACTGCTGAAGCTATATTTAGGTGAACAGTGGAAAGATTATAAAGAATACTACCCCTAATTTGGGCTTAAGACTTTTTAGTATAAGCAGCGATAATCACGATCCGTTGGCCATTTATTTTGCCTTCGATATGCTCAGGGTTACTACTTAGCCCAATACCCCGAACCGCCGTACCCCGTTTAGCAGTGAAATTCGCACCTTTTACATTCAAATCTTTCACCAAGGTAACCGTGTCACCGGCCTGCAAATGAACGCCGTTGCAATCAAGGGTGGGTTCATCACTGATATCAACCAGTCCAGCTTCTGCCCACTTTTGCATATCGTCATCAAGATACATCATATCGAGTAAATCTTGTGCCCAACCTTCCCCAGATAAGCGCTGTAGCATGCGCCATGAAACAATTTGAACCGCGGGAACCGTACTCCACATGCTATCGTTTAAGCAGCGCCAGTGATTAACATCCAATTGGGCATTAGTCTCTAACTGCTGTTTGCAAGTATCACAAACCAAAATACATTTGTCTGCGTGGGCTTCTTCAGGTGGCACATCATAAACACTCAAAGAATCGGTTGCTGTGCATAATTCACAAGCTTGATTGCTACGTGTCATTAACGTTTGTTCGATGGACATCAAGATACCTGCAGATAGAAGTTAAATTTGCGGCGCTATTATCCATATTATCCCTACTTTAGCTAGGGCGTGTTGAGAAAATATCAGAGGTGAACTAAGCTTGTTGGCGCATGAATGTTGCTGTTGCAGGGGCAATACCAAAGTATTCAGGTGTTGACTTACCTTGCAACGAACGCATTACTGCCATCAAAGAAAAGTGATGAATCGCATGGCTAGAAACAAATACTAACTCTCTGGCAAGCGTAGAAGGAACCTGAGCATACTGAGTTTTCATCACGCAGGTTTCACTTATAACATCCAGCTGAGTATCCATGGGCATGCTGCAAACCTGTGTTAACCAAGCTTCTACTTTTTCCCAGGTTTGAATCGCCGTTTGGGGACAGGTTTCAATTTCTGAATATCGATTGCGTTTATTATAATCGACAACACCCAATTCAATACCAGCCATGAGCGCCAAATAGTGATCCAGCACATGTCGCATGTGCGCGCCTGCTGAGCCAGATAAATGTGGTTTTACAGCCTGTGTGTAATCATCGCTGTGTATCTCGGATAGGAAATGTTTAGCTTGTTGCACTATTTCCAACTGACTATCGAGCATGGTTATCCTTTCTAATTATTGTTCACGTACAGATGGTTACTTCTTAGACCACCCTAGCCAACAATATATTTCACATTGATAAGACAGCTTAGGGCGAGTTGATCTTTGCTGTTTGTTTTAAGTTTTAATTAGCAAACTGACGTTGCCATAGTGCGCATAAATGAGCAATTTGTCCAATTTCAACTCTATGTGAGTGTCTCAGTCTCATACATATCACCTCTGAAAACTGAGAC
>JAOMVH010000138.1 GCA_028356795.1 Aliiglaciecola sp. | reverse complement strand
GGGTGCTATCATCACTCGAGCGAACATCACCATCGATAGAGGTAAAGAGTGTCCAATCTACATTTATTTTTAAGTTGCACCATTATTTGGGGCTCCACATGGATAGCAATTACCTATCAACTCGGTGAGGTAGACCCGGTTTTATCTGTTGCTTACCGCTTTACCATTGCTTCACTAATATTGGGTGTTTTTTGTAAGTTTAAAAAGTTGCCGCTGACTTTGCCTACTCACATTCACATTTAAATGGCTGCGGTGGGTTTGAGCTTATATACATTGGACTACAGCCTGTTGTATGAAAGTCAAAAATACATTGTCAGTGCGGTCGTTGCTTTGATGAGTTCATGCATTATTTACATTAACGTGGTGATGCGCCGAGTATTTCTAAAAAAGCCAATACGCATTGAAGTGCTAGTTGGCGCGACCTTTGGTTTGCTGGGTATGGCGCTTATCTTTGTACCTGAGTTCGCCAAGGTGGATAGCACTGATTATCTGACTTTGGGCATTGTATTGGCCTGTATTAGCTTTGTATGTGCATCAATCGGCAATGTTGTGTCTGAGCGGATACTCGATCATGGTACACCGGTGATCCAAATGAACTTCTGGGCAATGACCTACGCCCTTATCTTTTTATATGGTTATGCATATTTAAGTGGCGCTGAATTCATCTTGCCAGACTCAAGGGATTATTATCTGTCGTTAATATTCTTAGCGATATTTGGCTCGGTGTTGGCTTTTGGTGCGTTTATGAAACTGGTACAACAAATCGGATCGGACAAAGCCGCGTATGTGGTGTTGATGTATCCATTGGTGGCTTTGTTTATGTCTACCTTTTTTGAGGGCTATGACTGGCATATACAGTCAGTTGTTGGTGTGATCATTGTACTATTTGGCAATGCCATTGCCATGGACAAAGTCCCCCTTCGTTTGCCCTTCAAGAAATAAGTGTTTTACCAACTCTTTATAACAGCTTCATTGAAAAATAAAAATAGTCATAAAAAACATATAGATAAAATATAATATTGCTAAAGTGACGGCTTACTGTCATATTGGTAACGTACTCTTAACCCATAACTGTCGTCATAGAAAATTGGTTTGCTTGCTAGTCTGATACCTCGACTCAACACAAGGAAACCAGCACCATGAAAATGCAAGTAAACGCACAAAAAATTAAACAACTTAGAGAGCAGCGTTGCTGGTCACAATTACAATTGTCAGAAATGGCGGGGATCAGTTTGCGCACCTTACAGCGGGTTGAAGCAAAATCTGTCGCTTCTCAAGAAACCATCAAGAGTATTGCTGCGGTGTTAGAAATTGACTGTGATCAGTTGTTACCGCAAGTAGATGAAGTCTCTCCCCTTAAGTCTGAGCAATTATCTCATGCTGAGCAAGACGCTGACCGTAAATCTGAGCCCAATGAACATATTGCCACACGCAAAGAACTGTTTGTTACCTTGCTGGTGCTGATGGCTTCGGCAGCAATAGGTTTTGGCGGGGTATTTTTTGCTTTTTCTGAAAATCGAATCGACCACGAACAATTTGTATTGTTCAAAGATATCGTTGCTGGGGGCTTTTTAATTGGGTTCTTAGGCTTAGCGTACCGCGCCTACAAAGCCGACCTTATCTCACTATCTAAACTTTAATTTTCCAAACAATTTTTGCTTATTTGCTTCACTGCTTAGGGGATTTTTATGTCTACTCAAACATTAACTAATACAACAAATAACCAGGCTAGCTATTCGATTAAATGGTCTTTGCTAACAATACTGTGTTTCTTCGTTATCACGATTATAGGTGCCGCCGTGCTATCTTCTGTATGGATGGCGCAAAACGATATTGCTGGTTTGAGCCCACAACAAATCGGTGTGTTAATGGATAAAGATACTGCTTTTTCGATCTACACAAGTCTGCTTGGAACCATTGCGGCATTATTTTGTGGCTGGTTAGTGACTCGAAAAACGGCGGCAAACAACTATGTTGGGGCCATAATCATCGCGATATTGCTAGCAAGCTATGGGGTGCTTAGTATCTTTATGCATCCCGACCATCACATGCTGCATCAAGTTAGAAAATTAGTGCCTCCTTTCTTAGTATGTAGTTTTGGAGCTTGGCTAGCGATTAAAAAACCAGCTAGCCATTAGGCGAGCAATGTTCGCGCTTTGCCGCAATTGACAGGGCGCCAATGCCTTATAAGGCGTTTATTTTTTTGTTTAGCTCATAAGCCGGTTCGGTCACAATTTTTTCTAAAACCTGTATGCGTTCTTTCAGCTCTTTGATTTCTTTGTCCTTGGTATTGATAGCAGCTTGCGCTTTTTGTGCTTCGTCAGCAATAAACGGATTGCTTGTTTTTCCGTTAAACCAGTCGACCAGCTTCCAGTTTTTGCGACTATCTAACCATGCTGCTGCCAAGTAAAGTGTTGTGCTGCCTAAAACTAATAATGTGATGTGAAATGCGTTCATATTGCTCGCCTGTTTAAGCTATTAATTTGTACTGCTATATTGGTTAGTCATGCTTTCGTTCAAAAACTTACAACTTTTTTTGTAATATTTTTAAAAAAGTAATGACTATTAACTTAACTGAATGAGATGAACTGGTTTTTTGACCTCAAGGTTTGAATAAAACGATGCTTTTTGGAACCCACATTTGAATATGGATTTTGACCAAATTGTTGCCGACTATGGCCCCCTGCTTAGCCGCGTAGCGTCGAGCTATGAGGCCAACTTGCATTTACAGCAGGAGCTATTGCAAGAAATCAGTTTGGCTGTTTGGCAAGCAATGAAGGGGTTTAAGGGAAATAGTAGTGTTAAAACCTATGTGCTTCGGGTGGCTCATAACAAGGCGGTTACCCATGTTGCTTATCATGCTAAGCAGCCTCACAATGAACCCTATTGTGAAGTAGAAAACCCCTCACCAGATACGTCCATGTCGACCGAAAAATCCGTTTCACAGACATCCATGGTAAGCAGCCTTTTGCAAGCAGTGCGTCGTCTTCCCATGCAACCGAGGCAAATTGTCACTATGTCGATGGAAGGTTTGAGTTACCAAGAGATTGCTGAGGTATGCGGTGTGAGTGCAGTGAATGTTGGTGTCATTTTAAATAGAGCAAAAAAAACCTTGATGGAGCAATTGAATCATGAGCAATAAACCGAATGATTTAGAAGCGTTGTGGCACCAACAGACGGTATCAACAGTTGATTTTGAGCAGCTTCAAAAACAATGGAAGATATTGCGCCTCAAACAATATTTCTATCTGCTTATGGATGTTTCTTCATTAATTGCCCTGCCTATCATTATTTATTTGTTTCCAAAAGAACTGTCTACATTTGAGCTGGTTTGGTTTTCTTTTGTGTTTGTTTTGGTGTTTGTGATGTCTCTATGCATTATATGGATGCGACGTTATTCCCTCGGATTTAAAGTTGATGCCGGAAACACCAATGAGTTTGTTGAACGTTTTAGGTTGCAATATAAACAAAATATCCGCATTGCCTATTGGAATAAAATTCTGTGTTTTGTGACGCCGCTCATTTTCATGTTATACCTGGTTGTCGCATATTTTGGAGAGTATGTGCAGCCAGATGTATTGCTCAAAAAGGGCAAGTTATTAATGGGTATATCGGCAGTCTGTATGCCACTTCTTTGGATTTGGGCAAGCAAGCGCGAGCAAAAGTTCAAAAAACGATTGGCAGAATTTGAAGCTCAGTGGGATGTGCAAAACAGTGCGGTGGGCTAGCTACTTTGCCTACCGCCTACGACAAGTAATAATAATAACACTCTTCATCACGTTGATAGCCTAGTGATTCATATAAACCCTGAGCGGTTTTGTTGCTAATGTGGGTTTGCAGCATAATCCAGCATGCTTGGGTCTCTTTTGCATAGTCTTTGGCCGCGTTCATCAACGCCTTTCCTGCGCCTGTTCCCCGTGCAGATTCATCAAAAAATAAATCGTTTAATAGCAAACTTTGTTTGGCGCTTACCGAACTGAAAATAGGATAGAGTTGCACAAATCCAACCGCTTTTTGTTGGTCGTTGCGTGCCAAAAATATGATCGATTGCTGTTTTTCGATTCGTTCATTTAAAAACGATTTGGCTAAAGCTAGATCACTTGGCTGATCATAAAAAACACGTAACCATCAAAAAGTACTGCCAATTCATCAATATCGTTTAATTCTGCACTGTGTATATTCATTGTTTATCCATTTTACGTAAATAATTCGGTCAGGTTACACCCTAGTGGTACACAAGGGTTTATAAATACATTAGACTCAATGCATGAATGAAATCAAACAGTTACTTGAAAACAACCGAAAGTGGTCTGAAAAGGTACGGGAAACCGACCCGACATTTTTTGAATCTCTGGTTGCTCGTCAAACACCTCGCTATTTGTGGATTGGGTGTTCAGACAGCCGTGTGCCTGCAAATCAAATCATGGACTTGCCCCCCGGGGATGTATTTGTGCATCGTAATGTGGCCAATTT
>JAOMVH010000137.1 GCA_028356795.1 Aliiglaciecola sp. | reverse complement strand
CGTTCTGCTATTGTTTCCATAAAGCCAGATTTAAGACGGAGTACGTATTGTGGATATTACCGAACTTTTAGCTTTTAGTGTGAAGAATAATGCATCGGATTTGCATTTGTCTGCCGGTTTACCGCCGATTATTCGTGTTGATGGAGAGATGCGTCGTCTCAACGTGCCTGAACTTGACCATAAACAAGTGCATGGGCTTGTGTATGAAATCATGAATGATAAACAGCGCAAAGAGTACGAGGAAAATCTAGAAGTCGATTTTTCATTTGAAGTTAAAGATTTATCTCGCTTCAGGGTTAATGCGTTTGTACAAAATCGAGGCGCCGCAGCGGTTTTGCGTACCATCCCTAGCAAAGTATTGACCTTGGACGATTTAGGCTGCCCAACAATTTTCAAAGACATTATTAATCAACCAACAGGTATTGTGTTGGTCACTGGCGCGACAGGTTCAGGTAAAAGTACCACCCTCGCTGCGATGATCGACCATATCAACACGCAAAAGCGTGAGCACATCCTAACCATTGAAGACCCAATAGAATTTGTCCATGAGAATAAATTATGTGTGTTAAATCAGCGTGAGGTGCATCGCGATACCCACAGCTTTAACAATGCTTTACGTTCAGCCTTACGGGAAGATCCCGATGTGATTCTGGTGGGGGAGTTACGTGACCTCGAGACGATTCGCTTAGCGATATCTGCGGCAGAAACGGGGCACCTTGTGTTCGCCACATTGCATACTAACTCTGCGCCAAAAACCATTGATAGAATTATTGATGTTTTCCCGGCGGAGGAAAAATCCATGGTGCGCTCCATGCTTTCCGAATCCTTGCGAGCTGTTATTTCTCAGACACTACTTAAAAAAGTCGGGGGAGGACGTATTGCCGCTCATGAAATCATGATTGGTATTCCGGCCATCCGAAACCTCATACGAGAAGATAAAGTGCCGCAAATGTATTCGGTGATTCAAACCGGACAAGGACATGGTATGCAAACCATGGATCAATGTCTGCAAAGGCTGGTTGCCCAAGGTGTGATCACTGCACAAGATGCAGCGTCTAAATCAATTGATAAACAACCTAAAATTGGCTTCTAGGAGTAGCACATGGATCTCAATCCTTATCTACGTAAAATGGCCGAACAAGGTGCTTCGGATTTGTTTATCACAGTGGGCTTTCCAATAAGTGCCAAAATTAATGGCCAGATGACACCTATTAGTGAAGACCGGTTAACTGAAGAGGCGGCGTTGGCATTAGTGCAAAATGTGATGTCAGACAAGCAACGAGACGAGTTTGATAATAGTAAAGAATGTAATTTTGCCATTGCCAGAGATGGAATTGGCCGCTTTCGTTGCAGTGCCTTTTGGCAACGTGATATGGCCGGCATGGTGGTTCGTCGCATTGTCACCCAAATTCCCAAAGCCGATGACTTAGGATTACCTGAGATATTGAAAGATGTGATTATGTCTAAACGGGGTTTATTGTTGTTTGTGGGTGCAACAGGAACGGGTAAATCAACTTCGCTCGCTGCACTTATGGGCCATCGAAATCAAAACTCTCGTGGGCATATTTTAACCATTGAAGATCCTATCGAGTTTGTGCATGAACACGCTGGTTGTGTCGTTACCCAGCGCGAAGTCGGGATTGATACACATTCATTTGATGACGCCCTAAAAAGTTCATTGCGCCAAGCGCCAGACGTTATTCTAATTGGTGAAATCCGTTCCATGGAGACAATGGAATATGCCATGTCATTTGCCGACACCGGTCATTTGTGTGTTGCTACCCTGCATGCCAACAATGCCAACCAAGCGATAGAGCGGATTATGCATTTGGCACCGCCAGAGCAGCATGAAAAATTACGTTTTGATCTTAGCTTAAACCTGCGTGCTATTGTGGCTCAGCAATTAGTCCCCACACCCGATGGAAAAGGGCGCGTCGCAGCGATTGAAATTTTGTTGAACTCCCCCTTAGTGACTGATCTTATTCAAAGAAACGAGATTGGTTCACTCAAAGAAGCGATGAAAAAAGGTAAGGAAATGGGGATGCAGAGCTTTGATATGGCCCTGTATGAATTGTACAAGTCGGATCGCATTACTATGGATCAAGCAATTCATCATGCTGATTCACCGAATGATCTGCGATTGATGATTAAATTGGATACCGAAGAGGGTACAAGTCTGGGCTCTTTGTCCAATGTTTCCATCGATATGGATTAATAAAACTGGGCGTATATGCAAAAAATATTTTGGCACCATGACAGGTTTCGTATTTATCAAATTAAGCAATTGTTGGATGATCACGATATTCCCAATTACATTAAAAATGAGTTTGCAATTGGGGCCATGGGGGAATTATCACCAATGGACATTATGCCCGAAGTTTGGCTGGCGGATGATGAATGGCTATCAAAAGCGCAAAAGTTGATCAGTGAGTTCAGTCAGCCGATTGCCGATAGTCAACCTTGGCAATGTGCTAGCTGTAATGAACAAAACGAAGCCAATTTCGGGGTGTGTTGGCAGTGCGGTGAAGCCCAGCATCAATAATAATAATTACTTATTGAAATTGGTATCGATACTGAAAGTTGTGTTGGTAGTAGCCGGCGAGCTTTATTGATCCAAGTATGACAATATTTTTGGGTGGTCAACAGGCTAGTCGATGGATTGAGTTCAATTTACTGGGACATGAAGCTTTCTAAAATTAGACAAGCTGACGCACTATCTATTTTTCCTTTGCTAAGCTTTTTATAGCCGCCCATTTCAAACAAGGTCGCTTTTGCATCAACTGTGGTGAGACGCTCATCAAAGGTTTGCACGGGGAGCTTAAATTTGGCATGCAAACGATTGGCAAACTTTTGCGCGGCAAAGGTCACTTGTTGCTTAGTACCATCCATATTTAACGGTAAACCTACTACCACAACTTGCGGACGCCATTCTTCATAAATTGCACCAATTTTATCCCAGTCAGGAATACCATCACGGGCAGCAAGTGCCTCAAGAGGAGAGGCGGTACCTGTAATTTCTTGGCCAATGGCAACGCCAATGCTCTTGGTGCCAAAGTCGAAACCTAATAATGTTTTAGAGTCGTTACTCATGGCTTAGGCGTGCCCCGCATCAGGACCAAGCTGCCAGGGATCTATGCCCAACTTGCGAACAGCTTCTTCCCACTTTTTGTGGATAGGTACTTCGAACAATAGATTTTCATCAGCTTCAACAATAAGCCATGAATTTTCTTGTACTTCTTGTTCAAGTTGCCCAGCAGTCCAACCAGCGTAACCCAATGTAATCAATGACTTTTCTGGTGCTTTCTCGTTGCCCAAAGCAGACAGAATGTCTTTTGATGTGGTGATCATGATATCGGAGGTAAGTTGCAAGCTAGAGCTCCAACCCGGTTGAGATGTGTGCAATATAAACCCGCGGTCTTGATTAACCGGCCCACCGGCTAACACAATATCGTCGGCCTTTTCAGCCAATACTGTCGCTTCTTTATCTGCTTGCTCGATAAGTTCTTTGAGAGTCATACCAACGGGTTGATTGATCACCAAACCCATCGCGCCTTTTTCATTATGCTCGCATATATAGGTTAGCGAGCGCGCAAAATAAGGGTCATCCAAACTAGGCATGGCAACTAATAAGTGATTCTCAAAACTATCCATTTGCATCACCTAAGCGCTTTTCAATAGCGTCGAACAGCATACCGGTAATGTTGACATCAAATGCGGCTTCAATTTCCTGTACACAAGTGGGGCTTGTCACATTTATTTCAGTAATACGGTCACCGATGACATCTAACCCAACAAAAATCAGTCCCTTTTCCACTAATAAAGGCGCTATGGTTTCTGCAATTTTTCTGTCTGACTCTGATAAAGGTTGCGGACGCCCTGTGCCTCCGGCAGCCAGGTTGCCGCGGGTTTCGCCTTTGCTAGGCAGGCGAGCAAGACTGTATGGTACAACTTGGCCATCAACGATTAAAATACGTTTATCGCCATCTTTGATCTCAGGCATATAGCGTTGGAACATGGCATAGGTTTGTCCCAAGTCGGTTAGGGTTTCAATGATAACGCCGAGGTTCGTGCCGTCTGGTCCAACTCTAAAAATAGATGTGCCGCCCATACCATCAAGGGGTTTACAAATAATATCTTGATGCTTTTGGTGGAACTCTTTAATTAAATCAGAGTTGCGGGTCACTAGTGTATCGGGAATTAAATCTGGGAACCAAGATGTAAACAGTTTTTCATTAAAATCACGCAGGCTCTGTGACCGATTTACAACTAAAGTCCCAGCTTGCTCGGCGAGGGAAAAGATATGAGTTGCATACAAAAACTCGCCATCGAAAGGTGGATCTTTGCGCATCAAAATTACATCAAGCTCGGCAAGGTTATTGTGCTTGGCTTCGCCTAAACTGAACCAACTATTTGGATCTTTGACGACCTTTAAAGCGCGCATAGACGCCATAGGTTTGCCATTATCAATATACAAATCTGACATTTCCATATAGGTTAATTCGTAACCTCTGCTTTGCGCATCTAGCAACATGGCGAAGCTGGTGTCTTTCTTTATATTGATCGATTGGATGGGATCCATCACGATTCCGAGTTTAATGGTCAAATTTTATCCTTTCTGAAAGTTTCACTACCATA
>JAOMVH010000136.1 GCA_028356795.1 Aliiglaciecola sp. | reverse complement strand
CGTTTAATACTAGATCGAGTTTTTCTTCATCAGATACTTCTTTAATCGCTTGTCTCATCAAGGTAATCAATTTAGCTTGTTCTTCTTGTTGACGTTTTTGTGCTTTTTCTTGGAAAGGTTTAGCAACCGCTTCAAAAGCTGCATTTTGCTTTTGTAAACGTTCTTGCTCTGCTTTGATTTGTGCGTCACTCATTGTAGGCGCATCTTTTTGAAGCTTTTGAAGATCACTCTCAAGCTGTGTTCTAAGAGCTTCAACTTTCGCGGCTTCATCTTTCAATTCGATTTGCAATGTCTGTTGCATCGCTATGGCTTGCGGCATTTGCTGCATGATTGCTTGAGTGTTGATAACCGCTACTTTTTGCTCTGCGTATGCCACTGAACTGATCATTGCGCTGCTAAGTAATGCCGTTGCAAAAAGTGTTTTAAATAATTGTTTCAAGGGATACTCCTTCCTGTGTATTAAATTGGGTGATTAACTCTTTGGATAATCTTAAATTAAAATGTTTGACCGATATTAAATGAGAAGAACTTAACGTCGTCACCATTACGTTCTTGCAATGCTCTGGAAAAGCTAAACACCATTGGTCCCATAGGTGAAAGCCATTGTATAGAAAGACCCGCCGAAGCTCTATAGCGCGTCCAATCTGAATAATCAGCTACGTCATCTGGACTACGTCTGTCTAACTCAAGATCTCGATATAGATCGAAATCAAACTCCGTATCCCAAACGTTACCAACGTCGACAAATAAACTAGTTCGTACTGAATTATCAAATTCTTCGCCAACAAACGGAGTGGGTGTAATTAATTCTAAACCACCTAAGACCATGGCGTTTCCACCCAACGAGCGTGAAGATACGATTAAGGTGTCTGACTCAGGACCCAAGAAAACAGTTCCACCATCAGGCCCAACGATACTGCGCTGAATACGTTGTACACCACGTGGACCAACGGTGTTGTTTTCAAAGCCGCGCAAAGTATCACTACCACCAGCGGTGAAGTTCTGAGTAAACGGCAGAATTTGCTCGATACCATTGGTATCGCCATAACCATTACCATAACCAGCACGCAAACGAGCTAACACTGACCATCGCTGATTGCGAGATAACGGGAAGTAAAACTTACTATCAAAGATAGACTTGAAATAGTTAACATCCGAATTCGGCGTGGTAATACTAAAAGACGCGCTTTGAGATGAACCCGCCGTTGGGAAAATACCCCGGTTTAAGGTGCTGCGACTCCAAGCCACTGAGCCTAGGAAACTAGAGTAGTCAATCGGGGCATCTGGATTATTAAGATCAATAAACTGATTATAGAAGCGGTCAGTCTGCTCAAAGGAGCTGCGTCGTGACAGTTCAACGTCGCTAAAACTTAAACCAAAGTTGATTCGGTTAAATTCATTGATCGGATATCCGACGTTCATACCTATGGAGTATTGTTTACTGTTGTATTGAACAAGGTTCGCGCTTCCTGCGTCAAACTCGCTGTATGAAATACTCCCACCCAGGCTAATACCATCAATGGTAAAGAATGGGTCGGTATAGGACAATTGCACGCTTTTCTGGAAAGATACCGTACTGATGTTAAACGCAATACGCTTTCCGGTTCCCAAGAAGTTGTCTTGTTGGATACCCGCTTGCAAACTCAACTTAGTTCTATCACCGTAACCCACACCGGCATTAAATGAGCCTGCAGGTTGCTCTTTCAAGCTGTAAATAATGTCGACCTTGTCGTCTTCACCCGGTAAACGAACGGTTTCAAAGTCTACGTCTTCCATATAAGTCAGTCGCGACAAGCTGTTTTTGGAGGACTCTAATAGGCCATTTGACAACCAGGCGCCTTCCATTTGACTAATATTTTGACGCAATACATTGTCTGCTGTTATCACGTTTCCTTCAAAATTAATGCGACGAACATAAATACGTTTGCCCGGATCAACAGACAGTGTCAACTTAACGGTTTTTTCTTCGTCATCAATCTCAGGGATGGTAGTAACGGTAGGGTAAGCGTAACCGAATCGGCCCAAATACTTGCTAACGAATTCTTCGGCATAGGTTACTTGAGCTTGATTGTATAACTCACCAGATACCAGGGGAAGCACCGCTTTCATGTACTCCTCGTTACCCAAAAGATCACCCACCAACTCAACATTAGAGATAGTGTATTGCTCTCCCTCAGTGACATTCATAGTCACATAGATACCATCTTTTTCAGGTGTCATTGATACTTGAGTTGAATCAACAACGTATCGAAGATAACCTCGGTCTAGATAGTAGCTGCGTATCGTTTCCATATCCCCTGAAAGGGTTTGTTTTTGATAGCGAGTTTCTGATAGGAAGTCCCACCATGGGGTATTGAATTTCAGCTCCATCTGCTGGAACAATTCAGCGTCTGAAAAAACCTCATTGCCAACGATGTTGATTTGCTGAATTTTTGCCGAATCCCCTTCTTCAAACAATAGTTTGAGATCAACGCGGTTTCTGGGCAGTGGTGTAATAATGGCGGTCACATCAGCGTTGTATTTACCAATACTGTAGAAGAAATCTTTCAAGCCATTCTCGATACCCGTTAACACTGTTTTATCCAGTGGTTCACCGACTCGAATGTTATTGCCTTCCAAGCTTTCCTGTAACTGTTCATCTTTGATGTCATCATTGCCATCAAAAATAATGTTACTGATTGTTGGACGTTCTTTGACGCGAATGACCAAAGTGGTGCCGTCACGTAAAATTTCTATATTTTCAAAGTGAGTAGAAGAATACAAACTACGGATCAATTGGGAGGTTCGGAAGCTATTCATGGTATCGCCAACTTTCACTGGCA
Source organism: Aliiglaciecola sp. (assembly GCA_028356795.1). Classification (GTDB taxonomy): domain Bacteria; phylum Pseudomonadota; class Gammaproteobacteria; order Enterobacterales; family Alteromonadaceae; genus Aliiglaciecola. The sequence continues at coordinate 1,876 of JAOMVH010000136.1, read as the reverse complement.
AATAGGTCAATGCAGCACCCTGAGCTACCCGTTGAAGGCCTTCAACTTTAATGTCTGAGACCACAAACTGCTCTTGCGCAGCCAAAGCTAAGCTAGCACTGGACCATAACAATCCGGCTACAACTAACTGTTTAAACTTCATTTATTAATATTCTTCCTAAGCACTCAACGCAGCGTAAAGTCAGCTTTGTTGTGGTTTGCGCGTTAAAGTCGCGCTATATCGTTATAAAAGGCAGTTGCCATCAATAAAAGCAATATTATTCCGCCTATTTTAAATCCTACTTCCTGAACTGATTCTGAAACCGGTTTTCCGGTCACAAGCTCTACAAAATAGTAAAGTAGATGACCACCGTCCAACACAGGCAAGGGCAAAAGGTTAATAATACCTAAATTCACGCTAATCAGCGCTAAAAAACTTAAAAAAGCAACAATACCAAAACTGGCACTCATGCCCGCACCTTGAGCAATAGAGATAGGTCCGCTTAAGTTTTTCACTGAAATATCACCACTAAACAACTTCCCTATCATGCCTACACTTAGCGTTATTAGGCGCCAAGTTTCGTCCGCACCATGCCAAATAGCATCGATGGGTCCATGCTGTTTGATAAACAGGTAGGATTCTGGATAAGGTTGCTGAAACGGTATTATGCCTAAATAACCTTGTTCTGGCGCATCAGGCTTAGCGCCCAAGATACCGTTTAAGGTTATTTCAGCCTCATCTCTGAGAACCGTCATAGTAACATTTTGTTTGGGTCGCTGCTCAATCAACCCAACTATTTGTTCCCAATTTTCCACAGTAGTTCCATCAAAAGACAGAATAATGTCATTCACTTGCAATCCAAGTGCATCTCCAGGTGAAGAATCCTCCACATAAGCCACTTGTTTACTGATCTCTGGACGATAAGGAATGATACCCAAACTCTGCATTGGCGACTGTTTGTCAGGGTCAAGTTTCCAGTTAGTCAAATCTAACGACAAATGACGTTCGTACCCATCTTTAGTGCGAACTTTCATAGAGGCAGTCGCATCGCCGATAATGCCCATAATCTCATAGTTGACGGAAGTCCAATCTCGGGTCTGACGCCCTGCAAACTCAATCACTTGGTCACCTGATTGCACGCCCGCTTTAGCGACGTATGAATCAACCGGGACATCACCAATGATAGGCTTACGGGTTTGCTCGCCAATCAACAACATGACGTAAATGGCTAGCAATGCGAAGATAAAGTTAACAATTGGGCCAGCAGCAACTATCGCGATTCGTTGTAACACGGGTTGACGATTAAAGGCATAAGGCAAGTCTTCTTCACTAACTTGATCGACTCTCTCATCAATCATTTTTACGTAGCCACCTAAGGGAATAGCCGCTATCACATACTCAGTACCGAGCTTATCCTTGGTTTTCCATAACGCTTTACCAAATCCAATAGAAAAACGCTCAACTTTAACACCGCAGCGGCGCGCTACCCAAAAATGCCCCCACTCGTGTACCGCAACCAAAATCCCAAGTGCAACAATGAAAGAAAACAAGTTCCAAATAAAATCGATCATGCACAAGCCCTCTGCAAATATTGCTTGGACAGCGCTCGCACTTCTGTGTCTAACTCAAGCACCGCTTCGATACTTGTCAATTGACGACTTGAAATATGCTGAACCACGTCATGATTAATCTGCGCGATTTGATTGAAAGTGATATCGCCTGATAAAAAAGCCGCGACTGTCATCTCGTTGACTGCATTTAATGCCGTCGTTGCATATTGACCAGCTTCGCAAGCTTCAATGGCGATTTGGAGGTTCGGATAACGATTAAAATCGGGCAATTGAAAACTAAAATCAACGATATCAGTAAAATCGAGAGGCTTAACTCCCGAATTCA
>JAOMVH010000135.1 GCA_028356795.1 Aliiglaciecola sp. | reverse complement strand
GAACATTGTTGAGAGGTGTTTACTATCCGCGTTAAGGTTATTTCAACTTCACATACTTTGTTACAAGGCGACACACTCTTTGCTAATGGATAACGCTATACTGATGAAAAGTACATTTTAACTACAGGCTTAACATGCGTTGGATTTTACTATTTGGTTTATTAGTCGCGGCAATAGCGTGCTATTTGATCGGTAGCGTTAAAGCCATGGGTCTTTTCCTTGTTTTGGGAGTGTTTCTCGAGATTGCCTTTTGGCTTGGCATTTTAAAAACAAATAAAAGAAAAGTAGATACGGAGATAACAAGATGAAAATTTTGAGGATTGGGCTAGGCGTCATATTGAGTTTAATTGGTATTGTTTTTGCCATTTTACCAGGTTCTATTTTGTTTCTAATTGGCGGTTTAATGGTACTGAGCTATGACGTACCTATCGCTAAAACATGGTTAAAGAAGTGCCAAGCAGGGATGTCCGCTGGTGCCAAAAAACTAGACCGCCACTTGTTAAATCGTCGTTTAAAACGCTTTTAACCTTGATAACTTATCAATAGACTTTTTCCATCATACAAAAAAAGCAGGCTTGGCCTGCTTTTTTCGTTTCTAACATTTAGCTAATAGCCTAGTGAGTTTTCTCACCAAGATACAACCAAGTTTCCACAACTGTATCAGGATTTAGCGAGACACTATCAATGCCTTGCTCAACTAACCATGCAGCAAAGTCTTCATGATCTGAAGGACCTTGTCCACATATACCCACATACTTGCCGCGCTTCTTGGCAGCCTGAATAGCCATACTCAACAGTGCTTTCACTGCTTCATCTCGTTCTTCAAACAAATGTGCAATCAAACCTGAATCACGATCTAAGCCTAGCGTTAGCTGCGTTAAATCATTTGATCCAATTGAGAAGCCGTCGAAAATATCAAGGAACTGATCCGCAAGCAGTGCATTTGATGGTAATTCACACATCATGATTACTTTCAATCCGTTCTCACCACGCACCAAGCCTTGCTCGGCTAATAGTTCGATAACCCGCTTTCCTTCGCCAACGGTTCTCACAAATGGGATCATGATTTCAACGTTAGTTAAACCCATGTTGTTGCGGACCCGCTTAATTGCTTCACACTCAAGTGCAAAACAATCACGGAAATCTTCTGAGATGTAGCGACTTGCACCGCGGAAACCCAACATTGGATTTTCTTCGTCTGGCTCGTACTGATAGCCACCCACTAAGTTAAAGTACTCATTGGATTTGAAATCTGACATACGAACAATCACACGTTCTGGTGAGAAAGCAGAACCAATCGTAGAGATACCTTCAACTAGCTTTTGAATATAAAACTCAACAGGCGACTCATATCCAGCGATCATTTCACCAATTTCGTCTTTCAATTCATCTGGCTGATTATCAAAATCTAATAACGCTTTAGGGTGAACACCAATCATGCGGTTGATGATAAACTCCAAGCGCGCTAAGCCAACCCCCTTATGCGGAAGACGGGCAAAGTCGAATGCTCGGTCTGGGTTACCCACATTCATCATGACTTTAATTGGAACTTCAGGCATTGAATCAATACGTGAGGTCACCACATCGTACTCTAGCTTGTCATCATAGATATAACCGGTATCCCCTTCGGCACAAGATACAGTAACTTCATCACCAGTTTCGATGGAATGGGTTGCGTTACCACAACCAACAACAGCAGGAATACCTAATTCACGGGCGATAATAGCGGCGTGACAAGTACGGCCACCACGATTGGTTACAATCGCGGACGCTTTTTTCATTATCGGTTCCCAGTCAGGATCCGTCATGTCAGTCACCAAGACATCGCCAGGCTGAATACGATTCATCTCGTCAATAGATGCAAGGACTTTAGCAGTACCCGCTCCAATTTTATGACCAATCGCACGTCCTTCGGTAACCACTTTGGCTTTGCCTTTAAGTTGGAAACTCTCGATGACTTGCATATCTTCCCGTGAACGAACAGTTTCTGGACGGGCTTGAACGATATAAAGTTTTCCGTCGGTACCGTCTTTGGCCCACTCAATATCCATCGCTCTACCGTAGTGCTTTTCAATAATTTGCGCTTGGCGAGCCAAATCCATAATTTCGTCATCATTAATTGAGAAATCAAGGCTTTGTTTTTTATCTACATCGACTATTTCTACTTGCTTGCCGTGAGCCAAGTCAGTTGAGTAGATCATTTTAATCAGTTTACTACCCAGATTACGACGAACAATAGCCGGAAGCCCCTTTTCGAGGGTTGGTTTATGCACATAGAACTCATCGGGGTTCACCGCACCTTGCACGACCATTTCGCCTAAGCCGTATGAAGACGTGATAAATACAACATCTTCGAAACCAGACTCAGTGTCGATGGTGAACATGACGCCAGAGGAAGCAACGTCACTGCGGACCATTCTTTGAATACCTGCAGACAACGCCACACCTTTGTGGTCGTATCCTTGGTGAACACGGTATGAAATGGCACGGTCGTTAAACAATGATGCAAAGACGTGTTTTATCGCTTCCATCACAGATTTGTAGCCTTTCACATTCAAAAAGGTTTCTTGTTGACCTGCAAATGACGCGTCTGGCATATCTTCGGCGGTAGCAGAAGAGCGCACAGCAAACGATGCTTCTGAACCCGCATCGCCTTGAAGTTTGTCAAAAGCGCTTTTAATCGCTTCTTCTAATGCTGGTTGGAATGGCGTATCAATCACCCAGTTGCGGATTTGTTCACCGACTTTAGCAAGTTCAGTAACATCATCTACGTCCAGTTCGTCAAGAACATCATGGATCCGCTGATCTAAGCCGCTTTGCTCTAAGAATTCGTTAAACGCATGTGAGGTAGTTGCAAAACCTCCCGGTACTTGTACACCTGCAGATGCAAGATTTGAAATCATTTCCCCTAACGATGCATTTTTACCACCAACGCGGTCTACATCGTCCATTCCCAATTGCTCATACCAAAGTACATATTCTTGCACTACGTTTACCCTCATAATTGTAGTCAGATACAAATTGCTTATTTTGTGCCACAGTATGCTCACAAATTTCGCGTTATCATTTTGATGTAAATCAAACGATCGATTCTATTTTAGTTTTCAAGTGTGCAAATGAGTCGGCAGAATGGTGCGTTTAGAAAATTTGTTCACCTTCTGGCTTTTTGCGTGAGGGATTTTAGAATGGTGTAAAGACCAAAGTAAAATTTAATTTTTTTCTGTAATAAAATTACAACATTGTTAAGGAATTGTAGTGCGCTCAGCTTTTTATATCTCAGATGGCACAGCCATTACCGCAGAGACGTTTGGACACGCTTTGCTGTCATTATTCATGGTGGAATTCAAACATCTCACCTACCCGTTCGTAGAAACTGAACAACAGGCCGAAGAAGTGCTCAGTAAAATTTCTGAGAGTTATGAGGAGACAGGTGAGCGACCTTTGGTCTTTTATACCATCGTAAACACCCAAGTAAGAAAGATGATTTCCAAGTCTGTCGGCATAAATTACAACTTTTTGGATCAGTTTGTTGCTCCCCTGGAAAAAGCATTAGGGGTTCCCTCAATGCCAGAAAAGCATCGCACTCATAGTATTCATGAAACGACTTATGATATTCGAATTGATGCGGTGAATTATGCTCTGGCTAATGATGATGGCTCAAATATTAAAGATTACCATGAAGCGGATATCATTTTGTGTGGTGTGTCTCGTTCTGGAAAAACGCCAACCAGTCTATATCTGGCCCTTCAATATGGCATAAAGGCTGCCAACTACCCTTTCACTGAAGATGATATGGAGGATATTCTCAAACTTCCCCCTGCATTAAGGGGGTTCAAACAAAAACTCTACGGCCTAACGATTATGCCCGAGAGATTGCATCAGATTCGCTCAGAACGAAGAGCAAACAGTCGTTACGCGTCAATGAAACAGTGTCGAATGGAATTGCGGGAAGTTGAAAACCTCTACCGCAAAGAGAAAATCCCGTTTATCAACAGCACCAAATTCTCAATTGAAGAAATGTCGGCCAAGATCTTAGCCCACACAGGGCTTCAACGACGTAAACATTAAACGGAAAAATAAGCATGTTTTCACATTTTGAACCGTCAATGATGACGTTTTTGCAACAGCTTGCTAAAAATAATGACAAAGCATGGTTTGCTAATCATAAACAAGAGTACGAAGACTTGGTTAGAACGCCGGTTCTTTCTTTTATTCAGGAAATGGACCCATGGATAAAGATGATCACACCTCACTATGAAGCCATTCCCAAAAAAATGGGAGGGTCAATGATGCGCCCTTATCGCGACGTCAGATTTTCAAAAGACAAATCCCCCTACAAAACCAATGTTGGCATACAATTTCGGCATGAAATAGGCAAAGACGCACACGCGCCGGGGTTTTATTTACACATAGAACCCGACAATTGTTTTTTAGGTGTGGGCACCTGGCACCCTCACCCAGACGCACTCAAAGCCATTAGAGAGCATATTTTACTTAAACCTGATGGCTTTGAAGACGCCATCAATCATGCACCATTTACCGAGTTGTATGAAATGGCGGGTGACAGTCTAAAGCGCGCTCCAAAGGGCTATGACGCTGACCACAGGGCCATTGAACAAATTAAACGAAAAGATTTTATTGGCGTGTGCCCTTTCAATGAATCCATGTTGTTTGAAGCAGAACTATGTAAAGTGATCGCCTCACGATTTGGTCGCGCGCAGCCTCTACAAAAGTTCCTCTGCGACGCGCTGAGTTTAC
>JAOMVH010000134.1 GCA_028356795.1 Aliiglaciecola sp. | reverse complement strand
CTTATTAGTTTAAACGTCAAAACAAAGCTACAAGGCTTCAATCGTCTTTTGCTGCTCGTTTAACTTGTCGATTTGCATCTGGAAATCTTCCAGTTTCGCTTTTTCTTTGTCGATGACTGCCGCCGGCGCGTTGCTGACAAATTTCTCGTTACTTAATTTGCCTTTGGTTCTTGCGAAGTCTTTTTCAATTTTTTCCAATGACTTGGCGATACGGGCAAGTTCTGCGTCTTTATCTATCAAACCTGCCATGGGGATCAATATTTCCATTTCTCCCACTAAAGCGGTGGCAGATGCCGGGGCTTTTTCATCTTGTTGCAATCGTGTAATTGACTCGAGCTTTGCCATTTTAGCAAGGAAACTGTCACTGCTGCTCAGCCTTGCTTCATCTTGTTGGCCGACATTTTTCAATAATACGTTTAACGGTTTGTTGGGCGATATATCCATCTCACCACGAATATTACGAATACCAACAATGAAACTTTTCACCCACTCAATATCGTCAAGTACTTGATTGTCGACTTTTGATTCATCGTGCATTGGGAAGGATTGATTCATAATGCAATCGCCATTGATTCCACAAAGTGGTGATACACGCTGCCAAATTTCATCGGTAATAAATGGCATTATGGGGTGCATTAATCGCAACAAACTTTCTAGCACGTTAATTAAGGTGTGTCTGGTTCCGCGCTTCTGCGCTTCAGTGCTTAGCTCTGAATTGAGCACTGGCTTGGATAATTCTAAGTACCAGTCACAAAATTGGTTCCAGGTAAACTCGTAGACAGCTTGTGCGGCAATATCAAAACGGTAGTCTTTAATCGCTGACTCAAATTCAGACAAGGTTTGCTGGAAGCGTGCCCATATCCACTTGTCGGCGAGACTCAATTCTAGCTCACCACCATTTGCGCTTGTATCTTGCTCTTCGGTGTTCATCAAAACAAAGCGAGAGGCATTCCACAGTTTATTGCAGAAGTTACGATAACCTTCCACTCGGCCCATATCAAAATTGATATCTCGGCTGGTTGATGCCATAGCCGCAAATGTAAAGCGCAGCGCATCGGTCCCATAAGCGTTAATTCCTTCAGGGAATTGCTTTTTAGTGCGTTTGGCAACCGCTTGTGCTTTTTGTGGTTGCATCATACCGGCTGTGCGCTTTTCAGTTAATGCTTCGACAGAAATTCCGTCGATCAAATCAATCGGGTCAAGAACATTGCCCTTTGACTTGGACATTTTGTTGCCCTGCTCATCACGGATAAGGCCAGTAATATAAATTTCCTTGAAAGGGATCTTGCCAGTAAACTTTTTGGTCATCATGATCATTCTGGCAACCCAGAAGAAAATAATGTCAAAGCCAGTTACGAGCACAGAACTGGGTACAAATGTTTCTAGTTCAGGCGTTTCTTTAGGCCAGCCCATGGTGGCAAAAGGCCAAAGGGCAGAGGAGAACCAGGTGTCTAAAACATCATCGTCTTGGCGCAACTTAACGTCGTCAGCGAGTTGATGTTTTTCTCTCACTTCTTCTTCATTGCGGCCAACGTAGACGTTTTGGTTTTCGTCATACCAAGCTGGGATCCGATGTCCCCACCATAACTGACGAGAAATACACCAATCCTGGATGTTGTACATCCATTGGTAATAGGTTTTATTCCAGTTTTCGGGAACAAACTTTATTTCGCCGCTTTCCACAGCTTCAATGGCTGGCTTCGCTAAAGACTCAACTGCCACATACCATTGATCAGTCAAATAAGGCTCAATAACAGCGCCGGTGCGATCACCACGAGGGACTTTCAGTTTGTGATTTTCAACTTTGACCAGCAAACCAGCTTGGTCCAAGTCTTCGACTATTTGTTTTCTGGCATCAAAGCGATCTAGTCCTCGGTATTGTTGTGGCGCCGAGTCATTGATTTTTGCTTCGTCAGTGAGGATATTAATCATCTCAAGATCATGACGTTTACCCATGTCGTAATCATTGAAATCATGTGCAGGGGTTATTTTGACACAACCTGTGCCGAATTCAGGATCAACATAATCATCTTTGATGATAGGAATTAAACGGCCGGTTAACGGTAGTTTAATTTGTTTACCAATAAAGTCTTGATAACGTTCGTCGTCAGGGTGAACCGCAACGGCTGTATCGCCCAGCATGGTCTCAGGTCTTGTTGTGGCAACGATAAGCTCACCTGTACCATCCGCTAATGGATAGCGCATGTGCCACATTGAGCCGTCTTCTTCTTCGTTCAGTACTTCTAAATCTGACACCGCAGTGTGAAGAACCGGATCCCAGTTAACTAGGCGTTTTCCACGATAAATTAAGCCTTCTTCATGTAGCTTTACAAATACTTCTTGTACCGCTTCTGACAACTCAGGATCCATGGTGAACGCTTCACGCTCCCAATCAGGTGAGGTTCCCAATCGACGCATTTGCCCAGAGATATTACCGCCTGACTCTTCTTTCCATTCCCAAATTTTGTCAACAAAGGCTTCTCGGCCTAAATCATGGCGAGTTTTACCCTGTGCATTGAGTTGTCTTTCTACCACCATTTGTGTCGCAATCCCGGCATGGTCGGTTCCACATTGCCACAAGGTGTTGTCACCTTTCATGCGGTGATAGCGAGTCAAGGCATCCATAATGGTATGCTGAAAAGCATGACCCATGTGCAAGTTGCCGGTTACATTCGGGGGAGGAAGTAAAATGCAATAGGGGGCGCCCTCGCCGCTGGCTTTAAAGTAGCCGTTTTGTTCCCAGTGTTGGTAGCGTTTTTGTTCAATATTTTGTGGACTAAAAGTCTTATCCATCGATGTTCTCTTTGATGCTGCTAGCGGGCAGGGTTTGCATGTTCAAACCGGCTGCGCGATAGTGTTTATATCTTTCTCGTGCCTGTTGTTTAGCGCTTTCTTCGCTTGGCACAAAATCAAAAATTTGTCTGAATCGAGAGGCGTCATTAGGCATCTCATCCAACAGGTTAATTAAAACCGGTCGCGGTCCTGTGTTGGCATCTTGCCAACTTATTTCAACGGCAGCGCCGCCTTTTGGACCTTCGCCTGTCATATTGTGCGGTACAAATGCGTCCAACGGCCGTTGCCATAATAGCTCATCAAACGCTTCGGCAGATTGTTGGTCTGCACACCGCACTATACAACGTTGCTTCTTGCGGAAACATTCTTTGGCCAATTGACAAGCGAGCAACCAATGCTGAGGTTGCTCATTGTCTTGTTGCTCCAGAATGTAGAAGGTCACATTGGTCATTAATCTTCTGTTTCCAATCCTGCACGGTTCATCAGGAATTGCGATAACATGGGGACAGGTCTACCCGTTGCTCCTTTGTCTTTTCCGCTGCGCCATGCAGTACCAGCGATATCCATATGCGCCCAATGATATTTTTTGGTGAAACGTGACAAGAAACATCCGGCTGTAATTGAGCCTGCTGGGCGTCCTCCAAGGTTGGTCATATCCGCAAATGGGCTTTCTAGCTGTGATTGATATTCATCCCACAAAGGTAATCGCCACGCTTTATCACCACTTTGTTCTGAGGCATTGAGTAGTTCGTGTGCCAGAGGGTTATGATTACTCATCACAGCAGTGGCATGGGCACCCAGTGCAATGATGCAGGCACCCGTTAAGGTAGCAACATCAACCACTAACTCAGGTTCAAATCGTTCAACATAGGTTAGGGCATCACACAGTACCAATCGACCTTCTGCGTCGGTATTAAGAACTTCGACAGTTTGGCCTGACATTGTGGTAAGAATATCGCCAGGGCGATAAGCATTGGCATCTGGCATGTTCTCGCATCCAGCCAAGACACCGATAACATTTAACGGCAAGTCTAGCGCAGTGATGGCGTGCATTGTACCCAGAACACCAGCGGCTCCACCCATGTCATATTTCATTTCATCCATGCCTTCACCGGGTTTGATTGAAATACCCCCCGAATCAAAGGTCAATCCTTTCCCTACTAACACAACGGGGGCTTGATCTTTCGGGCCCCCATTGTGATGCATAATGGTCATGATGGATTCGTTGTCAGAGCCACGGCCTACCGCCAAATATGAATCCATTTTCAACTCTGCCATCTGCGCTTCGCCCAAATGACTTACTTCGAGGTTGGCATACTCCTTTTCTAGCAGTTGCGCTTGCTCCAACAAGTATTTGGGATTACAAATGTTCGGTGGCATGTTGGCCACATCTTTCGTGGTTTTCATGCCTGCTGCGATCGCTAGACCATGCTCTACCGCGCGCTCACCGGTAGGCAGTTCACGGCGAGTGGGTACGTTAAACACAATTTTGCGCAGTGGGCGTCTAGGCTCGCCCTTTTTAGTTTTTAATTGCAAAAATGTATAGAGTGAATCTTGCGTGGTTTCGACCGCTTGGCGGACCTTCCAATACACATCGCGACCTTTAACGTGCAGTTCGCTCAAGAAACAAACTGCCTCCATTGAGCCCGTCTCGTTCAAGGTTTTGATAGTTTTGGCAATGATCTGCTTATATTGTCTTTCGTCCAGCTCACGTTCTTTCCCGCAACCAACAAGTAGTACTCGTTCACTTAGGATGTTGGGAACATGATGAAGTAATAGCATCTGTCCCGCTTTGCCTTCAAGATCACCACGGCGTAATAGGTTGCTAATGTAACCTTCGCTAATTTCATCTAGTTGCTCAGCGACCGAAGTCAATCTGCGTGGCTCAAAAACACCCACCACAATACATGCACTGCGTTGTTTTTCGGGGCTGCCACTCTTAACACTAAATTCCATATTGGTTCCTCTTTGTCTATCAAGTGAGTAATACCACAATTGGCCATTGCCATGCAGCATGGGTATTACATTTCAAGGTTACGGGTTTGTATAATGGCTCATAGGTAATAAATGTTATTTTCAGTGTTGAACAAGC
>JAOMVH010000133.1 GCA_028356795.1 Aliiglaciecola sp. | reverse complement strand
AAACACTACGTAACCACTCTAAACAAATAATAAAAGGGAAAACTAATGATTACTGTACACCATCTCAACAACTCCCGTTCACAGCGTATCTTGTGGCTTTTAGAAGAATTAGGTGTGGAATATGAGATTAAACACTATCGACGAGATGCCAAGACTAATCTAGCTCCCACGACCTTGAAACTGATCCACCCTTTAGGTAAATCCCCTGTTATTACAGATGGAGATATCACCGTTGCTGAATCTGGCGCTATTATTGAGTACTTGATTGAACATTACGGAGAGCAGTTTCAAACCTCTGCCAAATCAGAAGCGCAGCGCCAAAATAGCTACTGGTCACATTTTGCTGAAGGCTCGCTGATGCCTCCCATGGTAGCGAAGTTGGTATTTGATAAAGTACGGTCTAAAGCCAGTCCATTTTTTGTAAAAATTATTGCCAATAAGATTGCTGACAAAGTGATGGATGGCTATTACAACCCGATTATCCAAGCCAATATGTCTTTTATTAACTCGCATCTAGAAAACAACGAATGGTTCGCTGGTACTCAGTTAAGTGGCGCTGATTTTCAGATGAGTTTCCCCCTAGAAGCCAGTGTTGCTAAAGGTGTGGGTAAGCATTTTCCAGCCATTGAAGCATTTGTGGCGAAAGTACACCAGCGAGATGCTTACAAACGAGCGCTAGAAAAAGGGGGGGAATACGATTTCGCCTAGTGGCTAATTAGTCCTTAATAATCTGCTTGGTTTAGGTGCTCGCTAATTAGCGCGATAAAGCGTTCACCGTACCTTTCTAGCTTGGTATTGCCCACGCCACTAATCGCCAAAAATTGGTTGTCGGATTGTGGTAATTGCTCTGCCATATCTGCCAAGCTTGCATCACTAAATACGACAAACGGCGGCACATCGTCTTGCTCTGCAATGCTTTTACGCAAGTGTTTTAACTTGGCAAACAGGGCACGGTCATAAAAACGTTTGTCAGTTTTGGTGGGTTTGCTTTTATCAATCACTAAGCGAGGTACCGCTAAGGTAATATCTTGTTGTGATTTGAGCACTGGCCGTGCTGCCTCGGTCAATTTAAGCGTCGCATTTTGAGTGATATCTATGCGCAGCAAGCCTTGATGTACCAACTGGTTGATGATGTTGTGCCAGTGGGCGTCACTTTTATCTTTGCCGACGCCATGAGTGCTTAACGTGTCATGTTGTTGTTCAACGATACGTTTGTGGTTCTTACCCCTCAGTACGTCAATCACATATTGGCTGGTAACACTTTGGTTCAGGCGGTAGACACAAGACAAAACTTTCTGCGCCTCCGTTGTGCCATCATATCGCTTAGGCGGATCAACACAGATATCACAGTTTCCACAATGATTTGTGCCATATTCTGAGAAGTAATTAAGCAATATTTGACGTCGACAGGTTTGCGCTTCTGCAAAGGATTCCATCGCCGCAAATTTTTGCAATTCTACATCATGTCGATCGGTATTTTCTCCCATGGCTATCCACTGCCTAATGCGAGCTGCATCTTTTTCATCAAAAAGCAGCAGCGCTTCAGCTGGCATACCGTCCCGTCCGGCTCTCCCGGTCTCCTGATAATAGGATTCGATGCTGCGGGGTAAATCAAAATGAACAACATAGCGGACATTAGATTTGTTGATTCCCATGCCAAATGCCACGGTTGCAACTATTACATCTACATTGTCTTGAATGAAATCTCGCTGAATTTTGTCCCGAATCTCAGCCTCTAGCCCCGCATGATATCCGGCGCTTTTGATTCCTTGCTTGGCTAGCTTGATACTCAGTTCATCAACCTTTGCGCGACTATTGCAATAAACAATGCCGCTTCCATCTTGGGTTTTAACGTATTGAATAAGTTGATCAACCGCTTTGTATTTAGCCAGCAAGTTATAGCGGATATTCGGTCTATCAAAACTGCTGCGAAAAACAAAGGGTGACTGCAAGCTTAGTTGTTGAGAGATATCTGCTCGAGTGGCGATATCGGCAGTGGCGGTTAAACCCATTACAGGTGTGCTCGGGAAGTGGCGCTTAAGTTGACCTAAAAGTCGATAGTCTTGACGAAAGTCATGGCCCCAATGAGAGACGCAGTGCGCTTCATCAACCGCAAACAAACTGACATTGAGTGTGTGCAAGCGATTAATGAAATCCAGTTGCATCAGGCGCTCTGGGGCAACGTACAGCAACTTAAACACGCCGTCTTGAAGTTGCCGATAAATATCTAGCAGGTTTTCTCTTGGGATTGACGAATTGATATAGGTTGCTGCCACGCCAGAGGCGTTTAGTCCATCCACCTGGTCTTTCATCAAGGATATAAGCGGCGAGACAACTACAGTAATGCCAGGTAATAAAAGGGCTGGCACTTGATAACAAAGAGATTTTCCGCCACCGGTAGGCATGAGTACCAGAGCGTCTTTGCCACTAAGTACTTCTTCGATAATCTGCTTTTGTCCTTCTCGAAATTCGTCATAGCCAAACACTTGCTTGAGCACTGACGTTGCATCGTTTAACGTAGACGCAGAAGTTAGAGGGTGATTAGACAAAAAAGATCCTTTAATACAAAAAGTGAAACGTGGTGATGGCAAGCAACGCCGTATTTTACCCAAAAATTACAGTGCGGTATACGCCGCCGGCAATGAGAAAACAGATTTAATATGACACAACACACAATTGATACAACTGTACCTTTGACTACCGCACAATTAGCTGAGCATGTTACTCAGCTCTTCAGTGAGCATATGCCATTTAATCAGTTATTGGGTCTGAAAATAAACAAATTGTCTCAAGACGAAGTAGAGATACGTCTGCCATGGGATAAAAAATTGATGGGAAATCCCATCCATAAGATATTACACGGTGGTGTTACTGCGGCCATTCTTGATACCGTGGGAGGATTAATGGCGATATTGTACGCCGTCAAAGAGATCGACAATGTCACCTTGGAGGAATTTCAAAAAACCTTGCCTAACGTCGGTACTATCGACATGCGTGTAGACTATTTGCGTCCAGGCAAAGGAACTGAGTTCATTGCCACCGCACAAGTGATCCGCAAAGGCAAAAAAGTCGCCGTATGTCGCATGGAGTTGCACAATGAAGCGGGTACTCACATCGCCTTTGGTACAGGAACATATATGATTTCGTAGTTAATTTGTATGCATTGAGGCGCAAAGTAACTCACTATCATAAATTCACACATCACCGAAAGGCTAATTAGCTGGCTATGCACCCCAGAAACCGACATAAAAATGGTTATAATTTTACTAAGTTGACAGCCTGTTGCCCGGCCTTGTCTGGTTTCGTGAAACGCAATCCTAGTGGTCGTCAAACCATAGATTTTTCCGATCCCAATGGTGTGAAAATGCTCAATATGGCGCTGCTAATGTTGCACTATAAAATTAATCATTGGGATATTCCCGCAGGCTATTTATGCCCACCTATTCCAGGACGAGCAGACTACATTCATCATTTGGCAGATTTGCTCGGGCAGACAGCTAGTTTGCAAGGTAAAGAAAAAATCATCGGCTTAGACATTGGTACTGGGGCAAATTTAATTTATCCGATTATTGGCAGCCAGCAATATGGCTGGCAATTTATCGCCAGTGATATTGACAAAACCGCTATTCAATCGGCCAATGCCATACTAAAAGCGAATCCAAACCTGACTAAAATGATCAACGTTCGTCACCAGCCGGATCCATCACGTTTGTTCAACGGTATTATTCAATCAGACGAAAACATTAGCTTTACCATGTGCAACCCGCCATTTCACACTAGCGCAAAGGCGGCACAATTGGGAACGCAAACCAAAAATAACAACCTCAATCGCCACAGAGCAAAAAGCCAAGGTACTAAAAAGCAAAACAAGAGTTCAAGTAATCATCTTAACTTTGCTGGTAAAAATAATGAGTTGTGGTGCCCAGGCGGTGAAGTCGGTTTTATTAAACGAATGGTGCAAGAAAGTGTTGATTACAAACATCAAGTTACCTGGTTTACGTCACTGGTTTCTAAAAAGGACAGCTTGAAACCTCTCTATAAAGCGCTCGAAGAGGTAAAGGCGACTGAAGTGAAGACAGTGAATATGGAACAAGGCAGTAAAATTAGTCGTTTTATTGCATGGCAGTACTAATACTTTACTTGCTCGCAACACTATTAATTTTAGTTTTTTATTATTAGGCTATATTTGTTCTTTTGAAATACCTTTTTCTCACGCTTTATAAATGCGTATACGTATACGTAGAGGTAGAAATGGGATTTTTAAATCTTAAACAAATGTTTGGATTTATCTTCTTAATGTATGGGAATTTGGTTTATGCCAAAGACACAATGGTGTTTGCGGTTAATCACTCACCGCCTTGGAGTATCATCAAACAAGGTGAGAAAGTTCAAGGCATAGATATTTTGCTTGCCGAAGTTATCGCCAATAAGGTGGGGCTAGAAGCCAAGTTTTTGGAATGTCCTTTTTCACGATGTTTACGAATGTTGGAGAATGGCTCAGCCGATGCAATTCTGAGTCTTTTTAAAACCATTAGTCGAGCAAAACGAATTCGTTTTATTGAACCCAATATTACTTTGGATTTACCTAAAATTTTCTACCTTAGACGCTCAGATCCAACCGACATTGAAACCTATGATCAACTCTCATCATTGAATGTTGGCGTTGTTAGGGAGATGGCTTATTTTGAGCGATTTGACAATGATTTAGGTATCAATAAGGTTCCACTGGTGACAGATAGTCAGCTGATAGACATGTTGGTTAGAGGCCGCCTAGATACCTTTATTGGCACCCAAGGAACAACGGACTATCTGGCTAGTATTGCTGGCAAAACTCGTTTTCTGAAAAAGGCCAGCTATCGCTTTCAATAGTGGTAGAAAATCATATCTTGGTATTTCCAAGCAGTCTGCACTCAATACACCCCACTATATTGAATTGTTTGAAAAAATCATCCAACAGCTAAAAGA
>JAOMVH010000132.1 GCA_028356795.1 Aliiglaciecola sp. | reverse complement strand
ACAATAGCCACATACAAGCCGACGAGCAATGCAATGACGGCAACAACACCAATTAGAAAGTTTTGTTTCATAGCGTAAATTTAAAGTAATGATCAACCAATAGGGCGACAAACAATACCATCAAATGAAAAATTGAAAAGCCAAAGGTCTTCATGGCTGTTGAATCTTCACAAGCATATTTTAGCTTCCATGCGTAATACATGAACCCTGCGTTCAACACCGATGAAATGGCTAGGTAGATAACACCCGACATCCCCGTCAAATAGGGCAATAGGCAAACAATTGTCAGCAATAATGTATAAAGCAATACCGAGGTTTTAGTAAAATCGACGCCATGGGTAACGGGTAACATAGGAATTTCTGCTTTGGCATAATCCTTAACACGATGAATCGCTAAAGCCCAAAAGTGTGGCGGTGTCCAAGTAAAGACAATCAGTACCAGTAGTAGTGCATGAGAATGGATTTCACCCGTTACGGCTGTCCAACCCAATAAGGGGGGCGCGGCACCGGCTAATCCGCCTATGACGATATTTTGTGGTGTCGCTCTTTTTAAATACATGGTGTAAATAACAGCATAACCTACCAAGCTAGCCAGAGTTAACACCGCCGTTAAGCGATTCACCCAAAGTTCTAAACAGATGTATCCTGCTAATCCCAACACAAAAGCAAAAACTAGCGCTCGCTTAGGGCTGATCTTGCCCTTGGTAACGGGACGATTAAATGTACGTGCCATTTTGCTATCGATATTGCGATCAACAACATGGTTAATGACCGCAGCAGCGGACGAAAGTAGTCCAATGCCGCCTAACCCTGCAACTAATATTTGCCAGCTAACCCATGTTTCAGTGGCCAAGCACATACCAACCAATGCAGTTAGCAATAACAACATGATCACTTTGGGCTTGGTTAGTTCGTAGTAGTCACGCCAAGTTGCAGAGCTGTGAGTTGTTTTGGAAAAATTTCCTTCGAGTGTTTTATTCACTTTCGCTACCTATGTTTTTCGATATAGGGTGTAGCAAAGCTTCACCATAACCAGTAAAAGAATTGCGGCTACCGCGTTATGCATCACTGCCACAGCAAGAGGTAAACTAAATACCACGTTACTTACGCCCAACATGATTTGTAAACCAAGTACCAAAACCATGGAGATGGTCATATTTTTGATCATTTGCGAGGCCGCGTTGGTATATAAACGAACCGCCAGCCAGCACAAATACAAGAAAGTAATAATGGCACCAATTCTATGGGCTACATGCATGGTCATGCGTTGCTCCCAGGAATGTACACCAAATTCGTAATTTTCAGCGGCCGGTACACTAAATGCGCCGGCGATATCGAGTTTACTAACCCACTCACCGTTACCACCACATAAAGGTAATTCAACACAGGCCATGGCAGCATAATTGGCGGATGTCCAACCACCTAGGGCTATCTGACCAACCAAAATAGCAATACCCAAAGCACAGTATTTTGCGAATTTAGTCATGTGCGTATCGCCGCCAGGAATACGATAATCTGACAATCTCAAATAGAGTAGGTAGAGACAGGATATAACCGAAAAACCACCGAGAAGATGCCCCATGACAACCACTGGTAGCAAATTTAAGGTGACGGTCCACATCCCCAAAGCGCCTTGGAAGCACACTAAGCACAATAAGAAAAACGGCAACTTTACTGGGCTGTGGTAGGTACGTTTTATAAAGCTAATAACAAAGATTGCTAAAATGACTAAACCCAGCATGCCCGCGGCATAGCGATGGATCATTTCATTCCAAGCTTTGTGTGCTTCAAACGGCCGCTCAGGAAACGCTTGCTCCGCGGCTTCAATATGGCTATCTGTTTTTGGTACTGTTAGGTGGCCATAACATCCAGGCCAATCTGGGCACCCCAGACCAGCATCAGTGAGGCGCGTATAGGCCCCAAGCACAATCACCACTACCGCTAGCAAAACGGCTGCCAGCACTAATTTTTTCATTACTACCATTCCCTAGCCAATTCGAGACAGTTTCAATACTTTCCGTAAATCAGCCAATATGTCGCGACTTTGTTGTATCGCGTCTTCTTGTTGTTGTTTTAATGAATACTTTAGAATGATATTTCCCAACGTATCGACAATGAAAATACCATCTGTCGAGCCATCTTTAAACACCTTATTTACATTTTGTATATCTGCACTTAACACTTTAATGTGTGGATGAGCGCTCATCTCGGTGTTTTCTGGTTTTTCGCTGCTTTGATGAGCAACCACAAGGGGTTCCACGCGATCCGATTCTTTGCCCAAAGCAACCCAAATTTGGTTAATACTATAAAGTGCATTTTCACAAGATTGCTCACAATTGGTTGGCATCACAAATAGTAAACGCCACTTTGGCTCTAGTTCGTTAGGGATGAGGTTGAGATCTAATGCTGGCGTTAACAGCTCACCGCGATTTGTTGAGGCTTTATTAAACCAATCGAACTGCAAAGCAAAATAGGCCAACACCACCGGCAATACAAACACGACGAACATGATTAATGGTGTTTTACTTTTAGGTTTTTTTTCAACTTCAGACATCTTAATTTGATTTCCTTTTTCGTAGAGCAACTATATAAATAATTAAACAAGCGATTGCTAATCCGTACCACTGTATCGCATATCCGTAATGTTTTTCTGGTGCCATCACCACTGCTTTCCAGTTTCGAGTAAACCCATCTGGGTGTTCAGGGTCCAGCTGCATAACAACGGGTAACAAGTCACGCCCTAAAAAAACAGCCATTACCGTTAAATCTATGCTCTGCACTACCTTCGGCCAAGGGTCGGTTGCCAAAGCGGTTTCTGACACCATGGGGTTAAACGAAGGCACCGAGCTGGTACCAGTAAATTCACGAGTATTTGGGTTAAGCAAAATAGCAGGTAAATCATTGCGATATTGGCCTGCTTTTATCCAACCAAAATTAATCATTTGTACGCCGTAGTCAGTAAGTAGTGGGACGATCACATGAAAGCCAACTTGTCCTGCTTCAATACGGTTATCTAACAGAAAAACCTGTTCCGTTAGCAAGTCTCCACTGATTTGGTAAGAAAGATCTCTGGGATCTTCTTGTTCTAAGACATATTGGAGGGTCAGAACAGAATCTGACTTACGTTGTTCGATTTGCGCCAAACGATTTTCTTTTTGTTCTGCTCGTTGCAATTGCCAAGAACCCAGACTCACCAATATGCATACTGAAATCAACGCAAAAAAAGTAGCAATGTAAGGCGGTTTCTGGTCTGATGAAGTCTCAGTGTTTAGGGTACCAGAGCTTTTTTCATCTGAGCCTGAAGACGTTTGATTATTATTCATTGGATTGAGGAGAAATCGATTTTGCTAGTAAAACTGATCGTTGGCGGGTTATTGCTCTTTATGGTTTACAACCTTTTCCGTGCCATGATGATTATGCTAAAAAACGACCCGAACCAGCCCCCCATGAGTAAGTTTATTGGTCGTCGTGTACTCGCGTCTGCAGTCATAATAATATTTTTGCTAGTTGCGGTAGCGACAGGTTTAATAACACCAAATCCGCGCCCTTATTAACAAAGGCGCGGACTTCAATTTATAAAATATATACGAAGAAGAACAGTAATACCCACACCACATCAACGAAGTGCCAATACCAACTGCCTGCTTGGAATGCAAAATGATTGTCGGGCGTGAAGTGTCCCTTCAAACATCTAAAGAACAACACAATCAATATAATCGTTCCAAGTGTCACGTGCATTCCATGGAAGCCCGTCAACAAGAAGAAAGTATTGCCATAGACACCGGAATCTAATGTCAGGTCTAGGTCTTTGTATGCATGAACATACTCCATACCTTGTAACACAACAAAAATACTTCCTAAAACAATGGTCAAACCTAGAAGGCCAATTAACTTGCTGCGCTTGCCTTGCTCTAAACCAACGTGGGCATAATGTAATGTAACGGATGAGACTAGCAACAACGCAGTGTTAATTAATGGTAGTCCCGTCCAGGGCATTAGTTTTGTTGAAGCTTCGCCTGTTGTCATCGCATCTTGAGGCTGCACCAACAATGGCCATGCCGATTCAAAACCATTCCACAAAACGGCGTTGGTCATTTCATTGTTACCTTCACCAGCCAGCCAAGGAACAGATATCACTCGAGCATAGAATAACGCACCAAAGAAGGCAGCAAAGAACATCACTTCAGAGAAGATGAACCACGCCATGCCTTGGCGGTATGAGCGTCCCAACTGAGCGCTATACATGCCAGACATAGACTCATCAATCTGATTCTTAAACCACCCAACTAGCATGACTAAAAGGGTGGCAAAGCCTGCCGCTAAGATCCATCCGCCATAGCCGCCGGTTTCTTTAGTTTGTTCAACAACAAAGTTTCCTGCACCAAATGCAATTAAGAATAGGGCAACTGC
This sequence comes from Aliiglaciecola sp., assembly GCA_028356795.1. Taxonomy (GTDB): domain Bacteria; phylum Pseudomonadota; class Gammaproteobacteria; order Enterobacterales; family Alteromonadaceae; genus Aliiglaciecola. The sequence goes on along the minus strand of JAOMVH010000132.1, from coordinate 653 downwards.
ACCGACAATTGGCCAGGGGCTTTGTTCGGGTACGTAATACTTTTCGTAAGCTTGGTCTTGCTCTTGTTGTGCCATTTTTTTTCCTTATTTATCCTTGGTTCAGCGCCACATCTTGGGCACTTGATGTAACGTCATACAAGGTATACTGAAGCGTAAAAAACGTAATGTCTTTTGGCAGCTGCGGATCAACATAAAACTTCATTGGCATTAGCGCTTCCTCACCAGCTTGTAACGGTTGGTGATTGAAACAAAAACACTCAGTTTTGTTGATGTATATTGCAGCTGTGCCAGGCGAAACAGAAGGGATCGCTTGGGCCACATAGTCTTTGCTAGTCGCATTTTTTACATAAAAATCGACTTGGTTCATCTCACCTGGAAATACTTTAATTTTGCGCGTCTGCGCTTTGAATTCCCAGGGCATTCCGGTATTTGTGCGCGTGATAAATTCAACGGTTACCATTCGTGAGTGATCGACTTCAACAGCTTCATAAACGGCCGCTGAATCAGCAGTTTTTCCGTTAATGCCTGTTATTTCACAAAACACCTCGTAAAGAGGCACTAATGCAAAAGCAAAACCAAACATACAAAACACAATGGCGACAAGCTTAATCACAAGCTTGCCATTGTCTTTTTGTCGAGTTTGGTTTTGGTCA
>JAOMVH010000131.1 GCA_028356795.1 Aliiglaciecola sp. | reverse complement strand
TTCAGATAGTTACCACAATCATGTATTTGGCATTGATACCAAGTATCAAATCACCGAACAAGATACTCTCAGAGTGCAATGGGTGGGGTCGCAAACGAAATATCCGGTCGCTTTGTTTGATGATTTTAGCAATGAAACCCGTCTACGTTTGCAAAAAGATGATGAATTTAGCGGTCAGGCATTTCGCATAAACTATCGTCATAATGAAAGAGACTGGAGTTTTCGCGCCGACCACTTCCGCAATGGCGAAGATTTCCGTGCTGATTTGGGTTTTCAACGAGGTGTTGATCGAAACACCTCTGTGTTGGGTGGAGCCTATCGCTGGTACAAAGAAAATAGCTGGTGGAACCGTGTCGAAGTGTTTGGCGATTGGGATATTTCCCACAGTGATGCAGGCGAATTGCTTGAAAAAGAAGCGGAAATATTCACTAGCATCAGGGGTCGTTGGCAGTCGTATTTTGAGCTGGGTTTGCAATCTAGAGATAAAGTCGGCGTTCGCCAAGATGAAAATATTTTAAAAGTGGACGGCAATACCACTATGTTTCATGAAGATTCTGCTAGCTTCTTTTTCGAAATTCGACCGACATCCGCTGTGCACCTTAGTATGTTTTCTCGTTATGGCGACCGCATAGACTTTGATAACAATAGATTGGGTAAACAACTTCGAATGAACCCAAGAATAAACCTAAATCTAGGCAAGCATTTGCAACTTAATGTTAGACATACCTATAGTGATTTTGAGGTAGATGGTGAGCCACTATTTACTGCAAATCTTACTGATGCGCGTCTTACTTACCAATTCGATCAGCGGCAGTTCTTGCGTCTTATTGTTGTTTATTCAGATATAGAGCGGAATCTAGACAACTATATTGTTGATACCAGTGATTATTTAGCAAGTAGCCGAAGCTTAGGCACACAATTACTCTATTCATACAAAGTTAACCCACTTACCAAGTTTTTTATTGGTTATTCAGACAGTGGTTTTCAAAATGATAATGTGCGAACCCGCAGAGTATCGGAGCAATCTGTGTTCATGAAAGTGAGCTATGCTTGGTTGAACTAACCCTTGCCTAATTGGATCACAGTATATCTGCTGTGATCCAAGTTTGCAGCGCCTGCTGAACGTTTAATCCCCATAAAAACTTGTTATTGATTTGATGCTCAATTTGTTAATGCGAATTGCCTTAATAAGTGGTACCGTATTCCTTTGAATTATAGCCTCAAGGACAGGGCCAACCTTGTTTGTAGGTTAACCAAGCTGAAGTTGAAGGAACCGAATGCTGACAAAACAGCAGGTGGTTTTAGCCAGTAGTAGCTAAATTGGGAAGCGAATTTTGGAACCACAAAATAGCCATCTAGAAAACCCATTTGTTGGGCTCAATGCATTTGAAGAGAAACAACGTGAGCGCTTCAAAGGCCGCGATCAGTTTATTCAATTTGCATTAGAAAAATTGCACCGCAAAGCGTTTGGTGAACAACCTTTTTTACTTCTGCTGGGCAATAGTGGCGCTGGTAAATCAAGCTTACTAAATGCGGGCATTCTACCTGCTCTAGATGAGTCAGACTTATTCCTTAATATTCAACGTTTTCATCACGCAAAAATTCATCCCTGTGATCTGGGTAATGACCCAATTAAAGCGCTAATAGTCAGCTTGACCGAATTAGATGATTACCCATTATTTACTCACCAAGACCTGCCGACACTTATCCGTCAATGTAAAGAGCAACCTTCGCAATTTATCGAAAGTATCGATGCACAACACGCATTATTGCCGTCCAATCAAACGGCTGTTATTAGCATTCGTCAGTTAGAGCGGGTGTTTATGAATGAAAAAATCGGCTTGAATGAAAAACATATATTTGTTGATTTGATTGTGCACCTATCTAGTCGTCTTGGTATCTTTGTTATCTCCTCATTGCGAAGTGACTTTTACTATCGTTTAGGTGATTTCCCTGGATTATTGTGGCTTAAACAAAATGGTGGGCAATTGGATATATTGCCACCAAGCCGCGAGCAACTTTTGGAAATTGTAGGTCAGCGTGATTTGCCCGTTAGTTTGCAGTTTGAGGACGGCAAAGATGATCAACCTCGATTAGACCAATACATTGCAAATCGGGCTTACGATTTTCCTCATAGCCTGCCTTTGTTGCAATTTGTTTTGATGCAGATGTACCAAAAAAAGTCGCAAAGTGGCCTGCTTAATTTTTCTGCCTATCGAAATTTAGGTGGTTTAGAAAGGGCGATTGCGAAAATCACCGAGCAAGTATATGTGTCCCTTGATCGTTCAGTTAAGCGCCATTTCTCACGGGTGGTAAACCGGCTGGTGCAAAAAAGTGATCGCGGTTTTTATGAACGACAATGGGTCAACCAGCATGAGTTGCTGAAAAGTGAGCGAGTACAAACACTTATTGATGCATTTACCGATGTGGGTGTTTTTAGTAAGTATACTGATCGTAATAACGAAGTATTTGTTTCTCTTACTCACGATTGCTTGTTTGAACACTGGTCACGACTGCGAGACACATTAGATAGCCACCAGAAAATGCTGGTATTGAAACAATCCTTAGAGAGTCAGGCGTCAGATTGGAAGAGCGCGACCCGTCCATCTGCTTATTTACTCACACCTGGCAAGGCCCTGGATGAAGGTGAACTCGTACTCAAGCAAGGTGGCTCTATAAGCTCTAAACTTCGAGCACTAATTGAGGCATCAAAAAAGCGAGCGCAACGTAAAAAACAAGTTATTGTTGCCAGCTGTGTGGTATTGGTGATGTTATTTGGCTTCATGCTTAACAATGCTTACACTGCCAAAATTGCTGAGAAAAACGCGCAAAGTGATCTGGTTCAGAGCCATGAACTCATTGAGTTTTTAATTGATGATGAAGCGGTTCAGTTAGAAAAAATTGGCCGACTAGACTTGATGCAAGGTGGATCTCAGCGATCCTTCGAATACTTGAGTAAAATTGCCCCAGTGGATGATTCTACTTCAGCCAAACAGAGCCGCAGTCGCACCTTTTATCAAATTGGAAAGGTATTTCTGGAAAACGGTCGTTTTGCTGGTGCGATTGAGGCTTTTGAGAAAACCTTAGAGCTAGACAATGAACTGGTAGCAATACATCCAAATGGCTTTGACTATCACCTTGAATTGGCGCAAGCGAATTATTGGATTGGCACAACCCATTTGCGCGCAGGCGACGTAGTGAAAGCCGAACAATACTTCCTGTTTTACCAAAAAAATGCGTTCGACTTGGTCGAGCTTCGGCCAGACAATGCCATGGCCAAGATGGAACTATCTAGGGCATATTTCAATTTGGCCCAAATTGCTTCTTATCGGAACCAGCCAGAAAGTGCTATGCAAAACTTCCTTGAATCGGTGAAATTTGGTGAAAAAGGAAAATCGGCGGCTGATACTGAGGTGTTTGAAAACATAGCCTATGCATACAAATGGCTATCGTCGAAATATACCAGTGAAATGAAATTAACAGAGTCATTGGATATGCTAAAAGGTGAGACTCGAATAAGAGGATTCATTAATAAGCGTGAAAACGATGAGCAGGCTCAACTCAATGCTGCTTTGACAGCTTGGGAACTGTCACAAACTCAGCTGCTTCTGGGGCAACGTAATCAAGCACAAAATACCTTGATTGAATTAGTAGAAGCCAGTAGCAAGGTGATTATTAAAGGTACCTCAGAAATACAGTGGAAATATATTCAAGCATTTAGTTTATCGAGTCTTGCTCAAGCGGCATTGATTGCGGGTAAAAATGAAGTCGCCAATCAACAATTCCAAAAGAGTTTTGCGGTTATCAACGACTTGCAACAAATTGCTGATAACAAATGGTCAGAAGCCTTTTACCAGAGACAATATTGGTATGCGAGGATGCACCATGGCAATTCAAATGAGGCTGCCTTTAATGCCACTGCTTCTGTGTTGAACATGAGCAACAATGATACGGCGCAAACGTGGAAGTTAAGGTTAGCCAGTTTAACTCAGTCAGTGATAAGCCGTGGTTTTGGCGATCCTGATTTTATCGATAAGCCTACGCGCCTAATTGCAGAGCTTGAGTACATGAGTATTCAAAATGATCTAAATCGACTGCAACGTTTATGGACTCGTGTGCCACAAGAAATGTGGGTCAATGCCGACTTGCAGCAGTTGCGCCCAACAATTCGCCAACAACTTAGACAAGATGTATCACAGTAGTGTTGTCCTTTAGCACTTTTATGCCGCCCTTATGATAGGTGAGCTAGCAGCATTAAGTACCGCCTTATGTTGGGCGGTTGCTGCCCGTATGTTTCGGATCCTCGGTCAATCTTTTTCACCTCTTTCACTTAATTTATGGAAGGGCCTCGCGGCTATCGCTATTCTGGTAGTGATCACTGAGTTTTTTGTTGCTCCGGTAGATATCGATCAAAACACCCTATTTTGGTTGTTATTAAGCGGTGTTATTGGAATCGGCTTGGGCGATACCTTTTTCTTTCAAGCCCTCAACAAAATTGGTGACAGTCAGTCTATTTTGGTGGCTGAAACACTGGCACCCATTTTTACAGCACTTTTGGCTATGGCATGGATTGGTGAATGGCTGACATGGCAACAATGGTGCGGTGTTGCAATCGTGCTATTTTCAGTAGATGTGATTATAAAAATTCAGAAACGCTCAACTGAAAATATTTTTATTCTATCCGGTTACATTTATGCAGGGCTAGCCGCACTGTGCCAAGCAGTTGGCGCGGTCCTGAGCCGAGATATATTAACCAGCGTAGATATCGACGCTTTCAATGCCAGTCAAATCCGTTTGGTTGGTGGCTTGGCGATTATTGTCATCTTGATGTTGGTGTCCAAACAAAAGTGGCTACCAACCACCCAAAATGCAAAAAGGACCTGGTTGTTTTTTCTGGGTGCGACGGTTATTGGGACTTTTGCTGCTTTATATTTGCAAATGGTCGCCTTTACTCATACTAAAGCTGCGGTGGTGCAAACCCTGTTTGCCACAAGTGTCATTTTATCCCTTGTTGTGGCCTGGGTATTGAAAGAAAAGGTCGATAAAAAAACCCTCTGGTGGTCGTTGCTGGCGCTTGTTGGCGTCG
>JAOMVH010000130.1 GCA_028356795.1 Aliiglaciecola sp. | reverse complement strand
GAAGAAAATGTCATCAATGATCTGACCGACAAACAAGGTGTGGTATTGGCTACTGGCGGTGGCTCAGTGGTAAGTAAAAATGTTCGAAACCGTTTGTCTGCTCGCGGTATTGTCGTATATCTACAAACCACAATTGACAAGCAAGTGGCTCGGACACAGCGTGATAAACGACGTCCTTTGCTGCAAAATGACAATCCCGAAGCCGTACTTAGAGATCTCGCCGATTCGCGTAATCCTCTGTACGAAGAAGTGGCTGACTACGTCGTAGATACTGACGATCAGAGTGCCCGTGCAGTAGCAAACCAAATAATTAATAAAATCGGTCTGTAACCCTCAACCAGATATTAAGAGGTAATCGCTCATGTCAACAATTACGGTAGAGTTGGGTGAGCGTAGTTACCCCATTCATATTGAAGCTGGAATTCTAACCAACACAGACATCATCACGTCAAATGTCGCTTCTGGGCGAGCCATCGTGGTCACCAATGATGTTGTTTCACCTTTGTACCTCGATATACTATTAAAGTCACTCAAAGGTTTAAATGTGAGTGTAATAACCATTCCCGATGGCGAGCAGCACAAGAATTTACAGCAATTCGAATATATCTCTAGTCAGTTACTCGAACAGCAAGCTGCCAGAGATACAACCTTGATAGCGCTTGGTGGCGGTGTCATAGGCGATCTAACCGGCTTTGTTGCTGCATGCTTTCAGCGTGGCATGCCATTTATTCAAGTTCCTACCACCTTGTTATCCCAAGTTGATTCCTCAGTTGGTGGTAAAACTGCCGTCAATCATCCCTTGGGCAAAAATATGATTGGTGCATTTTATCAACCAAAATCGGTTTTCATTGATATCAATACCCTTAAAACACTTCCTGATAGGGAGTTTGCTGCGGGCATGGCCGAGGTCATCAAATACGGCATCATCTATGATGAAGGTTTTTTTCAGTGGTTGGAAAGTCACACCGAACAACTCATTCAAAAATCAGATGAACATTTAGAATATGTGATTAAACGCTGCTGTGAGATCAAAGCGGAAATTGTCTCGAAAGATGAACGAGAACAAGGTATTAGAGCACTATTGAACTTAGGCCATACGTTTGGTCATGCTATCGAAGCAGAGCAAGGTTATGGCAACTGGTTACATGGTGAAGCGGTAGCATGCGGAACGGTTATCGCAGCGAAAGCGGCGTTGCAAAAGGGCTGGATGCACGAAAGTGAATTACAGCGTATTATTCAATTAATGCAGGCCTTTGACTTGCCTATATTGGCGCCAAACCAAATGGATTACGACGTATTCATGAAACATATGCAACACGACAAAAAAGTGCTTAAAGGTGCAATTCGCTTTGTTATCCCACAACATATTGGAAAGGCAGTGGTAACTAAAGATATCAGTCAAGATAGTCTTCGCGCTATTTTAGGTTAGAGCGTAACTTTTATGAGTGAGCTGCATAATCGATTAGAGTACCTCATCTCATACTCATCGCAGCTTATTTTTGTGGGTTGCGATAGCGTTTCTCAGCAGCAATCCACACTTCAGCATATCGTCTCTTTACAGCATGATGATACCGAAATAGCCTATTTTACCGGCGACCAAAACGATACCGATCAAAGCTACCGAAAAGAAATCTATCAACAACTTACTAATGACATACCAATACATGGCTTTAAATTAAGCGATGGCTTGATTAACAAACTGTCACCAAGCTCAGGACCGGTTTTAATTTGCATATGTGAAGCAGACTTTATTTCTGACGATTTTTTAAGTGAACTATGGGACTTGGTCAATCAAAATAAAGAACATGAAAGTGATCACCACTTAAATGTTATTTTGTTTGCACAAGCCGCTTGGACCCACAGAGCCAAGTCTGTGCTTTCCGCAAAACATTCTCAAACACCTATTTTGTTAAGCACACAAACCGTATCTGCCGGTTCTGGGTTGAGTGAGTTTGAACTGATTCGCCAAAATAGAGAGCGTATGCAACGGGGTAATCAAGTTGAAAACCAGCAAAGTGAAGAGCTGTCGATTATTCAACAATCTTGGTTTAAGTTGCTCTCAGGTGCGCTATTTATCGCCTTATTCGGACTCATTGTATTTTGGCAATATCCGGATGAAATCAGACAATTTTTCAATCCAACATACACAGATGAAAAAACCCAAACGGCAGCCAACGCCAATGCACCTCAAGACAGCATCAGCGATGAAGAAACGACAGAACAACAAACTGCAATTGAATCACAGGCACCACAAGACACACTGCCCTCAACGACTAAGTTGAGCGAAGACAAGAATGATGTCGCGTCACAGCAAAGTGAAGATAACCCCCTTGATTCAGCACTCGGTGATGACGCAGAATTAGTCACGAATTGGCAAGATGAAGTTGAAAAGCTCAATAGTTCTGAATCTCCAGCAACGCCACAAGGATTGCAAGACGATAGCGCCGCAGACAATACAACTATTGGGCCTGAGCCCGATATTGCAGCCACAGACACCACCTCACCTACCGATTTAGCAACACTAGAGGGAGTTGAGCCAGGTCAGTTTTTATTGCAGTTAACAGCAATGAGTGCCCCTGCAAGATTGGCGGAATTTGAGATCTCAAACAATCTTCAAAACCAGACTTGGCGGTATACGACTCAGCGGTTTGGAGGTGATTGGCACGTTTTGTTGTTAGCTCAGAGTTTTAGCTCATTGCAAGAAGCCAGAAATGCGGTGTTACAACTACCTGATACTATTGATAAAGGCCAACCGTTTGCCAAATCAATAGAGCAAATCCGTAAAGAACAACAAGAATAAGGAAGAGGTTGCCATGACAGCACCTGCACGTGCCTTTGCATCAATGAGAAATATGAATGCACAAAAATAAACATCGCGCGTTTCTAAAGTGGGCTGGTGGAAAGTTTGGTCTTGTTGAGGAGATTTGTGATCATTTGCCAGAAGGTAAAAAATTGATCGAGCCGTTTGTCGGAGCTGGATCGGTTTTTCTAAATACAAATTACGAACGATACTTGCTTAACGATATTAACCCTGACCTGATCAATCTATACCAAGAACTAAAGTCTGCCCCTGATTTTTTTATTGGCGAAGCCAGAAAACTATTTAATGCTGCAAATAACCAAGAACAGCGCTTTTACGAATTGCGCAAAGAGTTTAATCAGTCGACTGAATCTCTGCAACGCTCTTTATTGTTCTTGTATCTAAATAGACATGGTTATAACGGTTTGTGTCGTTATAATTTATCGGGGGGATTTAATGTCCCCTTTGGACGTTACAAGGCGCCCTATTTCCCAGAGAAAGAAATGTACTTTTTTGCCGAAAAAGCGCAAAAAGCAGTGTTTACATGCGAGCCATTCCAAAACTCCTTTAAGCGTGCGCGAAGGGATGATCTTGTCTATTGTGATCCGCCATATGCTCCCATTAGCTTAACCGCTAACTTTACTCAGTACAGTAAAAATGGATTTTCACTGGATGACCAATTGCTTCTAGCTAAGCTTGCTAAATATAACGCCGACAAAAAAGGCGCGACGGTTTTAATAAGTAATCACGATACTTTGTTTACCCGTGATATTTATAGCGAGGCAAGGCTCACCAAAATTATGGTCAGTCGAACGATTAGTCAAAATGCCGAAAAAAGGGAAAAAGTAGGCGAGTTATTGGCCTTGTACAAAGCCGTTTAACTAATTTTTTAAAAACATAGCGAAATTAAAAAGAGATATTAGACGTTTTTTGACGAGGCTTAAAATTAACTGAGCACAAGGTTGACGATGAGCACCAGACCTAAAATTAGTCCAATAACAAAAATAATGCCCACTAAAAGAAATGGAACAAAGGATTTTTGTTCGAAGTCATGCTGATAATTACGGTGGGATTGTACGCCAAACATACTCGCAGCAACGCTTTTGAATACGTTCCAAAGACTGTTGTTAGGTTCGGCGTTAGACAAACTTAGTTTTGACCGCGATGTTGCTTGGTTGAGTCATCAGAGGTTTTAGACAATAGCTCTAACAAATCTAAATAGTGAAACTGATAGCTTGATGAGCGACCCGAAAACCACTTAGTCCAGCTTACACTGTTTTCTGGTTTATCGGTTGCACAACGATTTAGCGGGTGCTTGGCTGATAAACTAACGTCAAACGTTACTCGATCAACGTTCGCACAGAAATCATCCCCTTTGGCAAACTGGGTTTGTGCTGTCATCAGTACCACAAGCATTGCGCTACCTAAAACAGATACACCGGTTTTCAACTTCCTGTTCATGTGATCACCTGAATTAATTAATATTGGGTAAGTATACGCCTGTTCAAAAAATCTACCACGCAATTTTACCGTAGAATAACGACCACTTATCGCAGACGGCGCAATAATACGGTTTCTGATACAAAAAAGCCAACTCAAAAGTTGGCTTTTATAACAATATAGTGAGTTACAATTCTTTCTATGTTAGAATGATGTCCCCCAACTTACTACAAATTTAGTATCGTCACCTTTACCAGAACCAGCAGCTTCTTCATCAGCTTTAGAGATACTGAAAGTAAAATCGCCTTTAGATAGGTCAAGTTGGAAGTGACCGTAATCACTGTCGCTACCGGCATCAAAGTCGTAATAACCGTAAGTTAGACCAAGAGAATACTCTTCAGGAAGGTCAAAACCGTAACTTACGCTGTAGTACATGTCGCCAGTATCAAATAAAGAACCTTCATCAACTTGGCTATTTACTGTGTAAGCAACACCAAAGCCAAATGCCTTATATGCACCGTTGAAATAGATCTCGCCGAAGTTTGAATCATCAAAGCCGTCGGCAGGGTAAGCGTAGTAGATGTAACCTACATCGTAACCGAAGTCACCTGACTCACCGCCGTATCCTAGGTAGTAGTCATTTTCAGTTCCGCTACCGTCACCAAAATCGATAGAACCAATCCATGTTCCAGCATAAAAACCGCTTTCGTGTGAGTAGTCGATACCACCTGAAACAGATACGCCGTCATTGCTCTGGCTTACGCCACGCCATAAGTAATTACTTGTTGCACCAATGTTTGCTTCAACAGCTGCATTTGCTACCGTGCTAAAACTGGAAGCAGATAGTACAGCTACAGCCAATGCGGCCAATTTCATAGATTTCATAGTTGTTCTCCGAAATTTTTATGTGTAATCAATGTGTTGATATTATT
>JAOMVH010000013.1 GCA_028356795.1 Aliiglaciecola sp. | reverse complement strand
TGATGAACCCGGCGGTGCCAAGTTTGAATCGTTTGCGCTGATGTTAAAAATCACCTTTCCCTATTTGTTTTTTATCTCGCTAACGGGGTTGTCTGGGGCTGTTCTAAATGCACTAAATAAATTTGCTGTCGCGGCTTTCACTCCAGTTTTATTAAATGTATCCATTATTGCAATGGCTATGTTTTTGGCGCCTCAAATGGCTCGTCCCGAGTTTGCTTTGGCATGGGGGGTGTTCATTGGTGGCGTGGTCCAACTGGTTTTTCAATTACCCTTTTTATATCGCGCGGGCGTATTGGTAAGGCCCAGATGGGCTTGGTCTGATCCCAAGGTAACGAAAGTTAGAATGTTAATGATACCAGCGCTTTTTGGGGTGTCTGTTAGCCAAATCAATTTGTTATTCGACACCATGATTGCCACTGCTTTGCAGACGGGCTCACCAAGTTGGCTTTATTATTCTGATCGTTTACTCGAATTTCCCCTTGGGCTATTTGGGATTGCCATCGCCACCGTAATTTTACCGACTCTGTCCAATCAACATGTGAGTGAGGACAAGCAAGCATTTAGCAATAGCATCGACTGGGGCTTTAAGTTGGTTTGTTTACTTGGTTTGCCTGCGGCCGCGGGTCTTTTTGTGCTAGCTGAACCCATGCTGTTAACGATCTTTTATGGCGGTGCGTTTAAAGCCAGCGATGCAACTATGGCATCTATGAGTTTGATGGCGTACTCAACTGGCTTGTTAAGTTTTATGTTGGTGAAGGTTTTGGCTCCTGGCTTTTATTCACGGCAAGATTTGAAAACGCCAGTGCGATTTGGTATCTACTGCATGGTTGCCAACATGGTGTTTAATGTCATTTTCGCTATTCCGTTTAGTTATGTTGGACTAGCAATAGCAACTGCGTTGTCGGCGACAATGAATGCAGGATTATTGTATGCAAAATTACATCAATTAGGGGTCTACCGTATTACCCGTCAAACAATTTGGCTACTGGTCAGAATTGTGATGTCTTGCTGTGTGATGATTGCCGCCATTATGTACTTCAATCCAAGTATCCCTGATTGGTTAGATTTGAGCGCTTGGTTACGGGCTCTAGAGCTGGGCAAATTGATTATTATAGGGTTTGCTGCGTTTGTTATTAGTCTGCTGATTTTAGGGGTGCGTAAACACAGTTTTGCCGCAACCCATCAAATCCGATGAACTCGTTTTCCATAGATTACATTGTCTAAAGTTTAGCCAGATAATATGGCTGAATCCATTTAAATGAGTATTTCCTTGATGTATTAGCCGCTAGGCATGAATAGCATTGGTATTCATGCCTCAGTTGGTTATAATTCCGGCCTTTGGGATTCGCGTCAGTTGGACGTCATAGTGCTGGGTTTTTGAGGTAATTCGTGGAATTAATCCGAGGTTTGCATAATATCCGTGAGAAACACAAAGGGTGTGTGCTAACAATAGGCAAATTTGATGGTGTACATTTGGGACATCGAGCGGTGTTGACTAACTTAATTAGTCAGGCCAAGAAGCTTGGATTGCCTTCAACTGTCATGGTATTTGAGCCACAACCTGAAGAAGTATTTACTCCCAAACATGCACCTGCTCGTCTAAGTCGATTGCGTGACAAGTACGAACAACTAAAAAGCTTGGGTGTAGATCGGTTGTTGTGTATCAAATTTGATAAACAATTCGCAAGCAGTGATGCCCATGATTTCATCAACGACTTGTTAGTTGATAAATTGGGTGTGAAATTTTTGGTTGTTGGCGATGATTTCCGTTTTGGTAAGGGTCGTCAAGGCGATTTCTCTATGCTTCAAGAGCACGGGCGATATTGTGATTATCAAGTTGTCAGCACCCAAAGCTTTCGTCATCTAGACTGCCGGATCAGTTCAACCGAGATTCGTGATGCATTGGCCTGCGGAGACTTTCAAAAAGCCAATGATATGTTAGGTCGCACTTTCAGTATTGCCGGAAAAGTAGTGCATGGTGAAAAAAAGGGCCGAACGATTGGGTTTCCAACAGCAAACGTCTTGCTAAAACGCTGTATTGCACCCATTAATGGTGTATTTGCCGTGAATGTTTTGATTGAGAATCAGGTTTATAAGGGCGTTGCTAACGTTGGTAAACGCCCAACCTTAAACGGTGAGCGTTCCCAATTAGAAGTGCACATTTTTGATTTTAATCAGCAAGTGTATGGCAACATGATTCGCGTTGAATTTAACCATAAACTGCGCGATGAAATTAAGTTCGATAGCTTTGAACTATTAAAACAACAAATACAATTGGATGCGCAACAGGCAAAACAGCTTCTTTGCGCACAATAGAAAACGAACACTAAAATTTGGATTTAAGCCTCAATGAGTGATTACAAACATACTTTGAATTTGCCCGAAACTGAATTTCCGATGCGCGGAAACTTGGCACAGCGGGAACCGAAAATGCTGAAAGAGTGGACAGAAAAAGGTCTGTACCACGAAATTCGCGCGGCCAAAAAAGGCAAAACTCCTTTTGTTTTGCATGATGGCCCTCCTTACGCGAATGGTGATATTCACATTGGCCACGCGGTGAATAAAATTCTCAAGGATGTGATTGTAAAAGCGAAAACATTGTCTGATTTCGATGCGCCTTATGTGCCCGGTTGGGATTGTCATGGTTTGCCTATTGAGCTGCAAGTTGAAAAGAAAGTCGGAAAACCTGGAAAAAAAGTCACCGCCGCTGAATTTCGCCAAAAATGTCGTGACTATGCAGAACGTCAAATTGACGGTCAAAAGCGTGACTTCATTCGCTTGGGCGTACTTGGAGAGTGGGATAAACCATACAAAACGATGGACTTCACCTCTGAAGCCGACATCATTCGTGCACTAGGTGGTATTGTGCGTTCTGGACACCTAGAAAAAGGCTTTAAACCTGTTCATTGGTGTACCGATTGTGGTTCTGCTTTGGCTGAAGCTGAAGTTGAATACCAAGACAAACGATCGCCGTCTATTGATGTGCGTTTTGGCGCTAAAGACCCAGATGGGTTGGTTCAATCATTTAAACACCCAGAAGATCACGTTGGTGAAGGTCCTGTGTCCGTCGTTATTTGGACCACAACACCCTGGACTTTACCTGCAAACAGAGCCGTGTGTGTCAGCCCTAAACTAGAATATACCTTAGTTCAGGTTGATGGCGAAAACGGTAAAGAACGTTTGGTTGTGGCATCTGATTTGGTTAAAGACTGTATGGACCGCTTTGGTGTGGAACATTATCATGCCTTGGGATTCTGCCATGGAGATGCCCTAGAGAATCAGCAAATCTGGCATCCATTTTATGATTTCACTGTACCGCTCATTCTCGGCGATCACGTTACAACAGAGTCAGGAACCGGTTGTGTGCATACTGCACCTGGCCATGGTGTCGACGATTTTAACGTAGGCGCAAAATACGATTTAGAAGTAGCTAATCCTGTGGGTGCCAATGGTGTGTATCTGCAAGGTACAGAGCTGTTCGAAGGCGAACACGTTTTCAAAGCTAACGCGCATATCGTGGACGTGCTTATTGAACACAAAGCCTTGGTTCATCACCATGCTTATACCCATAGCTATCCTCATTGTTGGCGACACAAAACGCCCATCATTTTCCGTGCGACTCCACAGTGGTTCGTTAGTATGGATAAAAATGGCTTACGCAAACAGTCACTTGATGAAATTGCCAAAACACAGTGGATCCCAGAGTGGGGCCAAAGCCGCATTGAAAGCATGGTAGAAGGCCGTCCAGACTGGTGTATTTCTAGACAGCGCACCTGGGGTGTGCCGATTGCCTTGTTTGTTAACAAAGACAATGGCGATTTGCATCCTAATAGCGACGAATTACTTGAGCGCGTTGCCAAGTTGGTTGAAGAGAAAGGTATTCAAGCTTGGTGGGACATCGACCCAGAAGAATTTTTGGGTGAGCAAGACGCACAAACCTACGTGAAAGTACCCGATACATTAGATGTATGGTTTGACTCAGGTGTGACTCACCATTTTGTGGTGGATAGCCGCGACGATATTCCAGCGTCTGCTGATTTATACTTAGAAGGTTCAGATCAACACCGAGGCTGGTTTATGTCGTCGTTGATGACTTCGGTAGCTGAAAAAGGCCATGCGCCATACAAGCAAGTATTAACCCATGGCTTCACTGTTGATGGTGAAGGCAAGAAAATGTCGAAATCTATCGGTAACACGGTAGCACCACAACATGTTATCAACAAATTAGGCGCAGATATATTGCGTTTGTGGGTTGCCTCAACAGATTATCGCAGTGAGATCGCCGTATCTGATGAAATACTCAAACGCTCTGCTGATTCTTATCGTCGTATTCGTAACACCGCGCGTTTTTTGTTAGCCAACCTAAACGGTTTCAATCCAGAAACTGATCTGGTTGATTTCAACGACATGGTTGAGTTAGACAAGTGGGCCGTTTCTCGTGCCGCGGCAGTGCAACAAGAAATTATTGAAGCATATGAAAAGTACGATTTATTAGTCGTGACACAAAAGATGATGCAGTTTTGTTCTATCGAGTTGGGGAGCTTTTATCTCGATATAATCAAAGATCGCCAGTACACCGCCAAAGCCGATGGTTTAGCTCGTCGTTCTTGTCAAACTGCCTTGTATCACATTGTTGAAGCCTTAGTGCGCTGGATGGCACCGATCACCAGTTTCACAGCTCAAGAGTTATGGCAGGAAATGCCGGGCGACAGAGCACCTTATGTGTTTACTGAGACCTGGTACAAAGGGTTGCCAGAAAAGCAACTTGATACTAGCTTTGATGACGAGTTTTGGCAGCAAGTATTAGCGGTAAAAGATCAGGTTAATCGTGCTCTTGAACAACAACGTAAAGATGGAAAATTGGGTGCATCGTTAGAAGCCAATGTGACTCTGTTTGCAACCCCTGAATTAGCCAGCGCGCTATCAAAACTTGAAGATGAATTACGTTTTGTATTGATCACCTCGGCAGCCAAGCTCGTATCTACCGATAATAAGCCTGATAATGCACTTGATACTGACATCGACGGTTTGTGGCTCAGTATCATTAAGTCTCAAGATAAGAAATGTGTGCGTTGTTGGCATTATCGTGAGGACGTTGGCAGTGATGATTCGCATCCAGAACTATGTCATCGCTGTGTTGATAATGTCGAAGGCGAAGGTGAAAAGAGACAATATGCGTAATGTAATCATGAACAGTGGGCTGCGTTTTTTGTGGCTCGCAGTATTAACCGTTGTGCTGGATCAGTGGAGCAAACATGCGGTAATGGCCAGTATGGATTTGTATCAATCGATTCAAATTACTTCGTTTTTTAATTTCACTCATACGCGAAACTATGGTGCGGCGTTCAGTTTGTTTAGTGACGCCAGTGGTTGGCAACGATGGTTTTTTACCGCCATCGCGTTGGTGGTTAGTGTCGTCATCTTAAGATGGTTGAGAGGCACGCCGAAACCGCAAATCATGTTGCCGCTGGCATTCTGCCTTATCTTGGGCGGCGCTTTGGGAAATGTTTACGACCGTTTAGTATATGGCTATGTTGTAGACTTTTTACATGTGTACTATCAGCAGTATCATTGGCCTGTTTTCAATATTGCCGATAGTGCCATCTGCCTTGGTGCGGCACTATTGATCGTTGATATGTTTAAAAATAAAGAAAATCATAGGGATTCAAATGAGTCAGCTGATTGATCAGTCTAGCCAGGTGCTGATGCACTTTGATTTAAAGTTGTCTGACGGCTCAGCTGCTGACAGCACGCGAGTAAATGATAAACCTGCTAAATTACAGATGGGTGACGGTAGTTTAACGGCCAATTTTGAAAATTGCCTTTTAGGTCTAAAGGAAGGGGATAAAAAGTCGTTTACCCTTAACGCCGATGAGGCATTTGGCATGCCAAATCCTGACAATATCCATCACATGGACAAGGCGCGATTTTCAGCTGAAACACCCATTGAAGTTGGAACCATTATTGCGTTTAGTCAGCCTGATGGAACTGAAATTCCTGGGATCATTCGTGATGTTGCCGGTGATTCTGTCACCGTTGATTTTAATCATCCACTTGCTGGACAGACCGTTATTTTTGATGTGGAGATCCTTAGCGTAAGCTAATTGGAAACAGTATATGCAAATTCATTTAGCCAATCCCAGAGGTTTTTGTGCCGGCGTCGATAGGGCCATTACGATAGTAGAGCGTGCATTGGAGATGTTTGCACCGCCTATTTATGTTCGCCATGAAGTGGTTCATAACAAATTCGTTGTTGATGGCTTGAAAAAGCGTGGTGCAAAATTTGTCGATGAGCTAAGTGAAGTGCCTGATGACAGTATTGTTATTTTTTCAGCTCATGGCGTTTCACAAGCCGTTAGAAATCAAGCGACAAGTCGCGGTTTAAAGGTGTTCGATGCGACCTGCCCACTTGTAACTAAAGTGCATATGGAAGTTATGAGAGCGAGTAAAAAAGGCATTGAATGTATTTTAATCGGTCACCAAGGGCATCCCGAAGTTGAGGGAACCATGGGGCAATATGATAATGCCGATGGCGGAATTTATTTGGTTGAATCTGTTGATGATGTCTGTGGTTTAGAGGTGAAAAATCCGCAGAAACTTTATTATTGTAGCCAAACAACCTTATCTGTTGACGATACTGCCGATGTGATTGATGCGCTTCGTGACAAGTTTCCTGCCATAGAAGGCCCAAGAAAGGATGATATTTGTTATGCAACTCAAAATCGTCAAGATGCGGTAAGAGAGTTAGCAGCAGATTGCGATATACTATTAGTTGTTGGCGCACAAAACAGCTCAAATTCAAATCGTTTGCGTGAGTTGGCTGAAAAAATTGGTTCAAAAGCACATTTAATCGACGGTGCTGAATGTATTCAAAAAGAGTGGCTCGAAAACGTCAATCATATAGGCGTTACTGCTGGTGCTTCTGCCCCTGAAGTATTGGTAAAAGCGGTCATCGACAAACTTATTGGCTGGGGAGCTATGCAAGCCACAGAGCGTCCTGGTAGAGAGGAAAATATTGAATTTGCGGTGCCAAAGGAGCTTAGAATTAAACAAGTAAGCTCTTATACCATATAGGGTATTAATTGCTCAATGAGCAGCATTTATCGTCTATAGCTAACAAGTGTTGCTTTTTTTATACCTTTTGTAACTGCGTTTTTTCTGCGTTAAGCCATTGAAATTGCCTTTGTTATTGACTTGTCGTTACCCACGGATCACTTCTTTACTGACTTTTAGCAGGTTATTTTTATACCTAAGCCCACCTGTGTATAACCAACTTATGTCCAATTTAGGCTAAATTTACTACCATCGACAAAGTCTTTTTAACTCGCGCAACATGACTGTCTATACTGTTACTGTTGTTTGGTATCTAATAAAGACAAGTAAGTTTAGTTTCAGGAGCTCGTGTGGCTACAGGCAATATCAATCTTCATACAGTACATCACCAAAAAGGTGTGGGGATGATAGAGGTGCTCGTCACTTTGTTTATTCTTTCCATTGGCATCCTTGGTGTTGCTTCTATGCAGTTTGTTAGTTCTTTTTCCAACTCTGATGCGCTCAATCGTTCACAATCCGTCATGGTTGCTCAACAGATCAGTGAGCGCCTAAGAGCCAGCGCACGGGTTTCTCTTATTGGCGACGGCTTGGTGGTTGATGCCAACTATTTCAATGAAGATATCTATAATTTTGGTAATTTAAGTTGCGATTCTAGTGCAAGTGCCTATGACTGTTTTTGTTTAGCAGTACCTGCGGGGATCCCAGATTGCAGTGCAGGTCAATGCTCTGCACAGGAGTTTGCAACTTTTGATGGTTATGAAGCGTCATGTTCCGCGGTATCTGCAAATCCAACGGTTAAGCTAGATGTTGCCTGCGATGACAACAATTTAATTGACGCTGAAGCCTGCAGCACAGGTTCACGATTGAGTATTATTTTAGCGTGGCCAGTTGAAAATTGGCAAAACATTGACCGTCAGCTTAACGAAGAATGCAATGTTGACGAGAGTGAACCCCACGACTGCGTGCGCTTGGATGTGGTGTTATGAGAAGTTTGAATCGTTCACAACAAGGCTTCAGCCTCGTCGAGATCATTATTTCGTTGGCACTTGGTCTGCTCATTTCTGGCGCTATCATACAAGTTCTGGTTAGTAATAGCTTAACTGAGCGATTGAACCGCTCTATTGCATCGACCCAAGAAAGTGGCCGCTTCATCATTACTCGCCTGCGCAATGAGCTCATCATGGCAGGGCGTTATGACATTTTGTCACCCGAATTAAATCGTGATGTTGATGTGACACTAGAAAATGCCTATGTATTGAATCACCCCGTCATTTTACCTGGCGAATTTGCTGCTTTTACTGATGTTGGTTCGGTGCAAGGTGTGGCTGGTGCAAATGATAAAGTGGCAGTTGCACTGCAAGGAGAAGCTGATTGTCGTGGCTACAAACTTGGTTACAACGATGATGAAGAGTTTTTTATCGTCAACGAGTACTTTGTAGATGGGCGGTTGCTCAAATGCCGGGGATTTGATGGCAGGGTGCTGCGCGGTCAAAAAGTCGCGGTGGGACATAATAGCCATGCCGCTGTCACTCTATTGGACGAAGTAGAAAGCTTTCAAGTGCTATATGGTTACACCGATAATATAGTGACTGGAGATAACTCAGCTCGACCTGTTGGCTATGTTACCGCAGACCAACTACCACCGATTTTGGCAAATAATGGACAAGTCGTCGCAATACGCTTAGCCGTTTTGGTTAAGGGCGACGCAGATGTATCAATCGACAATACACCTCGCTTTAAGTTGCTCAATGAAGCGCCAGTTAATCCAAGCGAGAGACGATTGTATAAACAGTTTGAAACCACCATCACGCTACGCAACGTGAAGAATTTTATGCGAAGTAGAAAAGTATGAAGCAGCAAGGTTTAGTCATGGTATTTGCACTTTTAGTGCTTATGAGTTTAACGGTATTGGGCGTAGCCTCGGTATCTAGCAGTCTAATGCAGAATAAAATGGCGGTCTCAATGGAGCGTCAATCATTGGCCTTTGATGCTGCTGAAGCGGCTATTGCAGGTGTTGTTTTCGAGTCTGAGGATGAGGTGTTGTTGTCTGATCCGGATAAGGTCGACCCTCTATCTCAAGCCAGACAAGGCAATGTCGTAGATTTAGCCAACGATGATTTAACCTGCTTCAATAACGTTGATTGGACCAATCGCGCGGTGACTGCAGCGGCAGGGTTACAGACCAATACCGAGCATACGGCAGCTGGTTTATATGATGACAATCCTGCTATTTCCAGTTGGTCTCGCACTGCCTTTGTGGAGGAGCGAGCATGCCTAGGCTCAAGTAATGTCATTGGCGGAAGTAATATTAATTGTCATGTTTTTGTGATTAAAGGTTGTGGTCGCTTGGAAGGTGCCAAGTACGCTGTAGCCAATACGTTAAGTGCGTCTGTTTTTGCGCCAGCGTCTCAATAGCGAGGTTGTATTTATGTCTATTAAAAAAACGCTGAATGGCACAGCATCTTTTCTGCTATCAAGTATGATTGCCTTCTCGGCATTTGGTGATGACCTCGAAATTTATCTTGGCACGTCAGATGCCGCGGTTGAATACTATCCAAATGTTTTATTTATTATGGATACTTCGGGCAGTATGGGCGCCAAAGATGGCACGGAAGAAACCCGCATGCTTCGCGTTCAAAATGCGTTAAAAGAAACGTTAAATAGTGTGACCAATATCAACGCTGGATTAATGCGTTTTTCTGACTTTGGTGGCCCTGTACTTTTCCCCATTCAAAATATTAACTCACCGGTTGTTCCAGAAATTATTACGCCCATTGTTGACGGTGATGACGACGCCTATGAAATTAATGGTGTTGTTAATACTAACGCTACCCAAGTAAAAGTGTCTCAAGGTACTGATACGGTTACCAGTGGTTATCGTTATCAAGAAATAAATATTCCCCGAGGTGCTACTGTCACTAACGCCTATTTGCGGTTTACGTCAAAGCAACTAAATACCTCAGCAACATCTATCAATATACGCGGCGAACTGTCGGGAGACTCAGCATCGTTTAGTACAACCAGTTTTGACATATCCTCGCGCACGCGCACTAGTAATGAGCTCAATTGGAATTCTGAAAATGACTTTCCCTTATCGAACACGACGTTGCGTTCACCCGATATTACCCATGTTATTCAAGAGATTGTTGACCAAGGTACTTGGTGTGGTAAAAATGCATTGAGCTTGATTGTTGAGGCCTCGAGCGTCGATGGCTCAAGTGACCGACGAGCAAAATCTTTTGAAGATGGCACAGGCTCAAGTCCACAACTGGTTGTCTCCTATGATGATTCGACAGCTTCTGGGTGTGTCAGTGGCGAGTTAAATTACCAAGTTGCCTCTCAGCGGGACAATGCTGAAGAAAAAATAAATGGTTACCAGTCAACGGGCAGTGAACTGACCTTTAACAGCTCAATTAATCGATATATTGGTATCCGCTTTCGTAATCTAGCCTTACCCCAAGGCGCGACAATTCGTAATGCTTATATTGAATTTACCGCCTATCAAAATCGCACAGCCAGTGGCGCTTCATTTGTCATTCGTGGGGTAAACGAAGCTGACCCCAGAAACTTCCGCTCCTATACACGATATTTGCTGCGGGATAAGCCCAAAACATCGGCATCAGTGACCTGGAGCAATATACCCGCTTGGTATCGCAATTATTCTTATGAATCTCCCCCTGTCACATCAGTACTTCAAGAAATCGTGGATCGTGGGGATTGGGAAAGCGGTAATGACATGATATTTGTTATTTCTGATATGGTTGGTGTAAGGGGGGCGTATACATATCAAGGCAAACCATCTGGAGCACCGCGTTTGGTCGTCGAGTTTGAAGGAAATGCGACGCCTGGTACCACTTCCACAGTTCGCCAACACTTAGTTAGCAAAGTAGATGAGTTGTCGGCCAATGGTTATACGCCAATTGTTGATACGCTATTAGAAGCCACTAATTATTACGGCGGTTTAGATGTTGACTATGGACTCGCCAGAGGCACCAACTCAGTCAGTTCATCTGTACGCAGAAGCACTCGGGTAAGTCATCGTTCTTCCTATATTGGTAGTGATTCCGTATTGCCATCTGGATGTGAAGCGGACAATCTGGGTGACTCAGACTGTGTCAACGAATATATCCCTGCGGGTGCGACTTATATTTCGCCTATACTAGACCTTCAATGCCAAACGAATAACCATATTGTGCTGCTCTCCGACGGGGAAGCGAACTACAATCACAGTGTATCTAAAATTCAAGGGTTGCTGGGATCATCATGCGCTTCGGGACGCAGTGGCGAAATCTGCGGGGTGGAACTGGTTAAAAACATCGGTGATCTTGGCGATTCGGTTATTGATGCTCGGATTGTTACCCATACAATAGGCTTCAATACTAATGAAACGGCCAGCAGTTTTCTGAATCGTTTGGCACTTAATGGTGGCGGAGGCTTTTATCAAGCTGATAATTCAGAGGATTTGGTCAATGCGTTTTCCTCCATTCTGAAAACAGTTAAAGATGTTAATACAACCTTTGTCTCTCCCGGTGTGGCAGTGAATCAGTTAAATCGCTTAACTCACAATGATGAACTCTATTTTGCTTTGTTTAAGCCATCTGAAGGGGCCATTTGGCCAGGAAATTTAAAAAAGTATCGTATTGATGGCGATCGGATTTTGGACAAAGATGGCTTAAATGCGGTAGATGATGGAACAGGATTCTTTGCTGAAAACTCCCATAGCTTCTGGTCGGTAGCGCCTGATGGCAATGACGTGCGAGAAGGTGGCGCGGCGAGCCGTATGTCTCTAAGTCGTAATATTTATGCCTTTGAAGGTGCAGGTACTATTGCCACTGAGGCAAACCGCTTGCATGAGAACAATAGCAGTATCACTAAAGATGACTTAGCGATTGGTGATTTACACGATGCCAGTACTTTACGAGATGAAGTCTTGAAATGGGTAAGAGGCGTTGATGTTCGTGATGATGATGGTGATAGCAGTACTGAAGATGTGCGCTTTGCAATGGGCGACCCAATTCATTCGCAACCCATCATTGTTAACTACTCATTAACTGAGAGTGCGATCTTGGTGGCTACAAATCACGGTATTTTGCATTCTTTTGACCCAACAACGGGAAGTGAAAACTTTGCCGTTATGCCAAAAGAAATGCTTTCTAATCAATACGATTTATACCGAGATGGCTCAACGTTTAATCATATATACGGGTTAGATGGCGACATGGTACTGCGTAATGCAGATAATAAAAAGTATCTTTATGTGGGGATGCGCAGAGGCGGAAATAACTATTATGCCTTTGATATTACGAACAAAACATCACCAAGTCTAAAATTTGAGATCCGTGGTGGAAGTACTGGTTTTGAAAAGCTAGGTCAGAGTTGGTCACGTCCAACTTCGACAAAAATTCGGATAGGTGGCACAAGTAAAGATGTGCTGATATTTGGTGGTGGCTATGATGCTACCCAAGATGATAAAGAGTTTAGAAGCGCTGATGGGGTAGGGAATGCCGTGTTCATCGTTGATGCGGATACGGGAGCCTTGTTGTGGAGTGCTAGCAACTCCAATGCAGATTATGTGATGACCGAGATGAAGTATAGTATTCCGGCTCGCATTTCAGTGATAGATCGCGAAGGTGATGGATATGCTGATCATATGTATGTTGCTGATATGGGGGGGCAGATGTTTAGACTTGATATCCACAACGGCAATGGCGTGAGTGAGCTAGTTAGCGGTGGCATTTTGGCGGACTTTGGTGGTGATGCTGCTATTGATAATCGCCGCTTTTTTTACGGTCCAGATGTGTCAGAAATCAACATTGGTAATGAGCACTTTTATGCCGTTGCATTGGGCTCGGGTTACCGCGCTCGCCCATTAAATAGTGTTATTCAAGATCATTTTTACATGATAAAAGACACGGGGGTATTTACCTCAGATGAAAATCAAATGTATACCTTGCCTTCTATTCCTTTAACGCCCTCTGATTTATTTAATGCTACAGCGCATACGTTGACTTCAACCGATGAAACAGAGCGAGAGATAGCGAGTAGTGAGTTTTCTGAAAAATCAGGGTGGTATCTTGAGTTAGGTGCGGGCGGAGAAAAAGTATTAGCTTCTCCACTTATCATTGATTATCAGTTATTTTTCACGACCTATTTGCCTGCATCGGCAAACGATAGTGCCTGTGCGCCACCTGCAGGAAATAGTCGCGCATACTTGGTTAACTTAGTTAACGCCAATGCTGTAACTGACCTCAATTATGATGGTGAATATCAAAATGAAGACAGATACGCACAATTGCGTCAAACGGGTATTGCGCCAGAAACTAAAATATTGATTGAAGATATAATTAAACCTGTTGTTTGCTTGGGAACTGAATGTACGTCAGCCGTTATCGATGTGGATGAAAATGGTGATCCTGAGCCATGTGGGACAGCATTTGAATGTTTGGCCGAAAACATTTACGGACGCTTCGAGCGGGTACAAAAAAGCAGTTGGAAAACTGAAGTAGAGAGGGATTAAAAATGACTAAAATGACAAAGGCTAACCGCAAAGATCATGGCTTTACGTTAATTGAGTTAATGATAGTTGTTGCTATTGTTGGGATTATTGCCAGTATTGCTTACCCAAGTTATCAGGGATTTCTTAAAAGTAGTCATCGAGGTGCTGCGCAATCAGACTTGATGGCCCTAGCTGCTGCAATGGAGAGGCATAAGGCGGCAAACTACACCTACAAGGGGGCCGCGGAGTCTGATGCAGATACCGGAAAGCCTCAAGTGTTTCATGCTCATTCCCCCTCTTCAGAGCCGGTTACTGACAAGAAGTATGATCTAACTATTGATTCAGTATCTACCTCGGGTACCAGTTACGTAATTATTGCTACACCGGTTTCTGGGACCAGCCAGCAAGATGACGGTGCACTTCACTTTTTCAGTGATGGTAGAAAAGCTTGGGATAAAGATGATAGTAATTCCCTCGGGGCTTCAGAGTACTGTTGGGGGTGCTAGTTCCCTATTAAATGAGACTAAAAGAGCGCCTTTGGGCGCTCTTTTGCTATTTGCTACCTGAGTATATTTATGGGTTGGTTGGGAAAGCCGGGGTTGGTGTATCTTTTCGCCATTTTTCTAGCTTAGCGAGACGACGTGAAAGTGCGCCATTGACTTGATCAAGGGTCACAAGCTTCGCTTTAATATCACCGATCTGCCTTGCGTTGTCGGTATCGCTACTGCGCATTTCAACTAATAAGGTACTTAACTGAGCGAGTTCATCACGCTGCTGCGTTAATTGTTCCTGTAAAACTGCGAGGTTTGTTGTCACGGTGACCACGTCTGACTCTACAAGCCCCATCTTACGATTGGTTTGATTCTCAGTTTGGTTGAGACGTTCATTGAGCTGTGTGATTTCTGCTTGATTTTTTCGCCACGCAGAAGCCCAAAGCTTATCCATTTGGTTCCACAGCTCATCGGTCTTTTCAGTAAGCTCTGAAACCGTCACTCGCAATGCGCCGGCAGACTGATCCATCTCTTCACCCGTAGCTGATAACCTGCGCTCCAGTTCCGTTACTCTATCTACAGCGCTATTTAATGCCGCGTCTGATGCCAGCTTTTGTTGATAGAGCCAATAATTCGCCCCAGCGGAGCTCAGAGCGACAATAAATACCAGCACCAACCACATGCCTGATAGGCCGCTCTTATTGGTTGATGTATTTTCTTCAACAGGGGACGGTTTTTTTTGATTAGCGCGAGATTTCTGAAAGGCTTCTCTATCTTCTTTATCTAGAACGATATTGGGAAGGTCATTATCGAATCGTTCGTTTGTCATTATTACGTTTCCAGCCTTGTTGATATAGTGTTGATTGCAAGAGCGAGTCATTATATTGATTATGTTGAGATGTTAGCTGGTTTTGACTCATGATGCTATCTCTGGCCGTTAAGTTGAGCTGAAAAATAGACGAGTCGGATTTTAGAAAGCTGAAGTGCATAGTTTGCTTGGATTATACCTTCATTGCTCGGTGAATTGAGTCACTAACTCATTAAAACGTCCAGAATTTTTAAGCTCATCTAGTGCTTTTTGTAAGCGCTTTACCACAGCGACATCGGTTTCTTTATTAATCGCAAGGAAATTGCCGCTTAGTTGGTCGACGGGGAGTTCTATGAGAGGTACGACAGACTCACTCGATTTTTCTTTGCCCTGCAATGCATATCTAAGTGTCAGATTAGAACTCACAATTAAATCAATTTTACCTGCCAAGAATAAATCTATTTCATCGTTTTTGTATGAAAAGTTCATCACGTTACTCGCCATTTTAAACCCCAAGTCTGCCAGTACTGAGGTGTAAATATCGTTTCGTTGGACACCAACCGAATACCTTGTCGCGTCTTCAATCGTGCTGGCCTGAATATCTTCTCTAGACTTTAATTTGTATAAGAAAGTTTTATCGCTAGCTAATGCACCAACCCAATGAAACATGGTTTCTCGCGAAGGACTCCGAGATGTTGAGACTAGCCCGGAGTTTTTGGTCGAACGAGCAAGGTTAAAGGCTCTAGTCCAAGGATACATTTTAAGTTCACAGCGAATGCCTGCTGCTTCGCACATCAAAATAGTTAATTCTGCATTTATACCTGTGATACGGCCGTTATCTTCGTAATTGTAGGGGGGGAAGTTTTCTGTAAATATCGTCAGTTAAGGGTTTTTTTGCTAGAAGGAAGGTGCTCCAAATCGAAGCAATCAACATTAATAGCGTTCGATTCAAACTGAAATTTTTGATCATATATATCCGGTGCACGCTATCGTAATGGAGTTAAACCCAGTGCAAGCGAACAGCTTACATAATATTAATTTTAGCAGAACGATAGACTAACGCACAAAAAAAAGCAGGCCATTTGAGGCCTGCTTTTCAATCGCTGATTAATCAGTAAGCAGCATTTTCTTGGGTGTCATCGTCGGTTGCATTGATATCAATAAACTCCAAGTCGAAGGTATATTCATCTACTCTGACAGCTAGCTTACGCCAGCTGATCCCAGCGTTACCCAAAACCAGACACACCACTTTTACCCGTTGGCGACTTTTCTTCGCTTGTGGGGTTTACTTTTTGATTTGCACCTTGTTATCTCTGGCGACCGACTTAACGTGAAAAGGGACTAATCGAGTTAAGCACGAGAGCGTGTTGATCTATACTGTATGAATGTTGCTCTTTTTTATATCGCTTAATCCAAGTACGGCTATGCAGATTTAGTGGCTCTAGTTAATTAGCCCATAAAAAAGGTGCATTCTGCAACAGAATACACCTTGTAACTTGGGCCTAAAAACTAAACTAATTTTTGCGTCTAAGTAGGAGTAATCCTGATGACAACAATAGTAAGCTCATAGGTTCAGGTATATCGTTTGGATCCGGTGGGGCAGAGCCTGCGGGCAAGTTAACATGGAAATGTATGCCGCTCAGTGCGTCCGATAGACCAGTGTGAGTAAGGTTTATTGTATTTTGTCCTGGAGATAGGAAAGATGTAATATCAATCTCTAGTAAATCCCATAAATTTCCGTTGCCAACCGTTGAGCCTGGCGTCGCAGGAGTGGTTGTTCCATTAAAAACAGCACCTATGTTAATGCCGTTTATGAAAAAGTCACCATCGTCAAAACTTTGTCCATCGCTTACGCCCATAACCAATGATGCCGTGCCACTGGTATAGTCAATGCCAGATAAGGTGACATCCCAGCCATCGGGATCGAATGCGTTGGAGAAGTTAGCATCGTTACCATCAAAGGTAACAACATCGCGATTATTTGAGTTGTCTGCGTCATCATAGTATACGACTAGAGATGCACCATTCGAATTATCCGGTGAAAAGCCAGTTAAAGAAAAGGTGCCGTCTCCACTCACAAGAGAGGTTACATCTGCTCGATACGCTTGGCTATTTTCTTGTCCCCAGAAATTATCATCTGAAAAGCCGATATTGTTGCCAGTTATGGCAGATCCGTCAAAAAAAATGTCAGCATTAAATGCTGGGTCAGTTGAATTGGTTGGGCCATGCCAGTACAAATAAGCTTGGCTTACAGCACCTGTGACACCCGATAGGGTAATATCTCCAAAACCAGTACCGCGCAAACCACCGACTCCTGCATAGGCAAAGTCCGTATCACGTTGAGTTTCGAAGAGGCTTATAAGATTAGCTGAGGCAGACATGCTGCAGGCTAATATTGCTAAGCCAAGGCTAGTTTTACAAAAAGGTTTGATCATGGATATCTCCTTAATGACTAAAGGAGCACTAACTACGACAACTTACAAGTGCGGTTCAATAATGAAATATGCATACTAAATGCCACTTTCATAAGTTATTGTTAATACGTTGTTAATTTAATTTGAGGGGAGAGGGTAGATGGAAATGTGTAAAAAAATTTGACTATCTTTTCTTTGGAAGAACAGATTGTGCAAAGCCGTTTTTTGCGATGCCGCTTTGTTTTAATGTGTCTAATGCTTGTTTTAGCCCAAAAATTTAATGGCGAAAACAAAAGCGATTCAGAATAGATTCATATCAAAATAATAAAAAGTTTAGTACAAACTGAAAAATCCTTTTTTTGTTTGATGTACTTATTTATATGTTAGCCAAATAGAAACCAAAAAAAACAGGCCATTTGAGACCTGCTTTTCAATCGCCGATTAATCACTAAGCAGCATTTGCTTGGGTGTCATCGTCGGTTGCATTGATATCAATAAACTCTAAGTCGAAGGTATATTCATCTACTCTGACAGCTAGCTTACGCTTCTCATTGTAATCTAATACTGTGTCTACTTCTTGTTGTGTTAATAAGCCTTTCTCTAGTAGGTTAGCAACCACATTTTCAAATGATAATGCGGGAACCACAGGGTTCTGGCGAAGTAGTTTATGAATCTTCTTCAACAAAGGCATTGAAGCATGTTTTGCGTCAAATGCTTTCTGGTTGATGTCATTACCGTCGCCTTCTGAAACTTTCACCAAGTGACTTAACTGCTCTTTAATCGAGGTTTGTTGCATGCTCGCTTCAGACAGTTCACGTACCAAGTCATCAGAGATCCCAGATACCGAAGAGGTGTAGGTGTTTGTAAGAAAACGCATTAGGCCTCTTGTCGGTGTGTTCGGGAAGTTGTTAACGAAATCAACAACCGCTTTTTCACCTTGCTGCAAACACCACTGAATCGCATATTCGAAATAAGGCAATGCCTCTGAACGGTTCTGAACTTTCTGCTCATAGAAACGAATCACTGACATTGCTGCATATGCGTAGCTCATTACATCGCCAAGTCTTGCAGATAAAAGCTCTGCTTTTTTCAAGTCGCCGCCCAATACCAATAATGATAGGTCAGCAAGTGGTGCAAGCTTAGCGGATAAAGCATTTAAGCGTTTTTCATACTTCTTAACTTCAGGCATTGCACTTTGTGATTTGCGCGCAAAGGGTACATAGCTATTGAAGATAGATCGGAATGAGTTTGCAACACTGAATTTAACCGTTTTGCCTAGTACTTTGTTGAACTCAGAGTCGGCAGTTTTGTCGTCACTATGAATCAGATCTACCATTTCTTTCAAGTATGGATGACAACGCATCGCCCCTTGTCCGAAAATCATCAAACTACGGGTTAGGATGTTGGCACCTTCAACCGTAATGGCAATGGGTAGTGCAGCATAGCCATTAGCTAAGGTGTTTTGAGGACCACGTTGAATCGCTTTACCTGCTTGTACATCCATCGCTGAGTTAAGTACGTCTCGGCCCAGCTCAGTCATATGATACTTGGCCATCGCAGTAATAACTGATGGCTTCAGGCCTAGGCCAAGGCCTTCTGTCGTCATTACACGCATTGCTTCCAATACAAATGTCTTACCTGCGATATCAGCAAGTTTGTCTTGTATACCTTCGAAGCGTCCAATAGGAACACCAAACTGTTCACGTACAAAAGAGTATTCTGCAGTGGATTTGAAGGCTGACTGCGCAGAAGCTACACCCATTGCTGGTAATGAAATGCCTCGACCTGCACCTAGGCAGCTTACGAGCATTTGCCATCCGCGACCAATGTTACTTTGGCCACCAATGATGAAGTCCATTGGAATGAACACGTTCTCACCACGAGTCGTACCGTTATAAAAACGAACGCCCATTGGGTCGTGTCTGTTGCCTAATTCAACACCTGGGTGTGATTTAGGGATTAGAGCGCATGTAATACCGAGTTCTAATGTGTCGCCAAGCAACTGCTCTGGATCAAACACTTTAAATGCTAAGCCTAAAACGGTTGCGATTGGTGCAAGGGTAATATATCGCTTGTCCCATGTAACATTTAGGCCAAGTACTTCTTTTCCTTCCCACATGCCCTTAGTAACAATAGCGGCGTCAGGTATCGCACCGGCGTCAGAGCCAGCTTCTGGACTGGTAAGTGCGAAACAAGGGATATCTTGTCCAATACTTAGTTTAGGCAACCAATAGTTCTGTTGGTCTTCGGTTCCGTAGTGCATTAACAACTCACCTGGGCCCAAAGAGTTAGGAACCATAACGGTTACTGCAATCGCGCCGCTTTTTGCTGCGATTGTTGCAACAATGGTAGAGTTTGCATACGGACTAAACTCTAGTCCACCAAACTTCTTAGGAATGATTAACGCGAAAAACTTGTTTACTTTCAAAAAGTCTAAGACGTTATCAGGAATGTGATCGCTGTTTTGTAATTCAAAATCATCAATCATTGACAAAAGTTCAGTCACAGGGCCATCTAGAAATGCTTGCTCATCAGCAGTTAACTTTGCTGCTGGGATATCACGCACAGCCTGCATGTCCGGCTTGCCTTGATAAATTGACGATTCGATCCACACATCGCCCGCATCTAATGCTTCTTGCTCTGTAATTGAAATAGGAGGTAATACTTTCTTTAAACTTGTTCTAATACTCATTTTAAACACATCCGCTCATCTGACCAGTTGGTTTTAATACTACCTTCTTTTACGAAAAGATCAAAACATTCGGACCGTATTGTTAATGATATGTAAGTATGCATTTTGATAACTTTGGCTGAAAAATCTATTGTAAACAGATGGTTATAATTATGTGGTGAGCTGGTTTAGATTGAAAAATAATCAATCGTTCGTTGGTAATTTGAGCAATTTTGACGTTTTTCAGGATGAAACATTCGATGTAGAGCGGGCCTTATCATGCTCTAAACGTGACAATTGACGTAATTGGGACTGATGAGCCTGAGTGGTGTTCGGTGCAACAAGGACTTCAGTGGCCAAACCAATTTAATAAAGAAAAGTCGAGTTAATTGTTAATAATTATGTGCATAAATTGAGATGAATCGTCGTATACTTACCTTGCATGTTTGTCATTGACGTGACTTCAATCAGGAGAATTTGATGCGCCAATTTTGGTTAAACACCGTGCTTCATAAACCATGGCTAACAGTTTCAGTGAGTATCATTATGATACTTTTGTTGGGAGCCGGTGGTCAAAATCTCAAGTTCAATGGTGATTACAAAGTTTACTTTGAAGAAGACAATACTCAGCGGCTCGCATTTGAAAGAATGCAAGCCATTTTCAGTAAAAACGAAATCGCTAATATTCTTATTGCACCTCGTCAGGGGGGCGTTTTCAATCCAAATACCCTTAAATTAGTGGCTGATATCACTGAAGATGCTTGGCAAACGCCGCTCTCTAGTCGTGTTGATTCTATTGCTAATTTCCAGCATACCTGGGCCGAAGATGACGACATGATTGTAGAGCAGTTGATTCTTGACTCAGAAAATATCAATGCCGATATCGTCAGCAGAGTGAAACAAGTCTCATTGACAGAACCCAACCTTGCTAAACGCCTTGTTGATTTAGATGGTCAGGTTGCGCTGGTAAGTATCACTCTCAATATGCCTGATGGCGATAAAACAGAAGCGACTGCCCAAGTTGTGGGTTCAATTCGTCAATTAACTGAAAAATATAGAGACGCTTATCCGGATCATGAGTTTTATCATACTGGTGTTGTGTTTATGAATGCCGCGTTTGAGCATGAGGCTAAATCCGATGCATCTACCTTAGTGCCTTTGATGTTTTTCGTTATTGTTATTGTCTTGTGGTTTTTGTTACGTTCCGCTTTAGGCACGTTATCAACCTTGTTAGTTGTGATTTTTTCTATCATGGCGACAATGGGCATTGGCGGCTGGATCGGGTTTGACCTAACAACCGCGACGGTTAACGTTCCTACGCTGGTCATGACATTAGCGGTTGCTGATTGTGTTCATGTAATTGCATCTTTGATGTATGAGCTTAAAAAGGGAGAAAGCAAACTTGCTGCAATCGAAACAAGTATGCATTTGAACGTAAAGCCAATCTTTATTACTAGCGCCACAACGGCTATTGGTTTTTTGACACTCAACTTTTCGAACGTACCAGCGCTTGCCGACCTTGGCACCTTAACCGCGGTGGGAGTGATGTTTGCATTTGTCCTTTCAGTGACTTTTTTACCCGCACTGTTAGCGCTGTTGCCGATTAAAGTCGCAAAAGTTGAGGATAATAAAGCTGACAATTTCGAACGTTTTGGCGAGTGGGTAATTGCCCATCACAAACGTATATTGCCTTTTACTATCTTGATCGCGGTGGGTGCCGTAGGCGCATCGACATTGAATAAAATTAATGATGTTCCCGTTGAATACTTTCATGAAAGTGCTGAATTTAAAATAGCAGCTGATTTTCAGCGAGATACCTTAAGCGGCATGACAACTATCGACTTCGGGATTTTTACTGATCAAGATTCAGGAATTAACAACCCTGAAGTGCTGCGCCAAATTCATGCTTTTAGTCAGTGGTTGCAGTCTCTGTCCTATGTTGATCATGTCTCTAGCATCACAGATACCTTCCTTAGGCTCAATAAGAACATGCATGGCGATGATCCGAGTTACTATCGATTGCCTGACAACCAGCAATTAGCCGCGCAGTTTTTATTGCTGTACGAGATGTCTTTGCCATTCAACCTGGATTTGAATAATCAGTTAAATATTGATAAGTCAGGCACTCGTGTTTCAGTGACCATGCAAAACTTAGGCAGTAAAGAGGTCACTGAATTTGAACAACAAGCGTTTAAGTGGTTACAAGACAATGCACCCAATTTGCGCTTAACAGCAGGCAGTCAAAATCTAATGTTCGCACATATTGGTGAAGCCAATATGAATAGCCTACTCAGAGGTACCGTTTTGGCATTGGTTTTAATCAGCTTCATACTCGTCTTTGCTCTTGGCTCATGGAGAATGGGAGGGATAAGTCTCATTCCGAACCTGCTTCCAGCCGGAATTGGTTTTGGGATTTGGGGACTGTACTCGGGTGAAATTAATATGGGGTTGTCGGTCGTATTAAGCATGGCATTGGGTATAATAGTCGATGATACCGTACACTTTCTCAGTAAATATCAACATGCTAGGCAGCAGGGAAGAAATGCCGAGGATGCAGTTCGGTACGCATTTAGGAGCGTTGGAAAAGCACTGTGGGTGACAACTATCGTTCTAAGTTTAGGCTTTGCGGTCTTGACGTTATCAAGTTTTGCGTTAAATTCAGATATGGGGCTGCTCACAGGCATTATTATTCTGGTGGCGCTTGCTGTAGACTTTCTGTTTTTACCAGCGTTTCTCTTGTTATTTGATAAACAAAAATCGTCTGAGGATGTTATCCATGAAAAAACACGTTCAGCACTTTAATTTCGCGTTAGGTATAGTCTTTTCACTGATCGTTTGCCAATCGGTTATCGCACAAACGCCAGCAGAAAAGGGCTTGGAAATTGCCAAGGAAAGAAAGCTGCGAGATCTTGGTTGGCAAGATACAATCGCAGATATGACAATGGTTTTGCGCAATTCCCAGGGACAACAAACTGAGCGTAAAATGCGCACCAAAGCCATTGAAGTGATGAATGATGGCGACAAATCATTAACTATTTTTGATGAGCCAAGAGACGTGCAAGGCACTGCCTTTTTAAACTTTTCCCATGCCACAATACCCGATGATCAATGGATCTTTTTACCTGCTCTGAAACGTGTAAAGCGCATTGCTTCGCGCAACAAGTCAGGACCCTTTATGGGGAGTGAGTATGCCTATGAGGATATGACTACGTTTGAAGTCGAGAAGTTTACGTTTAGTTACGTGGGAGATGAAACCTATAAAAATAGATCAATGTATATAGTTGAACAAACGCCAGTGGACGAGTTTTCTGGTTACACATTGCAAAAAGTTTGGGTTGATAAAGAAAGATATATTCCTTACAAAATTGAGTTTTATGACAAGAAAAAAAGTCTATTAAAAACTCTCGAATTTGATGAATACACACTTTATCTCGATAAGTATTGGCGTCCACTGCGGACCGAAATGTTTAACGAACAAAATGGAAAAAGCACAGAATTAATCACTCATGATATACAGTTCAAAACAGGATTAGAGGACGGCGACTTTGACAAGAATAGTCTCAAGCGTGCTAGGTAAAAGGCGTTTATTTGCGCTACTGAGTGCGGCCTTATTAGGGCAATCGGTTTTTGCAAACGACATCGATGTGCGGGGTACGGTGACGGTCCAGCAACGCTACTTTTTGCAGGATGCGCTTTTCCCTGAACAAGAGCGAGCTAACTTATCCATGTTTGCTGAGGCTGAAATATATACTGAATTTAATGATGGCAATGACAGTATTCTGTTTAAACCTTTCTACCGTA
The DNA here is from genome assembly GCA_028356795.1 of Aliiglaciecola sp. Classification (GTDB taxonomy): domain Bacteria; phylum Pseudomonadota; class Gammaproteobacteria; order Enterobacterales; family Alteromonadaceae; genus Aliiglaciecola. Next base: position 8,284 of record JAOMVH010000013.1, on the reverse strand, counting down.
TCGACCAAAGTGATGACGAGCGAACTCATGGCGACATACGAGAATTAGTTTGGTTGCATGTTGGTGATGACTGGGAACTCAGAACTGGCATTGGCCGCGTCTTCTGGGGACAAACTGAGTCATTGCACCTAGTTGATGTCATCAATCAAACTGATTCAATTGAAGCTATCGATGGTGAAGATAAATTGGGCCAACCTATGGTGAATTTGAATTTGATTCGTGATTGGGGAACAACATCTTTATACGTTTTGCCTTATTTTCGTGAGCGCACGTTTGCTGGTATCGAAGGGCGTCCTCGTTTCCTGTTAGATGTGGATACAGATAATCCAATTTACGAATCCAGTGACGAAGAGAAAAATGTAGATTGGGCGCTAAGATGGCAACATACACTTGGTGATTGGGATATTGGCCTATCCTACTTTGATGGTACTTCCAGAGAGCCGATTTTAGTGCCACAAATTGAAGATGAATCTGCTACATTGCGTCCATTTTATGCGCAGATGCAACAAGCTGGCATCGACGCTTTGGCAGTATATGGAGCATGGTTGTTCAAATTTGAAGGTATTAGTCGCCGCACTAATACGGAAAACTATTCAGCCCTAGTTGGCGGTTTCGAGTTTACCAAAGTTGGGGTGTTTGACAGCGCATTTGATTTAGGTTGGTTGGCGGAATATCAATATGACAGCCGTGACAACCTTTTGCTAGCGCCCTCTCAAAACGACATTATGCTTGGTTCACGGATTGTATTTAATGATGTGGATGGTACTGAAATTTTGATCGGAATGATTCAAGATCTTGATGAATCGTCAAGTCGGACTGGTTTTATAGAAGCATCAAGTCGTATTAGTGACAATTGGAAATGGCAACTGGATGCTTGGTTATTTTCAAGTGACGCGGTCGAAGATCCTGTGTATCAATTTCGCCGTGATGATTTTGTTGAAATAAGCCTGGAATACTACTTCTAAATTGATCTGTGAGTGATTCATAGCCAACTTGCAATGCCACATCAATGACTGAGATTGTTGAGTTTACTAATGCGCTATACGCATATTACAATCTGCGCCTTTGTATAAATTCACCCAAATTCATGCTTGTATGGGCGAAAAAAAACCGATTGAGATGATACTTGAAATTGGTCCGACAGAGTCGACAGAGTGATGGGTTGCTCACAGTTGTCATAAATATGCTGAGCAACTTGATTGATCATATCTCCATAATGATCACTAGAAGTGTTTTTCATTATTTCCTTATTGGCCCAATATAGCTTTTGGCTATGACGATATTATCTATATACATGTCAAAGTTCTTACCCGGCTTAGCTGTTCCACCAAAATAAAAATTAAACCATACTTTCTCGATTTTGAGCTTATCCGTGTTGCGGAAGTGAAGATTCTTGCGGTGATATATTTTTACGCCGTCTATCCAAACGGTCAGTATGCCATCGGATTTTTCTGGCGTATTGAGTTTCAAATATTGCTCTACAGATACCCAATTCCCCGGTTTGAGTGTTGAGCGTTGATGGCCCCAAGGAATGGGCTTGCCATATCGATTTTTGGTGTCAACTTCATATATGTAACTACCAATCGGCATTTGGCCGCCAACATTTGGAATTGAGGCATTGATGGTTTCATAAAAAGAGCCTCGAGCTGACCATCCGTTCTCACCGTTGTTCGCTCTTCCTCCCCATCCGGCTTGATTGTATGTGCCAGCAAATCCTGGTAATTTTCCTCCACCTGTCACCTGTGAGCCTGGTGCCAACATGGTGTAATAACGAAAATAGGCTTCTTCGGGCTCTTTGCCATGATGTTGTGCAAAATAGTAGTCGAGGTTGCCTGCTAGGTTGCGATTGGTGCGAAAGGGCATTAACACCGCCTTACCAGGATCACCACTAAAGTGTCTGACCTGTTTGTGGTCGACAAATACTAACTCGCCTTGATTCTTCCAGACAGACTTGCTCATGCCAACAGCGTCTTTTAGACCACTTAGCCACCCTTGTTGATCAAAATCATCAGCAAAGTAAACTGAAGGGTCTTCCAAAATTCCTTTGTCTAAAATGTATCTATCTGCGATTCCTGAATTATCAACAGTATCTGTGGCTGGCGAGTAATCGATTTTATTGATTGATATATTGGCGTTGCCAATTTGACGTTTAGTGGTCGTCAGAAATAGTTGAGGATTGCGAATTTTGGCAATATCAACATTGTCAGGAAACACAAAATATAACAAAGCAGTTTCTCTTTTTCCCGACCTTACATTGTTGGCCTTTGATTTCGTTTTTCTATCTTTTGCGGCAATGAATGCATCGGTTTGAGCGACCAATAGTCGCTTTTTGCCATTCAATTCATAGACAAATTGTGGTGCTTTATAGGCATCTTTTTCGGTACTGAAAAAATCAATGACACCGCGAGTTTTACCTTCTTGACTCAGACTTATCATTATTTGGGGAGCGAGGCGAGTGGCAGGAATGGCAACCAAAATGCCTCTTTCTTTATCCGTGTCTTTTACTTCAAATTCAGCAAGTTTTTTTGCATACCGCTGATGAAACTTTTCGAAACCGCCTTCTGGCCATAGCAGTCTTGCTTTTGAACTGGCATAGGTATAAGTCACCGTATCATCATAGACACTAGTGGCATACGCTGGCAGGCTTGCTATTAAACATGTGCATGCCAATACAAGGTTTTTCAACATTGCCTTTATTCCATATATCACGTTTAATTATCCACCATAACATTGTCTCTCTCGCTAATAAATGCGCCGTCTCTGGCCAGAACCCGACCTTGAATTGTATTGTTTCGAATGCTGACCGATGTTTGTTTAAATCTAGCATCAATCCCCAAGCTATTGAGCAGTGTGTTTCCGCGTATTTGTGTGGCCGCTGCTTTATTTAGGTAAATGCTGACATCATTCAAACAATTTAACACGATGTTATCGATGATTTTGCCATTGTTATGTTCAAACTCACACTGATTGGACTGGCAATAAGCGCTTTCGGTTCCGCCGTTACCCAGTGATAATCCTACTCGCACATCCAAATGAGATTGATAAGGTAACTGCCATGAACAGTTGACTAAGTTTGATTTAAATACCCCAGCTGTGCCGCCACCTTTCAAAAATGCGCCATAGGTGACTGAGGTTCGGCGAACCACTTTTCTAGCAAAGTCCGCAATAAAGTTATTTTCAACAAGCCAATTATTACCACCAACAACATCAATTGGGCTGCTCGGTGATCTTGTTTGACGAATACTGGTATTGTAAATGTCGTTGTACGAAACAGTGACATAGTCAGGGAACTTGGCAGGCATACTTTGATAATTGCCATTCGACTTTATTGCAGCATTGAAATTGATAAATTGATTATTAATGATAAAGACGTGATCTGCGTCGCCATATAAATGCACAGCATGCTCACAGCGGCGATGCTCGACGCATACTCCTTTAAATACTATTCCTTCAAAGTGCCAAAAGGCTTTGTCGATATAAATACCTTCAGTAGTACTTATATTGAAAACCACTCGACCTGCAGCGCTGGCAATGACCCGTATAGGGTTGTTTTGTATACCACTGTTACCCAATGTTAAGCGTTTATCAATTGTGTATTCACCGGGTAAAATCTGAATAACATCCCCAGCCGAAGCGCGCTTCATCGCCTTGCTGAGTTGTTGCTCATCCCCAACGGTGAACTGTCTAGTAAAGGACATTTCACTCTCGTCTACAAGCCTATTCGGGGAAAAACCAACATCCAGGTATTGGGTGTCGTATTCAATTAATGAAGGGGAGGGGACAGCAGATAAAACTAACTCAATGGTGTGCAGGATATATCTGTGTATTCCCGTATTTTGTGGTTTGTTTTGCTCAATATACTGGTGAGCTTTAATGGCGAATTGTTGTCCTGAATCTGAGTATCGAAGAGTCAGTATTAGCAATACAAACAATAACGACAGAAAGCCAAACAGTATGGCTATCCGTCGAAAGTGAAACTGGTTGAATACTTTCAAGAAGGGATTAACCTACAAAACAATTTCTACCACGTGAGGATGGCCTAAGAAGTCCTGCGGGCTCGCAGTAGGGCCGTATGCGCCAGATTGATACACCACCAACCAATCGCCGATCTGAGGGTCGGTAAGCTGCATTTTATCTGCCAAAGTATCGAGAGGTGTGCACAGTGGGCCGACAGCCGTGACAGCTTCCTTATCAGCCGTCATATTCATTTTATTGCCAATGGCAACCGGGTAGTTTTTGCGGATTACCTGCCCAAAATTCCCTGAGTTTGATAAATGATGATGTAAGCCGCCATTCGTCATCAAATAGGTATGTCCCCGAGAGGTTTTTTTGTCAGTAATTTTGCTGGCATATATACCCGCTTCAGCGACTAAAAACCGACCTAGTTCAATAATCAGTTCGCGTTTTTCCAATTGGGGATATTGCACCAAAAGGGCCTCTAAATTGCTACCTATTGGTTCGAGGTTAAGACGTTTCTCACCGGCAAAATAGGGAATGCCAAATCCCCCGCCGATATTAACAGTGGTAACCTCCACTGGCGTAACATCCATTAGGCGTTGAGCTAATTCAAATGTTTTATTGTGCGCATCTATAATGGCTTCTTCTTTTAAATTTTGTGAGCCCCAATAAATATGAAAACCACGAAATTGCATTTGCTGATAATTAAGACTAGGCAGAATTTCCATCAGACGTTCTTCATCAATCCCAAATTGTTTGGGGCCACCGCCCATTTTCATGCCTGATGCTTTTAGTTCAAACGCAGGGTTTACTCTAAACGCAACTATGGGCAAGATGCCCAGCTCGTGACCAAATTGCACGGCGCGGGATAGCTCCAGCTCTGATTCCACATGCAGTGTTACACCAGCGGCAATCGCCGCTTTAATTTCACCTTCTTGCTTGCTGGGGCCTGCAAAACTAATATCTTCTACCGGCATCCCAGATTGTACTGCCATAATCATTTCTTTTTGAGATGCCACATCAAACCCCTCTACCCAGTCACGCATGGCATTGACAAGGGGCAAATATGGATTTGCCTTGATGGCATAATGGAGTTTAATTTGCTTCGGAATGGCTTGGTGGAAGCGTTCTATCTGACGTTTAACAATCGACTTATCATATGCATAAAACACCGACTTATCGAGAATGGTAGAGATGCTATCTAACGTTTTTCCACCGACAAGAATTTGATTTTTCGATGTATCAAATTGATCCATCGAAGCATGAACTGGAATGGGCTTAGACATGTTGGTACTTTTCCTTTGCTTCTTTACTCAATGAACTGCGATCTACTTTTCCATTTGGATTACGCGGTAGTGAGTCTCTAAATTCTACATACTTAGGATGCATAAAGTTGGGCATCGCTTTTTTACATTTATTGAGAATGTCTTTGTCAGCTACATCTGAGTCCGCTTTTTTAACAATCATCAAAACGATAGCCTGACCGAGCTCCAAATCATTTACGCCACAGGCCACGGCTTCATCAACTTCTTCTGCCCCTTGATAACAGGCTTCTTCGACTTCCATGGGGCTGACACGATAACCAGACGTTTTGATCATCTCATCTTTTCTTCCAACAAAATACAAAAAGCCATCGGCGTCTCGTTTTACGGTGTCTCCCGACCATACCGCCATCTCTTGCAACATGAGCCCGCCTAATTTTGCTGGGGCAGGCTTAAACCTTTCTGCTGTTTTAGCTGCATCGTTCCAATAGCCCAAACTGACATGAGGACCTCGGTGCACCAACTCACCTGGTTCGTCGACGTCACATTCACTACCATCTTCTCTTACCACCATGACTTCAGCATTCGGTATCGCCTTACCCATAGAGCCTACACGCTCATCGACCAATTCAGACGCCAAATAGGTACTACGAAATGCTTCTGTTAACCCATACATCAATACGGGTTTAGCATTGGGAAATGTGTTGCGAATTGCAGATAAAGTCACCAAAGGCATAGCACCTCCTGAATTGGTGAAATATCTCAGTTGGCTGGTTGCGGCCTCGGTCCATTTGGCTTTCATTAATTGTTGCCAAAGCGGTGGAACAGCCGCTAAACCAGTAACTTGATGTTTTTCGATCGTTTTAACCACATCTCCAGCTAAAAAGTAGTCGAGTAATACAACGGTTGCACCCGTCAGAAATGCAGTTGTTATTTGACTCAGTCCATAATCAAAGCTTAACGGCAACAAAGCTAAAAGCACGTCGTTTTGGGTATTTTCAAGATATTCCGAGACACTTTGGGCGCCAGCCACCAAATTGCGATGAGATAGAACAACACCTTTGGGTTTACCCGTGCTGCCGGACGTATATAGAATAGCCGCCATGTCATTGTCAGCTCTGTGGGATGGCCCCATAGTGTCGCCAGTGACTTCATCAATTAAGCTGATTTTCAGGTCAGCTACATCTATATCAATTAATTTATCTACGAGGATAACGTGCTCCAATGAGGGGCACGCGGTTAAAATTGTTTGTAAACCACGTAAACGGTCGCTGCTGGTGACTAATACACGCACATCACAATCATTCAAAATGTGTTGCACCTGAGGGGCTTTTAACACCGAGTTGACCGGAACAAATGCGCCATTTGCTCTGCTTATTGCAAAGAAACTCACTATAGTTGCAGGAAGTTTGGGAAGATAGACGGCGACTCGATCGTGCCGTTTCAAACCTAAATGATTTAGCCCAGATGCCAGCTTAGCGACTTTTTGTTCTAGTTCTGCATAAGTTAACTGCTGTTCTTTGAAAATTAATGCGCACTTATTGTGATGCTTTGTCGCTGTTTGTGATACCAACTCGTCAAAAAATGTCACCATTTTTATACATATCTCTTGTTTATGGGTTGCAACTATTTCTTATTAATACAAATAATGGAACAATAAGGAAGACGTTGGCAGAATTTTAACGCTGTCCAACAACCATATAATAATACAGGTAGTGAGAGAATGAATACAGCCGCGTCTGTGAAAGAAATTTTGATTGATGTGTTGCAGATATCCAGTGACACCGAATTTGATGAAGAAACGGCACTTTTAGGTGCTATCCCCGAATTTGACTCAATGGCGGTCGTGACCGTTCTGACTTCCATTGAAGATACCTTTGGAATTGAAGTAGATGATGATGAAATAAGTGCTGATATATTCGAAACGTTCGGTGCACTTTGTGCATTTGTTGAAGAAAAAGTTGAATAGAATATAAGATAATTATGACTTACAAAAAAATTATGTTGGTTTTTGGTACCCGACCAGAAGCAATCAAAATGGCGCCATTAGCACTTGAATTGATGAGCCATACACAACTTGACGTTAAGGTATGTGTTACCGCTCAGCATCGTCAAATGCTTGATCAGGTCTTAGATTTATTTGCACTTAAGCCAGATTATGATTTAAATTTGATGCAGCCAGGTCAAGACTTGTATGACATAACCACTCGAGCATTACTGGGCCTGAGGGATGTATTTGCCGGGGCAAAGCCTGATTTGGTATTAGTGCACGGTGATACAACCACAACATTTGCGGCATCATTATCTGCATTTTATCAACGTATTCCAGTTGGTCATGTAGAGGCTGGTTTGCGAACGGGTGACATATACAGTCCTTGGCCGGAAGAGATAAATCGTAAACTCACTGGTTCTTTGACAAAACTACATTTCGCACCCACACCTAAATCTGAAAAAAACTTGCTGACCGAGAATGTGCCTCAGTCACAAGTGTTTGTGACTGGCAATACGGTCATTGATGCATTGATTCAAGTTGAGCACAAAGTCAATAATGATGAAACTATCAATAAAGAGCTGAGTCGCAAATTCGATTTTCTTGATACAGGCAAAAAATTAATTTTAGTCACTGGACATCGTCGAGAGAGTTTCGGTGGTGGTTTCGAGAATATTTGTCGAGCCTTAAAGACCTTATCGGAAAATGAGGATGTGCAGATATTATATCCCGTGCATTTAAATCCTAACGTACAAGAACCGGTCAATCGTCTACTTGCTGATACCAATAATATTTTTCTTATTGATCCGCAAGACTATTTGCCCTTTGTATACCTAATGAGTCGGGCACATATTATTTTGACTGATTCAGGTGGCGTGCAAGAAGAGGCGCCATCATTAGGGAAGCCGGTGTTAGTCATGCGAGATACGACTGAACGTCCAGAGGCCATAGAGGCTGGGACTGTTAAGCTAGTCGGTACAGAATATCAAACCATTGTTGAGCAAGCGCAATTGTTGCTAGATGATGAAGACGCATACAAATCCATGTCATTTGCACATAATCCTTATGGAGATGG
>JAOMVH010000129.1 GCA_028356795.1 Aliiglaciecola sp. | reverse complement strand
CTAGTGTTTTGTTACTACGTTTGCAGGTTAGCCGATTGGGTGATATTCGAACGTCATTCAGATATTCACAATATCGACCAACTTAATTTTGATGAGGTTGGTCAGTTGATCTTTTATTATGCAAAAGAGCATTTAGCCAAAACAAACTTAACAAAAATGCAAAGGGTGTTGCAGTCTCCCAGCTTTCACGCCAAAGCAGCTGCCATATGCGACCACCTCAAGCGCTGAGACGGGCTACGACCTAAGTCTTATTGTCGATTTTGAACTCAACTGCCAGACTCAGGCATTATATTCTCGATACTCCGGAGTTTTGAAATTGAAACTGTCTACTAATCACAAAATGATTGGCGTTATCGTCTATCTGATCGCCATAGTCGCACTGCAACAAGTCATTATTATTCCGCTTGTTGCGCTACTCTTGATCTTGGCAATTTACAAAGCACAACACCCTTTGATTAAGTCTCATGCCAAATATATGTTAAGTGTTTATGCATGTGTGATTGTAGGCGTGTTGGCCACATCCAATTTGTTTAATGGACAGCAAAGTATTATTGCAGCCATGACGGCAGTAGGGATCGGGTTTGCGATGTTTGCTTTTGGTGCAATCAGATTCGGGTTTTCCTGTAAGCCATTTTCAAGGGCGTGAGCTCGGTCTACATTCATGATGAACAACGCAGGTAGGGGCAAAATAGCGGTGCTTACAGGCTTTGTTTATCCAGGATTGGTGTTAGCTATCCTTGTGACGTTTTATGAAAGTTAACGAAGGCGCAAAGAATGCGGCACCAGTCTCTGGCACAGTAAAATCTAAAAGTCGGTCGTAGGTGCTATTTTCATCACCAAACACCATGCTTTTTAGCATTAACGTGAAGGGCTTAGGGCTGTTTGCCAATGAGATGAAGAATAGCCCTTTCACACTCATATCACCATAGGGCATGCTTTGCCGCAAAATTTCAATACTCTTACCGTCCGCGTCTTTTAAACTGGAGCGCTTAGTATGTGCAAAGTCGGCTTTATCTGCTGAGGCATATTCAACATTATCTTCTTTTGTTCGACCGATAATGTCTTCTTGATTTTTAACCGGCAAACGCTGCCAACTGTCCATATTGGTTCGATAGCGTTGAATATGTAAATAGCTACCACCTTGAAAATCTGGATCGCTATCACCCACCACAGCAACATCGAATTTCCGCATACCTCTGGGGTTTTCAGTGCCATCAACAAAACCGGTTAAATCCCGTCCATCTAAGTAACGAAAGCCTTTAATTTCTTCGAATAATTCCACGTGCCCCTTGAGCAACTCACACACTTCGCTACCAATGGCAAAACACACGTCCGCTCGGTCAGCCCGCACTTGAATAAAGATATCGCACGGAGTCGCAGGGGCATGCCTATCATCACATTCCATATCAGGAAATGGTGCCAACTCTAGTGGGATCAATCCAGGATACAGGTCAGCCCAATAGTTTGAGCCAATCGCAATTACCCCTGATACCATCGCCTCATAGTGTTCATTATCATAGTGCTCGAAAACATCAAGAATGTGAGCCAACTTAGCCCGTATAACTTGAGAGTCTTCATCAATCACATTGAACATAAGATACTGAGCATGAAGGTTAGGTTCAGCGCAGATGCCTTTTTGCGGTTGTGCCATAAAAATAGGTTCCGTTAAATTGCCAAAAACATAGGTATTAGCGGCGTTGGGCTAGTAACCCGCGGCGTGGCCGTCTTTGCGTGTTTCCGATGCACCAAAGTATACACCGTTTTTAGGGTCACGCAGAATCGCCTGATAACCTCCGAAGCTTCCCGATACATCTCGTAGTACATGTCCCATTTGCACCAGTTGACGTCGTGTCTTGACTGAATACCCACTTTCTAAACTCACATATCCGCCGTCTGTCATGATCTCGCCTGTGGGCTCACTGGAACCAGTATGCAGTATTCGGGGGGCATCTCCTGCTTCTTGCAAGTTCATGCCAAAGTCGATTAAATTGATAATGATCTGAGCGTGCATTTGTGGCTGTGTACCTCCGCCCATCACTCCAAAGCTTAACCAAGGTTTGCCATTTTTAGTCACAAACGCAGGAATAATTGTATGGAACGGACGCTTACCCGGCGCAAAAACGTTAAAGTGGCCTTCATCCAAAGAGAACATTTCGCCTCTGTCTTGCAAGATAAAGCCTAACCCTGTGGGTGTCATTCCCGACCCCATACCTCGATAGTTAGATTGAATTAACGACACCATGTTGCCTTCTTTATCAGAGGTTGTAAGATAAATAGTGTCACCCTCGTTGAGTCCTGCATCGATGCGTTTTGCCGCTCGCTGCATATCAATTAGCTTGGCTCGTTGCTGTGCATATTCCTTTGATATTAACCAATCAACAGGGATTTTGTTAAAAGCCGGATCGGCGTAGTACTTAGCACGATCTTCAAATGCCAATTTCTTCGCTTCGACAAACGTATGGATATATTCTGGCGAACCAAAGCCCATACCTTCGATATCAAATTGTTCCATCACGTTTAAAATTTGTAACGCAGCGATCCCTTGACCGTTGGGCGGTAATTCCCACACGTCATAGCCACGATAATTACTTGATACTGGCTCTACCCACTCTGAGGTATGTTGTGCGAGATCGTCATAGCTCAAAAAGCCACCTTGCCCTTTCATGTAAGCAGCAATGGTGCGCGCTATATCCCCTTTATAGAAGGCATCTCGACCGCCTGTGGCAATTTTTTCAAGGGTTGCGGCCAAATTAGGGTTAGTAAATATTTCACCTTTTTTTGGCGTTGCGCCGTTGGGCATATAGGTTTCTTTAAAGCCATCGAATTTGCTTAAAATGGGTACACTGCGATTCATGTACCAGGCAATGAGTTCAGAAACAGGGAAGCCTTTTTTTGCATAATCGATAGTGGGTGCCAGAATATTGGTCATTGGCACGGAACCAAACCTGTCGTGCAACATAAACCAGCCATCAACAGCGCCCGGCACAGAAACTGGCAAAGGACCATGAGAAGGGATTTTTGTCATTCCCTGCTCTTTAAAATAATTCAACGTTAGTGATTTTGGAGAACGACCAGAGGCATTTAAGCCATACAGCCGTTTTGTTTTGGCATCCCACACAATGGCAAAAAGGTCGCCACCGATACCGTTGCCTGTGGGTTCAACCAGCCCTAGCATCGCATTGGCAGCAATGGCAGCATCAATGGCGTTACCACCTTGCTTGAGAATATCTAACCCTACTTGGGTAGCCAATGGTTGACTCGTCGCCACCATACCATTGGTGGCAATCACTTCTGAGCGAGAAGCAAAAGGCTCACCGGTTATTCGGTCATAGGCAGAAGCAGCGGTTGCAAAAAATAGTGAAGCACAAACTAACCAGAATATACGTGTCATTTGATTTACCATCTTGATGTTTAAAATTGGGCCTGAGCAAGTCAAGGATACGCTTTGCTTTCAATGCTTTAAAGTAATAATGGTGGATTGGTATTATTGCCAACGATAAAAAACAAAAAACCCCGCAAATGCGGGGTTTTTATCTAATAGAATAAATGGGTGTTATTGTTTTTATTATTCGCCCACCTTCTCCCTAACTCTTATTAAGAGCGACCTGGTGTGAAATCTGGGTAAGCTTCTAAACCACACTCACTCATATCAACACCGTCAAACTCTTCTTCTTCACTAACGCGGATACCCATGATTGCTTTAAGCACCTTCCATACAATGAAGCTAGTAACAAATACCCATACAAAGATAGTCAATGCTCCAACAATCTGGCCTACGAAGTCAGCACCATCATTAGTTACAGGAACTAGAAGAAGCCCTAGTAGACCAACTACACCGTGAACAGAGATAGCACCTACTGGATCATCAATTTTTAATTTATCAAGGGCAATGATACTACCAACCACTAGAAGACCCCCTAAAGCACCAAACAAGGTCGCTTGAAGAGGAGTTGGCGTTGAAGGCTCTGCAGTAATGGCAACCAGACCAGCTAGTGCACCGTTAAGTACCATAGTTAAGTCCGCTTTACCAAACAATACGCGGGCTAACAATAAAGCAGCAACCAAACCACCCGCTGCCGCAGCGTTAGTATTCAAAAATACTACTGCAACACTATTAGCGCTCTCTACACTCGCGGTAGCAAGTACAGAGCCACCATTGAAACCAAACCAGCCCATCCATAAAATGAAAGTACCCAACGTAGCTAACGGAAGGTTAGCGCCAGGTATAGCGTTAACTTTTCCATCTTCAGTGTATTTGCCTTTGCGTGCACCAAGCACTAACACGCCAGCAAGAGCAGCAGCTGCACCTGACATATGAACAATACCTGAGCCTGCGAAGTCACTCCAATTGAATGCAGTGATATCAGCACATGCACCTTCATCAATTCCGCCGAGTGAATACAAACCAAAGACTCCACATTCTCCCATGCTTCCTGCAACGCCGTTACCCCAAGTCCAAGCTCCTTCCATAGGGTAAATGAAACCAGTCAATACAACTGCAAACGCTAGGAATGCCCAAAGCTTCATACGCTCGGCTACTGCACCAGATACAATCGACATAGCCGTTGCAACAAATACTACTTGGAAATAGAAGTCCGCAGAAGGTGCATAGGTCGCTGGTTCCGCTACGCCTGTGGCGCCATCGGCAGTGATGCCAGACAAGAAGAAGTCGCCGCCGTACATGAATGCGTATCCACATACCATATACATAATACAAGCAATCGCATACAAAGCGACGTTTTTAGTTAGAATTTCAGTGGTGTTTTTGGCACGGACAAGACCGGCTTCCAACATAGTGAAACCTGCAGCCATCCACATAACAAGTGCGCCGCAGATTAGAAAATAAAAGGTATCTAGTGCATACCCGAGTTCAAATGTGATTTCCATAGTGTTCTCCAAACTACTTAAATGGCTTCGCCGTCAGTTTCACCGGTACGAATACGTACAGCATGCTCTAAGTCATATACAAATACTTTTCCGTCACCAATTTTGCCCGTCTTCGCTGCGCCAACAATGGCTTCAACTAAACGTTCAACGTGATCGTCTTGTACTGCGATTTCAAGTTTTACTTTAGGTAGAAAATCAACTTGATATTCTGCCCCGCGGTACAACTCAGTGTGGCCTTTTTGTCGACCAAAGCCTTTCACTTCAGTTACGGTTAAACCATCTATACCAATCTCAGAGATTGCTTCGCGAACATCGTCAAGCTTAAAGGGCTTCACTATCGCTGTTACTAGT
>JAOMVH010000128.1 GCA_028356795.1 Aliiglaciecola sp. | reverse complement strand
ATTCTTAAACTGTTCTTTATAGCGTCTAGATATACCCAATGTGGCCCCTGAAGACAGAGTTACTTCACCATCGCCACTACTTTGGTACTGAATACTGTCGATGTAGTGATGATTGACGCCATAACTGCGGTGAATTCGACTAAAGCCGGCTGGAGCTAGTTTGGTGACAGTTTCACTTAATGTCCCTCTCAGAGGGTATATACGACCGCCTTTGTGTAAGTTGACATAGTTGCCTGCGCTCTCCAGCCATTCAACCTCTGTTACTCTGACCAAAAATTCCTTGTCGAGCTTTTTAACTAATAAAAATTCAGGTATGTCAGCCATAGAATGGGAATCACAGAGAGGTATCTCAGTTTTATTATCTTTCTCAGTGGGGCTGTTCTGCATGACTAAACTTGCTTCGCCCTTTAAACGGCGATAAAGCGCGAAGGCTACATGGTAGCTTACCAACCAAAATAGATATCCCCATGCATCTTTTCGGTATTCGTACCAAAACTCTCTCAGCCATGGCGAAAATTCGTATGAAGCGCCCATATACCAGTACACTGCCTCGCGCATTGCTACCATTAATCCGACGTGCGCGGCGCTAAACATAAGCGTAGCGATAATATGAACTGCCAATTGTTTGCCGATTTGTTCAAACGCTAATGGCATGCGCCGGAATAAAGCAAATACAAAGGGTAAAATCAGTAACACAGCTAAGGCACTAGAAAACTCCCATAAATAGGGCTCCCATACTTGAATTTCTGCTGGACCATCGCGGGTGTGTTCTAACCATACGCTAGATGCATTGATGCTGTTGTTGGCAAACAAGTAAAATGCAATTAGCAAATAGGTGTATAGCAAAGGTCGCCTATCGAAGCGCTCAAAAGCATTTAAATTATTGTTATCCCTATTTCCCACCGTTTATCCCTGATGCTGTCCACATGGCCATTTGGCGATGTGATGAAACGTGTATTTGAATGAATATATCAAACCATACAAACATACATTGAGGCAAATAGGGATATGACACAGACAGATACATTGCGTAGATACGACGTGGATTGGTTGCGCACCCTTGCTTTTTCACTCTTGATTTTTTATCACATCGGCATGTATTACGTACAAGATTGGGGCTGGCATATTAAAAGTGATATCACTTTTCGATGGCTACAAGAGGTGATGATATTAACCAACACTTGGCGCATGTCCTTATTATTTTTTATCAGCGCGATGGTGTTGTCTTTGGTATTGAAAAATACCGCTGCTTTGTCGTTAATTAAATTACGAAGTAATCGTCTTCTCATTCCATTGTTGTTTGGCATGTTTGTCGTAGTATTTCCGCAAGTTGACATTGAGGCGATGAGCCAGAACTTGATCGAGCCTGGGGTATTTGATTTCTGGACTAGCTACATCAATCCCAATACTGATTTGTTAACAGAGCATCATTCATCAATAGGTTTATTGACCTGGAATCACTTGTGGTTTTTACCTTATCTTTGGGTCTACAGTATGGTCATTTTGTCAGCACATTCACTGCTTGCAAGCTTTGCTGCGCAGCTAAATGAAAAAGTGGTATTTCCCGCAGTTTTTATCGTTTTATGTTTTTCACTTATTGCTTGTTGGATGTGGTTAGCTGAAAGCTTCCCTGTCACTCATGGGCTAACTGATGACTGGTATAATCATAGCAAGTACATGTTGGTGTTTATTGCCGGTTATCTATTTGCCAGAGCGGATAATTGGTGGCAATTTGTAATCGACAAGCGGCGTTGGTTTTTCCTCATAGCATTATTGGGCTACAGCTTTATCATCGCAGATCGAAACGGCGGTTTTGTGTGGCTTGCAAGTCAATATCAGGATTCAGCGCTGGTACAAGTGTTCTATGGCATCGTTTACTCGGCAAATCATTGGGGCTGGATATTTTTAGTGATTGGTTACGCTGGTAAATATTTAACCAAGTCTAATCGTATTTTAACTTATGCCAATAAAGCAATTCTGCCCTGGTACATGTTTCATCAAACCGTGATAGTGGTTATTGCATGGAATGTAAAACCGATGGCCATTCACCCCGCAATTGAATTTTTCATTGTATTAGGTGGCACTGTTTTTTTTTGTTATGCAGGTTATGAATTAGTGAAACGTACAGCATTGACTCGCTTGTTTTTTGGCCTAAAAAGTTAACTGAAATTGGTATTAGTTTTTCAAAGCGGCTTAGCTAGGGTATAATACTCGGACGTTTAAATCCTGTTAACAAGAGATGTAGCATGGCGCAGGTGAATCGCATTGATTCGATAGATTATCCGTTTCCGGCAAAACCCGAGTTATTGTCAATATCTAAACAAACGTTTTACGAACAAGAAATAAAGCGTTTGTTAAAACAGCGTAACGCGGTGTTAGTTGCGCATTATTATACGGATCCTGAAATACAGGCATTGGCGGAACAAACTGGTGGGTTCATTTCTGATTCCCTTGAAATGGCCCGCTTTGGCCGTGATAGTGAAGCCCAGACATTGATTGTTGCCGGTGTAAAGTTTATGGGGGAAACCTCAAAAATTCTGAGCCCAGAAAAAACCGTATTAATGCCAACCCTTGAGGCGACATGTTCTCTTGATTTAGGTTGTCCGATTGAAGAATTTAGCGCATTTTGTGATACGCATCCAGATCATACGGTGGTGGTTTACGCCAATACATCTGCGGCAGTCAAAGCCCGAGCAGATTGGGTTGTAACCTCTAGTATCGCGCTAGAAATTGTTGAACACCTTGATTCTCAAGGTAAAAAAATACTATGGGGACCTGATCGCCACCTAGGTGCATACATTGCCAAACAAACCGGTGCAGATATGTTGATGTGGCATGGTGAGTGTATTGTGCACGATGAATTCTCTGCCAAAGCATTGCAAGACATGAAGCATTTAAATCCGGACGCTGCCGTATTGGTTCACCCTGAATCACCAGCAAGTGTGGTTGAAATGGCCGATGCCGTTGGTTCTACTTCCCAACTCATTAAGGCGTCACAGAATCTACCCAATAGCAAATTTATCGTGGCGACCGACAGAGGCATTTTCTACAAGATGCAACAGCTTGCCCCGGAAAAAGAGTTTTTTGAAGCACCCACTGGCGGAAATGGCGCGACTTGTAAAAGCTGTGCACATTGCCCTTGGATGGCCATGAATGGCTTAAAAGCAATTTACAATGCGTTGGTGGATGATACGGGGCATGAAATCGTTGTTGATGATGAACTAAGGGAAAAAGCGCTTGTTCCTTTAAATCGAATGTTGGATTTTTCAGCACAACACAACCTTAAAGTTAAAGGGAACGCGTAATTAATGGATAATTACACGATAATTGTTTTTTCAGCTTGATAAGCTTTCATGAATTCCCTAATATACGCCGCGCTCAAGCATTATCGAGTCTCGAAAGTAGACTCAAGGGCGAAAGGCAGGAAGTCTGAAGTAACGCACACGCAGTGTGCCGAGATTCATACCAGAGCTTGCTTTCAAATCAAAGGTACATAATTTAATAGTTTCGGAGAGGTGGCTGAGTGGCTGAAGGCGCACGCCTGGAAAGTGTGTTTAGGGTTAAACCTAACGAGGGTTCGAATCCCTCTCTCTCCGCCAAATTGAGGTTCAACAAGAACCTATAAAGACCCGTAAGGCACGTAAACAGCTGCTTTGGCGGGTTTTTTATTGCCAGTAACGTCCAGGGCGAACTTGTAACATCCAGTATATATAGTAACATCTCAAGTAACACGGATCATAATGTTACTATTTGGGTGTTACTAATATGGCAAAGCTCACCAAACCATTGACCAATACTGAAGTTAGTCAGGCTAAACCAAAAGACAAGGAATATAACCTGTCTGACGGTGGAGGGCTGGCTCTGAGAGTAAAGGCCAATGGCACTAAGACTTGGTTGTTTAACTACTATCATCCACATACTAACAAGCGGAGTAACATCAGCTTCGGTGCTTTCCCAAGTGTTAGCTTAAAACAAGCGCGCGAAAATCGAGATGAAGCTCGCGCATTACTCGCACGAAATATCGATCCAAAGTCACACAGAGAAAATATCAAGCGAGAAACTCAGCAAGCACACAATAACACGCTTGAAAATGTCGCTACAGATTGGTTTGCAGTTAAGAAGTCCACTATTACGCCCGCTTATGCTGAAGACGTCATCCGCTCCCTTCAAAAGCACGTCTTCCCTTCTATGGGAAAAACCCCTATCAGCATGGTTAACGCTGTTGAAGCTATAAAGGTACTCAAACCTCTAGCCGCAGCTGGAAGTTTAGAGACCGTTAAACGTTTATGCCAACGACTAAATGAAATCATGACTTTTTCAGTTAATACTGGCCTAACACACCACAACCCACTCGCAGGAATTAGCAAAGCATTTGAAGCACCATCAAAAACAAACATGCCGACTTTGAAACCTGATGATCTACCTAAATTAATGACAGCGCTAAATACTGCCAGTATAAAAATTGTGACCCGTTGTCTTTTGGAATGGCAGTTACATACCATGGTGAGACCGGGTGAAGCAGCAGGAACGAAATGGAGCGAAATAGACTTTGATAACAAGTTATGGATTATCCCGCCTGAGCGCATGAAAAAGAAACGTGAACACATTGTGCCGCTTACAGGTCAAGCGTTATCGCTATTGCGTTTGATTGAACCCATTAGTGGACACCGTGAACATGTTTTTCCAGGAGATCGAAACCCTAGAAGCCACATCAATGAATCTACCGCAAATATGGCACTAAGGCGCATGGGCTTTCATAAAAAGCTAGTTGCTCATGGCTTGCGTTCTTTAGCGAGCACTACGCTCAATGAACAGGGGCATGATCCAGACATTATCGAAAGTGCTTTAGCCCATGTAGATAAGAATGGCGTGAGGCGTGCTTACAATCGCGCCGATTATATTGATCGCAGAAGAAAACTCATGTGTTGGTGGTCAGAGCATATCGAGCAAGCTGCTAATGGAAACATGAGTTTAACGGGAACGAAAACATTACGCGCTGTAACTTCATAGAGTTTGACGGGAAATCGGTTGAAACTATTAAGCGGCTAAACCGTTACTTAGGCAATTGGTGAAATTAATGGTCTAAAATGGATTGGTGTTAACAGTCTAAAATGGATTGGTCTAAAATGGATTGGTCACCATTTAATCTGACATATTCAATAACGGAGCGTAATCAATTCTGACGGTCTCTTGTGTACGTAAAGCAGCCGTTGGCTTAATGAAGATTCAAAGACAGTATT
>JAOMVH010000127.1 GCA_028356795.1 Aliiglaciecola sp. | reverse complement strand
TGTCAGACAATACATGTGCTGTGATGATGGAACCTCTGCAAGGTGAAGGTGGAATCATCAGCCCATCACAAGAATTTGTATCCGGTGTTCGTGCACTATGTGACAAACACAATGCGCTATTAATTTTCGATGAAGTACAATCTGGAATGGGCCGTACTGGACATCTGTATGCTTATATGGGCTTTGGTGTCACTCCTGACATTTTAACATCCGCTAAGTCACTAGGTGGTGGTTTTCCTGTTGGCGCCATGCTGACAACAGCAAAAATTGCTAGCAGTCTAAAGCCTGGTACTCATGGCAGCACATATGGTGGTAATCCGCTAGCGTGTGCTGTTGCCGAGCGTGTACTGGATGTTATCAATCAACCAGCAGTGCTTGAAGGTGTCCTTCATAAAGAGCAATTGTTCCGTGATGGACTCAAAGCAATCAATGACAAATATCATGTATTTGAAGAAGTACGTGGTAAAGGCATGTTGTTAGGTTGCGCATTAAACGAAAAATATAAAGGTAGAGCGAGAGACTTCTTGGTTGCATCGGCTTCTCATAAATTGATGTGTCTAGTGGCAGGCGCTAATGTTGTGCGTTTCGCACCGTCATTGGTGATCCCTGACGAAGATATTCGTGAAGGTTTAGCGCGATTTGAACAAGCAGTAGCCCATGTAGTTAACGGTTAATCACCTATACTCGCTAACAAGAGCACAACACAATGAAAGTAATACGCCCAATTACGTCAAGTGATTACCCTGCACTGCATGATATCGCTATTGAGTCTGGCATTGGATTTACCTCGTTACCGGTCAATGAAAATTTACTGCGCAGTAAAATTGAACGTTCGATATCGGCATTTACCTCAAAGGTTGAAGAGCCTGGTAATCAGGGCTATTTGTTTGTCATGGAAGATACCGAAACCGGTGAAGTTATCGGCACTAGTGGCATAGAAGCAACCGTTGGCCTAGATGATGCGTTTTATCACTATCATTTAGGGAAAGTTGTACATGCCTCTAGAGAGCTAAAGGTACACAACACCGTTGACATTCTCACATTGTGCAACGATTACACCGGTGTATCTGAAATCTGCACTTTGTTTTTAAGAGAGTCAGCGCGCCAGGGAAGCAATGGCCGCCTGCTTTCCAAGTTCCGCTTTCTCTTTATGCTGGAGCATCAACACAGATTTGCACAAACCGTTATCGCAGAAATGCGCGGTGTAAGTGACGATTCGGGTAAATCACCTTTTTGGCAATGGCTTGAAGAACATTTCTTTTCAATGGACTTCCCAACGGCTGACTACCTCACAGGTATTGGCGATAAAGTGTTTATTGCCGAGTTGATGCCCAAATACCCAATCTACGTGAACTTACTTAGTGATGCAGCCCAAGAGGTCATTGGAAAAGTCCATGACAAAACTCGCCCGGCATTGCAATTGCTGCAGCAAGAAGGGTTCAGCTGTCAGGGGTATGTCGATATTTTTGATGCGGGCCCTACAGTAGAAGCCAACCTTCAAAATATTCGTACCGCGCAGGCGAGCCGAAAAATGGTAGTAAAAATTAATGACAACAAAGCCTCTGAAGGAGAACTTTGTTATGTCATCAACACGCTTGTCGATGACTTCAGAGCAAAAGCTACCAACGTTTTTGCAGATAAAGAGCAACGAATCGCGTATTTATCGCAAGCCTGTGCAACCGCATTAATGGTTGAAGATGGTGATCAGATCCGTTTTTCACCAACACGAATTAACTGTTAATTCAGCCAAAGGACAGAATTTATGAATACTCAAGTACACTTTATTTCGGGTGAATGGCATGCCGGCGAAGGTCATGCTATTTCATCAATCGATCCAGCCAAAAAAGCCGTGATCTGGGAAGCTGCCTCTGCTTCTTCGACTCAAGTTGATTTAGCAATAAAAGCCGCTCGTAAAGCCTTTATCGAATGGAGTGATAAGTCCTTTGAACAGCGCTTAGATCTGGTCAAAGCATACGGTGAGTTACTTGCTGAGCACAAACAAGAACTAGCACTACTCATAGCCCAAGAAACTGGCAAGCCCTTATGGGAGACAGCCACTGAAGTGGGTGCGATGATCGGAAAAATCGGCATTTCAGAAAAAGCCTATCACGAACGTACAGGCACAGTAGAAAACCCTATGCCTGTTGGAAAAGCTTTTATTCGTCACAAACCCCATGGTGTAGTCGCGGTATTTGGTCCATACAACTTCCCTGGTCATCTGCCAAATGGTCACATTGTTCCAGCACTATTGGCAGGGAACACAATTGTATTTAAACCCAGTGATCTTACCCCGGTTGTCGCCCAAAAAATGGTACAACTTTGGGAGAAAGCGGGACTACCAAGTGGTGTTCTCAACTTAGTACAAGGTGAAGTGGAAACCGGCAAAGCTCTTGCCTCCCACAATGATATCGACGGCTTGTTTTTTACCGGCAGTTCGCGCACCGGTCGAATTCTTCACGAACAATTTGCCGGACATCCGGGCAAGATACTCGCGTTGGAGATGGGTGGTAATAACCCACTAATTGTAAAAGGTGTCAGTGATGTTGACGCAGCAGTTCACGATATCGTTCAGTCGGCTTTTGTCACATCAGGTCAACGTTGTACCTGTGCACGTAAACTCTTTATAGAAAATGGCGCACAAGGCGATGCGGTTTTAGCCAAATTATTAGAAGTCACCAACAATATCCTTGTTGACCAGTATGATGCTGAGCAACAACCCTTTATGGGTGCCATGGTATCGAGCCAAGCGGCAGCATCAATGGTACGCGCGCAAGACGAACTGTTAGAATTGGGCGCAACATCCTTGGTTAAATTGCAACACACAGATACCGAATCTGGGTTTGTAACTCCGGGCATTCTGGATGTCAGCAATATCATTAACGAGATGCCAGACGAAGAACACTTTGGCCCATTACTTAAGGTTTGTCGCTTTGATGACTTTGACACTGCTATTGCCCTCGCTAACAACACACGTTTTGGCTTAAGCGCAGGTTTCTTAGGAGACAGCGAGGCTGATTACCAACACTTCTTCAAACGAATTCGTGCTGGTATCGTTAACTGGAATAGACCTATTACTGGCGCCAGCAGCGCAGCACCCTTTGGCGGTATTGGTGATAGTGGCAATCATAGAGCCAGTGCCTTTTACGCAGCGGACTATTGCGCGTTTCCAGTAGCATCGGTTGAACTTGAGCAAGTGAGCATGCCAGGCACATTGAGCCCAGGTTTAACGTTTTAATATTCATAACTGAAATTCAATTAACCTGCCCTGCTTTTTAGCGGGGCCTTTTACTTAAAGAGATATAGTAGTTTTATGCACTCGAACATAGATACCTTGTTTGCCAACCTATGGCAGGATTATGTTGCCATCACTCCATCAGCAAAAAAAGTTCATGAACTGCTTGGTGAAACGGCTGGAAAAGTAGCACTTATCAATGACCACGTAGCTTTCAGAACCTTCAACATTGACAAAGTTAACCTTGAAAAGCTCTCACAGCATTTCTTGGCACTTGGCTACGAAGAGAAGGGCCAATACAACTTTGAGCAAAAGAAACTCAAAGCAAAACACTTTGAACATGCAGACACAACTAAGCCGAAAGTGTTTATTAGCGAATTATTGGTTGAAGAATTCAGTGCTGATGTGCAAGCCATTATCCAAAATATGATCGCTAACATCGCAGAAAATGCCGCATCACAAGATGACTTCTTGTACTCAGGAACTCATTGGCAAGTTTCTAGTGCCGACTATGAAACCTTACTCGCTGCATCTGAGTATGCCGCTTGGATGGCTGCATGGGGCTTTAGAGCAAATCATTTCACGGTTTCAGTAAACCACCTTCCCCACTTCCAAGTTTTAGCCGATGTTAACGCTCAGCTAAAAGACGCAGGTTTTGTGCTAAATACCTCTGGAGGAGAAATCAAAGGTGGGCCAGAAG
This sequence comes from Aliiglaciecola sp., assembly GCA_028356795.1. Lineage (GTDB taxonomy): Bacteria > Pseudomonadota > Gammaproteobacteria > Enterobacterales > Alteromonadaceae > Aliiglaciecola. The sequence continues at coordinate 1,342 of JAOMVH010000127.1, read as the reverse complement.
TGCACCTAGCTCAATCATCCACCATGGCGGATCAAATTGAAGTGCAATTTTCTGACACAAAAAAACAAATCCCAAGTTGTTTTTATGAGTTTGCTCAGCGCTATGCATTACCAGACGGCGACTTATATCAAGGTTTTGTTGCCGCATCTGCAGACAAAATATTTGAAAGCACAAACGCAAAAGGATAACGGGTATTTTATACCAATCCACCTGAACAGGCAGCTAAGCTCAGTTAACCTTTGTAGCGTTCGGTAGTTTGTTAATCGCAGGGCATACCAACCCGTGGATATCCTGATAGCGTTTTTTTTCATATAAGCCAAAACCTTTTAAGGTTTTGGCTTTTATTTTGGTCAAAAACGGGCTTGTCATTCCGGCCAGAAAGCGGCTAAATAAATCTGCACTAGGGGTGTGCCCTACAATTCTCTGCATGCTTGAAGATACAGAAATGTAAATGGATTCTATATCCAAGTCATTTTGCGAAAATGACTGTTCGATACTCGGTAGCGAGGTTTTCCCAACTATACAAACACTGCAATGACCGCAGGATTGCGAAACTGTTTGGTCTCCAAAATAATGAGAAAGTGCTTTTGACAAACATTGGTCCGTTTGGAAAAAACCAACAACTTGCTCTAGTCGTTTAATTTCGCTTACTTCTCGCTGTTTGAAATAGTGGTGCAATTCTTCACTTAGACCTGCACGATGAAGCAAGTCAGTATCAACCTTGTACACATCGGTGTGGCGCTGAGATTGCAGTTCAATCACCCCTTGCTGATGCAAATAATCCAGCGCATTGACCAAGCGCTTTCTTTGATGGGGATAGGATTGTTGCAGTTCACTCTGATCGAGTATCGACCAAACTTTATTATGTTTACTATGAGCAAAAATAGCCGCAACAAAATCACAACGCTCACCTTCAAATAGGGCCAAGATCACTTCTTGCCCTTTATTCAATTTGTAACGGATCTCAGCAAAATAACCAAACAAAGGTGTAATGACTTTGCGCAACTCTAGCTGAACTAACAGTGTTTTAAGTGCCAGCTGACGAAAATTGGTTTGATTGGACAATGGGATAACTTGTGTTTCCCACCTATCGTCGTCTCGTTCTTGGTCAACTAGCTGCAAGACCCGTTCAATACTCCATAATTCAGGCGTATCAGCGTAAATAAAGTTTTCGAGTCGATTTAAGTTGTCTAAGTTGGCCAAGGTAATACATTGTGATGACTTGCCATCACGCCCCGCTCGTCCAATTTCCTGGCTATAACTTTCAATTGATTTGGGAAGTTCATAATGGATAACAAAACGGATATTAGATTTGTCGACTCCCATTCCAAACGCAATCGTT
>JAOMVH010000126.1 GCA_028356795.1 Aliiglaciecola sp. | reverse complement strand
CAACTGGCATGAACCACCTTTTTTGCTAGATGAGCAATCTTTGATGCACAGTTTGCAAAATCAAATATGGAAGCAAAATGAGCAGCAATTGACGGCAGAAGATGATTCATTAACTACCCGTCTCAAGGTGTTAGTGGTTGAGGATAATGAGATCAATGCCACAGTGGTTGTGAATATGCTACGAAATATGGGCCACAAAGCGGTCGTCGCAGTAAATGGAAAAGAAGCACTAACGATTCACTCAAGTATGGTGTTCGACGTGATATTAATGGATGTACAAATGCCGGTTATGGATGGTTTAGAGGCGACACGACGGATCCGAGAAACAGACCAATCCATCCCCATTATTGGTTTAAGTGCAAATGTCCTGCCGGAAGATAGAAAAAAAGCGTCAAACGCCGGAATGAGTGGTTATTTAAACAAACCAGTGCTAATGAATGAGCTCAAAAAGCATTTGCAACAGATATCACTGCCAAACTAATTCTCGAAAGTGTCTTCGACACATAGATTCATAGCTGTCATTTCCTCCAACTTGAACTTGTGCTCCTTGATTGACAGGGTTTCCTTGATCGTCCCTGCGCACAACAAAGTTTGCTTTACGTCCGCAGTGACAAACGGTTTTTAGCTCAAACATTTTGTCTGACCAAGCCAGTAAATAATGACTACCCTCAAAGGTCTCACCCAGAAAGTCGGTTCTTAACCCATAAGCCAATACAGGTACATTTAAGTTATCAACTACATCGGTTAATTGCATAACTTGTTGCTTGGAAAGAAACTGAGCCTCATCAATAAATACACAATCTATTTTTCCTGACTGAGTGAGGGACTTAATCTCATCGAACATATTGCTTCTGGCATTAAACAAATGCGCCTCGGCTTTTAAGCCAATGCGCGACGCGACCTTTCCTGTACCATACCTATCATCTAACGCAGCCGTAAATATTTCGGCTCGCATTCCCCGTTCTTTATAATTATACGCAGATTGAAGTAAAGACGTTGATTTACCCGCGTTCATTGCGGAGTAATAAAAATAAAGCTGGGCCATGGCAACACTCAAGGTTAAAAACCTGTATTGTGCCCATTTTTGCATAATAAATAAATCGAACTTTGAAATTCGAGCGCCACTTAATCATCACCGCAATCGGTTGTAGCGAAAACTTCTATAGATAGTGCTATTTGTGTTTTTACGTGTTCAGTATCATTTAACTAGCGTACACTATATTTATTACACCCAAAGTGACAGCAAAAAGGATTGATTAGAATTGTTATGATCAGACATGGAAGAGTGCTGTTTAGGCGTTTACTTCTAAAGGTTTTAGTCATGGCCTTGGCATTTTTTTGTGCTCAAGGTGTATCAAAACCGGATGTCTTGACTATTGCTTATTCTGAAAATGTAGAGCCCTTTGTGTATACCAAAGATGATCAGGTTACGGGCATTGATGTCGAAATTTTTAAGAAGCTATTAACCAAGATGGAGCTTACCGCAGATTTTGTACATATTCCTTGGGCAAGAGCACTGAAACTATCCCTGGCCGGGGAAATAGATGGGCTAGTGAGCATTTTTTGTGATCATTCCTCTGATCAGATTCTAGTGTCCAGCGAATACTCTTATGAAACAAAACTTTCAGTATTGGCACTCAAGTCGAGACTATTTAACGCCGACTCACTCCAGCAAGACAATCCTAAGCGAACAATCAATGTCGTTAGAGGGTCATTCTCTGAGACTCAGTTATCCTCTGTCCCCAAGTTATTACCCATTTATCTGCCAGAGATTAAGTCTCAAGTAAGGCAACTACTGCAGGGCCATGTGGACTTTGCCCTATCTGAGGAGTCGTGGTTCTTAAACGAAGCTTCTGCTCAAGGTCAGCGTAATCAAGTCGAAGTCGTAAAAGCTTTGTCACGCGCTAGGGTGTGTATGGCGTTTTCTGAAAAATCCTTTGCCGGGCAAGAGGACTTTATGGAAAATGTGAATAGAGTATTAAAAGAGCTGAAACATAGCGGTTTCATCAGCAACATCATTGAGCAATTCAATCATTTGTCTAATGCCGATAGTCGGTGAAGTGAAGCAATCGTCCAAATGATTGGTATTAGTTAACGCGATTTGGACTATGAGGATGTAAAATGGCATCTAGCTTGCCGTTGTCTCGCCACTGGTCTATTAAGTTGTTAAGTTGATTAATTAAGCTTGCGTGCTGCCGCGCTTTTGAAAACCCTAAATAATACGAGCCTTGATATATGGCGCGGTCATTGGGTTTGATATCTTGTGACCAACCTTGTTGTCTTAATAGGGTTTTACCTGACTCGAGCTTAAAACAAATAAGGTCAATACGTCCTCGCAATAACATTCCAAATAATTGTTGCTCGTTGCCCGATAGGCGAACCAAATTTAGTGGCGCGCCTTGATCGACAAATTCGTGCAGTTTACTGTCTGATAGATATCCTTCCACCACACCAATTCGATAGTCGCTAAGGTCGGATAATTGTTGCCAATTAATGCCATTTGGAAATGTTGACGCAGAATAAAATAAGGCCAGTTCATATCTAACCAATGCTGAAGTAAAGTCGAGATACTGGGCGCGTTCCGGCGTTTTGGCGACCATGGTGACGCCATCTACTTCGCCTTTTTCAAGTTCTCTTAATAGACGCTTCCAAGGCAGCAAACGAAACTCAAGGTTATACTCTGGAAGCTCTGAAAACAGCTGATTGACAAGATCCACAGCGGTACCGCCTTTGGGAACTTTATCTGAGGAGGAGCCAAGAACATAGGGCGGGTAGGGGCTATCGGCAAACACGATATTCTGTTGAGCCGTGACACATACTGACATCAGCAAGCTAATAAATAACGGCAGTAACTTAGTTAGCGTACGCAATATTTACACCTTTTGTTTAGACAGCGGATTGGTATAAGGCATATTAATAAGTGTAATATACCTTGTCCGCAATGCAATCATCGCGAGATAAACAAGGTGTTAGTCAGTACTATTAGCTTGAATTGTCACGTTGCGATGTTCAACCCAGACTCTTAGCTCATCGTTAGGCATAGGTTTGGCAAATAAGAAACCTTGTAAAAAGTCTACGCCCATGTCAGATAATTTTTGCGCTTCATCTTCTGTTTCAATACCTTCCGCGACCGTTTGACTGCCAAATTCATTGGCAATAAACATGGTAGCTCTAATGATAGCTTCACCGCCTTGCTGCATATTTTGAACAAAAGAACGGTCGATTTTCACGATATCAAAACTCAATGTCTGTAATTGGCTCAGTGAAGAATAACCCGTTCCAAAATCGTCAATAGACACTTGAACATCGCGAGATTTTATAGCATCAAGGGTTTCTCGGACTTTGTCTTTGTCGTCTGCAAACATCGACTCAGTGATCTCCAAATGCAATCTGGTAGGATCGAGTTGACTGGTTTGTAAAGCCTTATCCAAGACATTAATAAAATCATCATCCTGAAGCTGTATGATTGACACATTGACCGTCACTGATGCGTCTGGGCTATGTTGCCATTGGCTAGCATCAATACATGCTCGGTTTAAAACCCAGGCGCCGATTTCTCTAATTAAGCCAGATTGTTCCGCCAACGGGATAAATATATCAGGCCTAACTAAACCATCATTGAAGTTCCATCTCAGTAATGCTTCAAACAAACGGGGTTGATGTGTTTTACAGCAAACAATCGGTTGGTAACAAAGGTACAATTGCTTTTTGGCGATGGCATCTTGTAATCCACTACGCAGTTCTTCCACATATTTGAGGTTTTGAAACAAATCATGGGTAAACATTCTAGGCTCGTTTACACGCAATTTTTTCTGCTCAAACATGGCAAAATCAGCTAATTGAATCAGTTCGGTTTCGTTGCTTGTATGCTCTGGAAACATTGCGATACCGATGGTTGCTGTCAGATTCAATTGGTTCGACATGGCATCAAGGGGCTGAGCAATTCGAGTTTGCAATGCAGTAGCCACTGATAGTGCGGTTGTTTTGTCAGCATAGGGGATCAACATTAAAAATTCATCTCCTCCCCACCTCGCGGCTTGATAGTCATTAGCAAATGCGCCCAGTCGGTTAGCAATTTCAACGAGTACCGCATCTCCTACTTTGTGCCCTAATGAATCGTTAATTTTCTTAAAACCATTTAGGTCAATAAAAAGAAGCGCAATTGAATGACCCCTGTCAGTGCTCTTTTTGACTGTTTTAAGTAGCTGCTTGATAAAAGCTGAGCGATTATAAAGTTGGGTTAGAGGGTCAAGGCTAGACAACTCTTGAATTTCTTCAGTTCTTCGTTCTACTTCTTTTTCAAGTGATGAGTTTGCGTCATTAAGCTTATCGTAGGCATTTGAGAGCTTCTGGTGTACTTCATCAACCTGGTCGATTTCTAAGTTCATTGTTTCGACAAGTTGGCTGTTTTCATGTCTTAGTTTGATCGTTTCAAGCACTAAGCTGGATGTTCTTAGTGCCGATATCGACATTGCTACACAGAAAAGTAATCCAAGAATACCTAGGTAAATATGATAATTTTGACCGGAAAAGACAGCCATCAGGGATACTGGCGCGAGCAGCAAAATCACAAACAATACCGAGACTTGTTTATGTCCTGCCAATATCGTACTGGAACCGCCAGCTACACTGCACAGCACCGCTAAAGTTATCGCAAATTGGGCTTCGTCCATGGTGTCGAAAAAGCCCACAGAGTAGGTACTCCAAAGCAGTGCAGTGACCACTGCACCAAGGACAAAACGATTGGTGGCTGCTTGGCCATCGAATTCAGTATGTCTAAGTTTTAGATACCAAACTAAGCCATCGCCGATTCTGATCAGCATCACGGCACTAATGGCAACAAACCAAATCAGTTTGAGACTGTGTGTACTTGCGGTTTTGAATAAAAATACCACAAATGCCGCAGCGACTATGCTGCCGACCATACCGGGGATCACATTGGAGTACATGACACTGGCATTATCACGTAAATTTGCTTGGCTAATTTTGTAGTTATTTTTGATGATGTAAATCCTGTTGGACTGAGAGTAACAGCGTTGCCATTTTTAAAAACCGTCTCAGTATAATACAAGTTCTATCATAAATAGAACAAAGGTCATATCTATTCCTATAAGTGATTGGTGAATCCTTGCAGATATTAACGCAATGTTTAGACTTACTAATCCTAGTCGAAAGTTGAAATCTTAGAGGCGCTAATGAAAAAATTTCTTGCACTACTATTGCTAATTCCACTAACAGCTTGCCAAGCCACCAATGAAACCAATTCCCCAGTCGCGAC
>JAOMVH010000125.1 GCA_028356795.1 Aliiglaciecola sp. | reverse complement strand
GTCATGTCTTGACTCAGCGGGAGCGTCCATATATGTCCAATATACTTATGCTCGCTCACAATTTTATTTTGTGACAATAACTTACAATGTTCTACACACAACTCTAAACTGACTAAGTAACGCAAAATATCCCAAAGAGGATCGCCAATACAAGCATCATCGAAGTCATTGGCCGCGAAGATAACCTTGTCTCCATGAGAACCTTCTTCAGTAAAAAAACCAAAATTAGAGGTATGGCAATCGCCCATTATAGTGGTCAGTGGCCACCTCCTATTAGGCAAATTAAGGACTTCGTTAGCAATATCAGCATAAAAAAGTTGGGATGAGCCTCTAAAAAAGACAAAGGGACTTGTGGTCATTTTTTGATGTTTTTTGCATCTTTCTATAGGCAGACATCCATCGATTAGTTCAAAGTGACCATTCAAAAATGTAGGTCTATCAATCATAAGTCTAGCCTTTAAAATTTTAGTACTTGCATACAGGTTAGTAGTTAGTGGCGGTATTAGACATCGCTTTTTGCAGGGCTTCTAACAATTTTTTGTTGGTATTTTTATTAGCAGCCAAATAAAAATCTAAGCGAAGGTCTTCAAGTTGCAGCATTTCCTCATAAAGGGATGGGTCAATGTTATTTCTTAACAATTGCACGTCGAAGTGACTGCGTGTGCTGATAAACAGATCTAACTTTCCATTGAAAAACAACTTTTCAATTAATGGCCAATCGGATGAAAGTAATAAATCTTCACCGTCTTTAAAACCATGCTGAAGAAAGTACTTATGGGTAATATCATGCTTTGTGACCGCAATACGATATTTAGCAACATCAGTAATGTTTTTCAGTTGAATGTCTTGTCTACTTTTTAAACCATACAGAGAATATGTAGCCGTTGCCATCAACGAAACCCATTTAAAATCATCTTCTCTTATTGGGTTTCTGACAACTGGGAATATAAAGGTATTCTGACGCTCTTTTGCAATTTTGTAAGACCTAGCCCATGGGTAAAGCTCCACCGCTGGAAATGCAATCTCAGCTCGAGTAAATGCACCGTATAATTGCTCGACATTTGAACCAATCACCTGCCCATCTGAGTAGTATTGATAAGGTGGCATAACTTCTGACACCAATCTAATTTGCTCACTTTTTTCAGCAAATGTGAAGTTTGAAAAACAGAGACAAATAACAACTAAAAAGCGCATATTAATTTGAATTAATTAAAAGCCTTAAACTAGCATTGAAGTTTTGTCGCGTCTACAAAGGATGTTACGAAATTGAAACTTGAAAGTAACAAATTGAACCTAAAAAACGGCATGAAAAAAGGCGCTAACCGAAAGGTTAGCGCCTTTTTTATAGAGATCTAAAGCTTATGCTTGAGCTTTAGTTACGATCTCAACCAAAGTCCAGTTTTTAGACTTAGATAAAGGACGACATTCACGAATTGTTACTACGTCTCCTTCATTACATTGGTTAGTCTCGTCATGAGCGTGTAGCTTAGTAGTACGTTTGATGAATTTCCCATAGATTGGGTGCTTCACTTTACGTTCAACTGCAATCGTAATGGACTTATCCATTTTATTGCTAACCACACGACCCTGTACTGTACGAATAGTTTGTTCAGTCATTAGCTATCAGCCTTTTCAGTCAGAATGGTTTTAACACGCGCAATGTTACGACGCACTTTGCGTAATTGGTCAGTTTTTTCCAACTGGCCAGTACTGTGCTGCATACGTAAGTTAAACTGTTCACGAAGCAAGTTTAAAAGCTCTGTGTTCAATTCTTCTACGTTTTTGTCTTTCAGTTCAGCAGTAGTCATTACATCACCGTCCGAGTTACAAAGGTTGTTTTAAATGGCAATTTCGCCGCTGCCAATTCAAATGCTTCACGAGCCAAAGACTCAGGAACACCTTCCATTTCGTATAACACACGACCTGGCTGAATTTGGCATACCCAGTACTCAACGTTACCTTTACCTTTACCTTGACGCACTTCTAGAGGCTTTTCAGTAATTGGCTTGTCAGGGAAAACTCGAATCCAAATTTTACCTTGACGTTTAACGTGACGGGTCATAGCACGACGTGCTGCTTCAATTTGACGAGCAGTCATACGACCACGTCCAATTGATTTAAGACCGTAAGTACCGAAGCTAACTTTTCCACCCGCTACTGCCATGCCACGGTTGCGGCCTTTATGCATTTTGCGGAATTTCATACGTTTAGGTTGTAACATAATTAGCCCTCACGCTTAGCAGAACGGCCTTTCTTCTTAGGTGCTGGAGCAGGTTGCTCTTGTGTAAGAGGCAATCCGCCTAATACTTCACCTTTGAAGATCCAAACTTTAACGCCGATGATGCCGTACTGAGTCAAAGCTTCAGACGTTGCATAGTCGATGTCAGCACGGAAAGTGTGTAGTGGTACACGACCTTCACGATACCATTCTGAACGTGCAATTTCTGCTCCGCCCAAACGACCGCTTACTTCTACTTTGATACCCTTAGCACCTAGACGCATTGCATTTTGAACAGCACGCTTCATAGCACGACGGAACATAACACGACGTTCCAATTGGCTAGAAATGCTGTCAGCAACAAGCTGGCCATCTAGTTCAGGTTTACGCACTTCAGCAATGTTGATCTGAGCTGGCACACCGGCAAGCTTAGATACATATTTGCGAAGCTTCTCTACATCTTCACCTTTCTTACCGATAACAACACCAGGGCGAGCAGTGTGAATAGTCACACGAATGCTTTTCGCTGGGCGCTCGATAACAATTTTAGAAAGAGACGCGTTTTTCAATTCTTTAGTCAGGTATTTACGTACCTGATGATCATTAAACAGGTTGTCTGCATATTCCGCTGTGTTAGCGTACCAAGTAGACGTCCATGGTTTGCTGATACCCAGGCGTATGCCCGTAGGATGTACCTTCTGTCCCATTACAATCTCCTAATCCGCTACTACAACAGTGATATGACTACTGCGTTTAAAGATACGATCAGCTCGGCCTTTGGCTCGGGTCTTGATACGCTTCATAGTTGGGCCTTCATCAACGAAGATTTTTGCGACAGTCAACTCATCGATGTCTGCGCCTTCATTGTGTTCAGCGTTCGCAATCGCAGACTCTAGTACTTTTTTGACTAGAGCAGCGCTTTTCTTAGGACTGTAAGACAGAACTTCAAGCGCCTTTTCTACGTGTAAACCGCGAATTTGATCTGCAACCAAGCGTGCTTTTTGAGCCGAAGAACGGGCAAAACGATGTTTAGCTAATGCTTCCATAATTTTTCCCCTTATCTCTTCGCTTTCTTATCCGCGACATGGCCGCGGTAAGTACGCGTTGGAGCAAATTCGCCCAACTTATGGCCAACCATTTCGTCAGAGACGAAAACAGGTACGTGCTGGCGACCGTTATGGACCGCAATGGTCAACCCAATCATATCTGGGATGATCATGGAGCGACGAGACCAAGTCTTAATTGGTTTCTTTTCGCCCTTTTCCACTGCAGCCTCTACCTTCTTCAGCAAGTGCAGGTCAATAAATGGACCTTTCTTGAGAGAACGTGGCATGGTGAATCCTCGCTGTTACTTGTTACGACGACGTACGATAAGTTTATCGGTACGCTTGTTACTACGGGTTTTCTTACCCTTAGTCGGGACACCCCAAGGTGAAACTGGATGACGGCCACCAGAGGTACGACCTTCACCACCACCATGTGGGTGATCTACTGGGTTCATGGCTACACCACGAACTGTTGGACGCACACCGCGCCAACGTGTTGCACCAGCCTTACCTAGTGAACGAAGCATGTGCTCAGCGTTACCGACTTCACCAATGGTGGCGCGGCAATCAGCCAATACTTTACGAACTTCACCAGAACGCAGACGAAGTGTTACATAACCTTCGGCACGCGCTAAGATTTGTGCATATTGTCCTGCAGAACGAGCAATCTGTGCACCTTTTTCAGGCTTCATTTCAATGGCGTGTACAGTTGTACCCACTGGAATGTTGCGCATAGGCATAGCATTACCCGCTTTGATTGGTGCATCAGAACCAGACTGAATAGCCTGACCTGCTTGCGCACCTTTCGGAGCAATAATATAACGACGCTCACCATCAGCATAAAGCACAAGTGCAATATTTGCTGAACGGTTAGGATCGTATTCCAAACGTTCAATTTTGGCTGGAATGCCATCTTTGTTACGTTTGAAGTCAATTAAACGATAGTGTTGCTTATGACCACCACCAATGTGACGCACGGTAATGCGACCATTGTTGTTACGACCACCAGACTTGCTGTTTTTCTCAAGTAGTGGTGCGTAAGGTGCGCCTTTATGTAGATCAGGGTTAATAACCTGAACTACGTGACGACGACCTGCAGAAGTCGGCTTAGCTTTCAATAATGGCATATCTAATCCCCTTCTTAAGCTTCGCCACCGACGAAGTCGATGTCTTGACCTTCTTTAAGCACTACATAGGCTTTTTTCCAGTCGTTACGCTTACCAAAAGATTGACCATGACGCTTGGTTTTACCCTTAACGTTCAAAGTACGAACACTGTCTACTTCAACTTCGAAAAGTTTTTCAACGGCAGCTTTAATTTCAGCTTTGTTCGCATCTTTTACAACTTTGAAAACAACAGCGTTGTTGCCTTCAGCAGCCATAGTTGATTTTTCAGAAATGTGTGGTGCTAATAGCACCTTAAGCAAACGCTCTTCAGAGATCATGCTAATGCCTCCTCTAGCTGTTTAACTGCATCGGCAGTGATTAACACTTTTTCGAATGCAATTAAGCTTACAGGGTCGATACCTTGAACGTCACGAACGTCAACTTTATACAAGTTGCGAGCAGCTAAGAACAAGTTCTCTTCTACTTCTGCCGTTACGATTAGCACATCGTTAAGCTCAAGATCATTAAGCTTAGCAACAAGTGCCTTAGTTTTTGGCTCATCAACACCGAATTTTTCTACTACAACCAAACGTTCTTGACGTACCAATTCAGAAAGGATGCTACGAATAGCTCCACGGTACATCTTTTTGTTTACTTTTTGGCTGTGATCTTGAGGTTTGGCTGCGAATGCACGGCCACCACCAACCCAAATTGGGCTGCGGATTGTACCAGCACGAGCACGACCAGTACCCTTTTGACGCCATGGCTTCTTGCCACCGCCTCTAACTTCAGAGCGTGTTTTTTGTGCTTTAGAACCCTGACGAGCTCCTGCACCGAATGCCACTACTACTTGATGTACTAGGGCTTCGTTAAAATCACGTCCAAAGGTTGCTTCGGATACTTCAAGAGCGCTTTGCGCATCTTTCAATACTAATTCCATCACTTAACTCCTCAGACGTTACGCTTTAACTGCAGGCTTAACGATAACATCGCCGCCTGTAGCGCCAGGTACGGCACCTTTAAC
>JAOMVH010000124.1 GCA_028356795.1 Aliiglaciecola sp. | reverse complement strand
CTCTTAATACTGAGGTTTTACCGCAACCCGATGGACCAAGTAGACAACCAATTTGGCCTTTTTCAAGGGACAAGCTGACATGATCAACAGCCTGAGTATTACCATAAAAAACGTTAATTTGATTAATATCAAGCATGTTTATCTAGTGCCCGTGATAACAAGATAACTGGAAACAAACCAGCAAATACGATTGCAATGGCTGGCATAGCGGCATCAATTAAACGTTCATCCGAGGCAAATTGAAACGCGCTAACAGCCAATGTATCAAAATTAAATGGTCGCAAAATCAAGGTTGCTGGCAGCTCTTTGAGTACATCAACAAACACCAATAATACGGCGCTTAAAATACTTGCACGCATAATAGGAAAGTGAATTTTCCAGAGAACTTTATTTGGCTTTGCACCTAATGAGCGTGCAGCTTCATCCATACTTGGCGTCACCCGAGACAATCCAGTTTCCACGTTCTGCAGGGCAACGGCCAAAAAGCGTACCGTATACGCTAACAATAGGGCTACCACGGTCCCTGATAAAATCAGACCGGGTGTCGCGCCCCAAAAATAGTCGGTTAGTTTGTTAAGCTGAATATCAGCCCAACTCAAGGGTACCAAAACTCCCACGGCAATTACGGTTCCAGGGATCGCATAACCTAAGCTAACCGTTTGAACTTGTATTTTCATAATGGGTTTGGGATTCAAGCGTTGTGCATATCCATATAAAACCGCAATAAAAACGATGAGAACTGACGCGCCTGCCGCGAGGGAAAAAGAATTCCAAACAAGGGTTAAAAACGACCAATCAAGATCACTAGATGCAAAATTGATAGTCCAATACAACAACTGACCGACAGGTATCAAGAAGCCAAAAACAGGCGCCATAATAAGCAAAAAGAAAAGTCCTACCGAGCGCGCGGTGGTCAATTTAATACGTGCAATTTTGCGCTTATCTTGGCCCCGTTGATAATACTTGATTTGGCGACGAGACCATTTTTCGAGTAATAGAACAACCAATACAAAGGTACACAACAAAGCGGCTAATTGAGAGGCCGCCAATTGGTTTCCCATACCAAACCAAGTCCGAAAAATGCCTGTGGTAAAGGTATTCACACCAAAATACTGAACCGTACCATAGTCAGCAAAGGCTTCCATCATTGCTAACGCAGCTCCCATTAACAATGCCGGTCTAGCAAGGGGTAGAGCCACTTTACAAAAGTATTGCCAGGATGAAATACCCAAGCTTTGGCTGGCTTCTTGTAACCCTTTTGATTGTTCAGAGAAAGCTGTTCTTGCCAGAATATAAACGTAAGGATAAAGGACCAGCACCATCACAAAAATAGCCCCCGCTAAAGAACGTATTTCAGGAAACCAATAGTCTCCATAGGACCAGTTGAACGTCTCACGCAGTAAGGTCTGAATTGGACCTGCAAAATCTAACAAACCCGTATAAGTATAAGCAATAATATATGCCGGCATAGCCAAGGGAAGTATCATCAGCCATTGCAGAACACGTCTTCCCCAAAATTCGTATTTAACAATAAACCATGCCGTCGCTGTTCCCAGGCATAAACAGCCAAAACCAACACTAAATGCAAGCAATAGCGAATTTGAAAAGTAGTCCCACAACACGGTATCGGCTAAATGTGACCAAACCTCGTACTGGGGCACAAGCCAACTTAAAAAAACCACCAACAACGGCAATAAGATCACAACACTTAATGCCAACATACTAAGGCTGAACCGGCTGACACTCGGATTTAATCGGTACCAGCCCTTGGTAGTCTTACTCAAGCTATTTACTTCCAGCCCGCTCTATCCATTAACTTAACCGCTTCGGTATTTAATTCACCAACACGTGCTAAAGGAACTTGTTCAGCTTTGAACGCTCCCATTTCTGACAACACAGGACTATTTGCAACACCCGCTCTAACCGGATACTCGTGATTAGCTTGGGCGTACCAAGACTGACTGTCTTCATTCAAAAGAAAATCGAGTAGCTGTTTCGCTGAATCGCTATTGGGGGCTTCTTTAGCTAACGCTGCGCCAGAGATGTTTACATGGGCACCGCGATCATCCTGATTGGGCCAGATAACATGCACTTGTTTTGCTATTGCAACTTGTGATGGATCCTTGCTTTGTAACATCCCAGCAAGATAATAGGTATTGGCGATGGCGAATTGACACTGGCCAGCAACCAAGGCTTTGATTTGATCTCTATCTCCGCCTTTAGGTGGACGAGCAAAGTTCTTCACCAAACCTGACACAAACGTCTCTGCTTTTTCGGCTCCGACTTGATGTATCAAGGCTGAAATCATTGATTGGTTGTATATATTTGATGACGAGCGAACGCAAACCTTGCCATTGAGGTCCGTGCCTGCCAAAGATTCATAATCCAGTGTTAAACTGGCTTGTGCTGAACCTTTTACAACCATAATCGGACGAGCACGCATTGTCAGTGCAAACCAATGCCCTTGTTCATCGCGTAATTGCTCTGGAACTTGACTATGAATGGTATCTGACTGGTACGCCTGAGTGAGGCCCAACTGTTTCGCTCTTACCAAACGACCGGCATCTGTGGTTAAAAGCACATCGGCAGGACTAAATTTTCCCTCAGTTTTAATACGGCTAATTAGCGCGTCAGCTTTTCCAGTAATGAGGTTGACCTGGATATCCGTTTGTTGGGTAAATTTATCCAGTGCTGGTTTGATCAAGGCTTCTTTGCGCGCAGAATAAACATTAACTTCAGCTGCGCCCGCGGCAACCGTGCCCATTGATATGAAAACAATAATAGAAATACGAATTATCTTAAGCATAAAAACCACATAGTAATAACGAATTGGAAGAATAAAAGGAGGTTAACCTTATTGATAATAATTCTCAATAGCAATTAGAGATATCTAACGACTAAGTGTAACCAAATATAAACGGTTAAATAATGTCATGCTGAGGTTAGCAAATAAAGCGACTACTCATTGTCTGTTTCATACATATCGTAGTGGCTCTCGTGCATGCCCAGATTTTGATAGGTTTTTTGTGCCGTGATATTGTCTTTCTCGACGTAAAGCCTAAACCCACAAACGCCCTGCTCCTCATTGGCTAATGCCTTGACGTTATTATAAAGCTTGGAATAGATCCCTTGTCGTCTATTTTGTGGGCGAATATAAACACTTTGAATCCACCAAAACTGGCTATTGCGCCAATCGCTCCATTCAAATGTCACCATTAAACTTCCCGCAATTTCACCGCTTGGCAGTTCTGCAACCAAGTAGAAGCCTTTGTTTTCATCATTGAGAAGTTGATTTACACCTGCAGTCAATATGTCTGAATCCAACTGCTTCTTTTCTGTTTCAAACGCCATTGCTTGGTTAAAATCAACCAGAGCAATAGCGTCATTGAGGGTTGCCTTTCGTACTTTCAATATTCGTCTCAACTTTACAATTTAAAGGTGACGGTTGCCGTTTTGCCGCCATCGCTATAGTTTACGGTCTCACATAGTTCTTTAATTAACGGGATGCCTCTGCCAAATGCATCAGTTTCATGATGAGCTTCAAGTGACAGCCAATCAAATCCATCACCGGAATCTCGTACTCTAATCGTCAATATTTGGCTAATTGGCTCGAAGTTAACCCAAATATCAATTTGTCCTTGTTGCAATTCAGCAAGGCGAGACATACGTTGTTCGAAGTATTCAAAAAAGCCTTCTGTGGTCTCTTTAACTGAAGAGTCAAGCCTCAATACGCCATGATCTAGGGCATTATTGAACAACTCACTGAGCACTGTGGACAAATCCGACCTAACACTTTGCATACCTTGCTGACTAGACACCATGACAACTAACTCATAAATCGGATCAAACTCTTTTAGTTTTTCGACCCCCAAGTTAACCTCAATACTAAAAGGCAATTGAGTAACTGAGTATTCTGGTTTTAATTCGGCTAAGCTTTGGCAAGTATATGACACAAAGGTAATGTCATCCTGTTGTTCAGCTTTTCCGCGAAACTTTTCAACCTTGTGACTGATGGATTCTACAGGCAAATCAGGTTGGGTTGATAACCAATTCAAAACGGCATCTTCCCCCAACATTTGCTCATCAATATTAGTCAGTTCAATAACACCATCAGAATAACCAACCAGCCTATCCCCATATTCGGCATCATGATATTCAACATTCTCTTCAAATTCATGGGCTTCAAGTATTCCCAAAGCCATGTGTAAAGAACAAAACGTTTTTGAAATTCTCCCCTCGGGCGTGATAATACTCAGATCAGGCATACCACCATTCCAAACAGTCAACTGATGCCCGTTGTCAGCGATCTCAGTAATCACCGCAGCAAAAAACATGTCGGCAGGCAAAAGTGCTAACAAGGTACGGTTGATTGTTGAGGCCATTTCGGAAACCGACAATCCCTTTTCGGCCATTGCTTGAAATGCTCTTGCAACAGGCAGTGCGCCAATTGCAGAGGCCAAACCGTGCCCGGTAAAATCTCCCATCAAAAAATAAATACCTCCAGATGGACTCGGTTCGATGAGAAATAAATCACCGTTGAAGCTACTAGCGGGTGCTAAGCGGTAATCAAAAAAGTGCTCGACAGATTTATTGTTGGTTAAAGCATTGGCAAAAATATGTTCAACAATTGCATGTTCTCTTTCCACACCATTTCGGAAATAGCTAAGCTCTTCGTTTTGTTTATTAGCACGTTGACTTAGCAATCGAGTTCTGGCGTGAGCGCGGATTTTTGCCGTTAGAATAATCTTATCGAAAGGCTTAGAGGCAAAATCATCACCACCCACTTCTAAACACCGCGCCAATGATCCTTGGTCGTCTAATGCTGTGATGAAAATAATAGGAAGATATATGTCACCAGCCATTTTTTTGAGCTTAGGAGCGACTTCGTAGCCGTCCATGTCTGGCATAATGATATCTAGAAGAATAAGATCAGGTTTAACTTTCTCTGCTAATTGGAGGGCCTCTCTTCCCGACTCAGCTTCAAAACAGTCGGTGTAACCGGCTTCCTCTAGCATGTGCACTAGAAGAAATCGATTTAGAGACTCATCGTCTACAACCAGAATTCGCAAGGTTTGACTTCAACATTTCCCAGTTCGGCCAAAAAGTGACTGCATTGTGCAAATACTTGAGGGTGCGCATAGAGGGTTCTAATTTTACTTAGCTCAGTATCGGTTGCGACTAACATGGCATGTTTAATCGGGTGGGTTAATTCACCGATAATTGATAGGCTGGTATGTTGCAGTTGATCATATACTTCATTGATGCTGCCTGACGAGGTGTTTTCAATTGGTAATACCGCATAGTCAGCTTCATTAGTTTCAACTCTTTTAACGATTTCAGCAAAACTCTTACAACCGATCTCCATCAATTCCCCAGGACGTCGCGAAAAGTATTTCTGCGTTGCCAAGTAACTGTAAGAGCCTCTGTCTCCCAAAAATGCAACCCGATTGA
>JAOMVH010000123.1 GCA_028356795.1 Aliiglaciecola sp. | reverse complement strand
AAATTCATGGCCACAAGGCAGGTGATCACCTTTTGGTCAATTTATCAGAACGGGTTCTACCCTTACTGAACAAACACGATGTTTGTGCACGTATTGGTGGTAATGAATTTGGTATTATTCTATTTGGCCGAGAAGACCATGATCAGTGCAGTGACTTTGCAAAACGTCTCATAGAATCCATAGAAGTGGCTTTTTATACTGATGCTCACGAAAAGGTAATGGTCGGCGTCAATATTGGGGCGGCCCTTTTCCCAGATGATGCATCAGACGCAGAAGAATTAATGAAGTATGCAGATTTGGCCATGTTTGCTGCAAAAAAATCAGCTAAAAGCACACTAAAATTTTATTCCAAAGCGTTAAAGGAAGCGTCCGCTAAGCGTCTGGAAATGGAATCCCTGCTGCGCAAAGCCATCGAAAATGAACAATTTGAACTCTACCTGCAACCCATTTTAGATTTAGACAGTGGCGAAATTACTAAAGCTGAGGCGTTAATCAGATGGAATGCAGCGGATGGCAGTATCATTAATCCTGACGAATTTATTCCTCTTGCTGAGCAAACGGGATTAATCGTTCCTATCGGCCGCTGGGTAATTAATCGTGCTGGAGAAATGCTCAAGACCTTATTGTTGCACAAAGCAACACTTAAACTGTCAGTCAATTTGTCACCGAAGCAAATTGTTGACCGCAAATTATTTTCGTTTCTTAAGTCTGTGGTTAAGCACACGGGTATTCCTGCAAATAATTTAGAGTTGGAATTGACCGAAGGGGTTTTAATCAACAACTTTGATAAAGTGCATAAACTACTCAATGATGTTAGAAATTTAGGAATTTCAGTTTCGATCGACGATTTTGGCACGGGCTATAGCTCTCTTGCCTATCTACAAAAGCTGCCCATTGACCACCTCAAAATAGATCGTTCTTTTGTTCAGGACCTAGACAATAATGACAATGACAAAGCGATTGTGCTTGCTGTGATCGCCATGGCCCACAGCTTAAAGTTAGGCGTGATTGCAGAGGGAGTTGAAAACCAGCAACAACATCGTTTCCTGGTCGACAATCATTGTGACACCGCACAGGGCTTTTTGTTTAGTGAGCCCGTGCCTTTTGAACAGTTTTGTGAACTACTTATTGAAGAAAAAAAACACACGCACCTCCCCAAATAAGCGACATGATGGCCATGCAAGACCACCTTAGTAGCTAACTCCAAATCTGGGATAAGCAACGCCTGTAAGGCCCGCCATTTGCACAACTCGCTGCTTTTATCTTTAATATTGGTAAGCGCTGAAAGATAAAAGCAGCAGCTGGCTCATGTGCAAACTATTCAAAGGGATTACATTTGATGTAACCGTATTCCTTCTTCGACAATTTGCTCTGTGCTTGGCAATACGGCATAAGACGCACTGCCCAAAGGAATAAAGCTGTCGTGTGCAGTGATTCGAGACACTCTCGTGTTATCGCGCTCATCTGCTTTTTCATGAATTAACGTCACTAAGGCTTCACTAATTGACCCTGTTTTACGGCACTCATCAACAATCAGCACGTTTTTACACTTGTCGACATGGTCTACAATCGCCTCTTCATTGAGAGGGGCTAACCACCTCAAATCAACCACACGCACTTTGATGCCTTTGGATTCGAGTTGTTTTTGTGCTTGGCAAGATAAATAAAAGCCATTGCCATAGCTAATGATGCATAAGTCAGTCCCTTCACCGGATAAACCTAGCTCACCTAGCGACATGGCCGGTACTTTTGTCGGCGCTTGATAGTCAAAACACCATAGGCCGTCGCCATCTGCATGGAGGTCTTTTTTCATGTACAAGGCGATAGGTTCAATAAACACCACGACGCGACCTTGGGTCTGTGCAACATGGACACAAGTCCTCAACATATCTACCGCATCGGCACCGTTGGACGGACAAGCGATAATGACTCCGGGAATATCTCTAAAGACTGCAAATGAGTTGTCGTTGTGAAAGTGTCCACCAAAGCCTTTTTGATAGGCTAAACCAGCAATTCGAATGACCATAGGGTTGGTGTATTGGCCATCAGAGAAAAACGACAAGGTTGCGGCTTCACCGCGGATCTGATCTTCAGCATTGTGCACGTAAGCGAGGAATTGTATTTCTGGAATCGGAAGGTAACCGTTGTGGGCCAAGCCTATGGCCGCTCCCAAAATAGATTGTTCGTCCAACAATGTATTGACCACACGACTCGGACCAAATTTGTCATGAAGTTTTGCCGTAACGTTGTACACCCCACCTTTTTTACCCACGTCTTCACCAAACACCAAAGTATTGTCGTAACTTGCCAACACATCGGTTAACGCCCAGTTGAGCAGTTTGGCCATATGCTGCTTTTTATCAATATTGTGTTTCTCGTGTGCGAATAACTCGTTTCGTTGCTTTTTATTCAACGCATTATAATTAGAAGCACTTTTGGTTGCCGGAATTAAGCTGGCTTTTATGTTTTGTGCGTCGGTCAACCTTGGACGTTGAGCCGCTTCCATACTCAAATCAGCAATATGTTTTTCGATGCTCGTATATCGGGCAATAATCTCAGACTGTGAGAGTACTTCATTTTCGAGTAGCAGCCTGGCTGCATGTAATAGCGGATCTTGGGACTCTGTTTGTTGAATATCTGAGCTGTTACGATAGGCGAATTCAGAATCAGATCCTGCATGCCCCAGCAAACGCACAGTGTGCACATGCAAAAAGACCGGTTTATGTAATTGCCTGGCTATTTGCGCAGCTTGGCAGGCATTTCGGTAAGTATCCAAAATATTAAGGCCATCACACTCTAAATATTGAATACCGGGCCGATTTTGAAAGTTCGCTTTTATCCAACCTTTTGGTGTTGCCGTTGAGATACCAATATCATTGTCTTCGCAAATGAAAACAATAGGTAAAGGAACGGATTGAAAAGCAGCCCAAGCGGCTGAGTTAAATGCGCCCTGAGCGGTTGAATGATTTACTGAGGCATCACCAAAACTACAAATGATCACACTATCGTCGGGAAGTAGACTTTCAGATGTTGGCGTTTGATTTAGGTGATTGCGATGAGATAAAGCTAGGCTGAAAGCCGCTCCCACGGCTTTAGGCAAATGTGATGCTATGGTGCTGGTTTGTGGTGGAATAAACAGAGACTTGCTGCCCAACACTTTGTGGCGTCCCCCGGAAATAGGGTCCTCTGCTGATGCGCAAAAACTCAACAGCATATTGTAAAGTGCATCATCTTGTTTTGCGGCTTTTGCACGCTGCAACATGAATGCGCCACTACGATAATGCAAAAAAGCCATATCCGTGGTACGAAATGCCATTGCTATTGCCGCATTACCTTCATGGCCGGCACTGCCGATGGTATAAAAACTCTGACCTTGTTTTTGTAACTCTCGAGAACACAAATCCAGGTGTCGGCTCATGACTTGGGTTTCGAATAAGTCTTCCAACTGGTTTTTGTTTAAGCCTGCGGCTTCCAAAGTTAACTTAACTGATGGCACTGGAAACTGCTTTTTTTCAACAGCGTCTATGAACTGTTGTTTGAACAGCTGATTTCTATCCTGCATGACACACCCTTGTTATCAATATTAGTAGGTGGAGGTAGTTGATTGTCAGTTTGTTAACCGGGTATCAGCCGGTAAACGCCTGCAACCCGGTCTGAGCGCGGCCAAGTATCAATGCATGAATATCGTGAGTACCTTCGTATGTGTTTACTGCTTCTAAGTTCATGACGTGACGAATAACGTGGAATTCATCAGCAATCCCATTTCCACCATGCATGTCTCGTGCAACGCGGGCAATATCCAAGGCTTTGCCACATGAATTACGTTTTATCAACGAGATAGCATCTGGAGGCAACTGATTTTCGTCCATCAATCGTCCTGCTTGCAAACAAGCTAACAAACCGACACAAATTTCAGTTTGCATGTCTACGAGCTTTTTCTGGATGAGTTGCGTTGCCGCAAGAGGTCGTCCAAATTGTTCACGGTCTAAACAATATTGTCTTGCGGCGTGCCAGCAAAACTCCGCCGCACCGAGTGAGCCCCAAGCGATACCATAACGGGCTTTATTCAAGCACCCAAAGGGCCCTTTCAAACCGCTCACGTTTGGAAGTAAATTCTGCTCAGGAACCATCACATTATCCATGACTATTTCTCCCGTAATGGAAGCCCGTAGTGAGAATTTCCCCTCAATTTTAGGTGCCGACAAACCTGCCATACCTTTTTCGAGCACAAAGCCTCTAATGACGCCGTCAAGTTTTCCCCAAACAACAAATACATCAGCAATAGGTGAATTTGTAATCCACATTTTATTACCCGTTAGTAAGTACCCACCATCAACTTTCTTTGCGTGAGTACTCATGCTGGCAGGATCAGAGCCAGAATTTGGTTCAGTTAAACCGAAACAACCTATCCATTCACCAGTGGCAAGTTTAGGTAAATACTTTTTACGCTGTTCCTCGCTACCATAGGCATAGATTGGGTGCATAACCAAGGATGATTGCACACTCATCGCACTTCGGTAACCACTATCCACTCGCTCTACTTCACGGGCAATAAGACCATAGGCAACGTAACTGACATCAGCACCGCCATATTCGCTTGGCAGTGTCGCTCCTAGTAAACCTAGCTCTCCCATTTCGCGCATAATCGATGGATCAAAATGTTCTTCACGATTCGCTTTTAACACGCGAGTCATAAGCCTTTCTTGGCAAAATTGATGCGCAGCATCGCGCAGCATTCGCTCCTCTTCACTAAGCATAGAATTTAAATTTAATGGGTCTTGCCAGTTAAACTGCAACTTATTGGACATTATTTCTCCAGCATCGAAAAACGGAATTAACTATTTGAACTAACCTATCATGTTAAAAAAAAGTTAACTATCTATGTGGCGAAATTTTTTATTTGACCAGTGTAAACTCATGGCTGCACCAAATTTTAAGCAAAAAAAAAGACGCAACAGATGTTGCGTCTAAAAGCACTGAGTACAAGGGTACGATTTACCGGATGACCAGTAGGAAACATACGTCATCAAATAGGGATGATGAACACTGTAAATCGTATTTAGTAAAACGAATCAGCAATATAATTAGATCAAATTTTTTAATTGATTTTGGCTTATTGGTTCATACAGATTGAAATCAAGGATTTTATCTACATTGCATTTGCTATTTGCATTGACACAATTTTTGTTTGAGCCTCATTACTGAGTTGACCGACTTGTTGAAACCCATAAGTTGAATGAAAAGCAGCAGAGATTGGATTGGCAGGGATCAAGTTATATTCGCAGCAAATGTGTGCAATCTTGCGTTTTCTGGCAAAATTAAATAGATCATCATATAAACGCTTACCCAATCCGGCGCCTTGTTTCGTTCGGTCTACAACGATTCGATCTACGTACATGAAATTTCTATAACGCCGGTCAAACCATACATAGTTTTCACTTTGGTAATCAGCAGAAGGAGCAAAAGCGAGTAAAAAGCCGCTTATCTTAGCGTCATGAGCATTTTCGTTTGAACAGGATTGTATAACTTTGTGGTAACCACTTTGGTTATGAAGCTGTTCTATTTTAGCCAAATCCATAGGACTGGTGAAATCAACAAAATCGTCATTGAGGTGTTTGATTTGGTCAAAATCATTGAGTGTTGCATCTCTAACAATAAACTCTTTCATCATGCGTCCACCACATCATATTTGTTAACGAGATTATAATACCAATTTCAGCAAGGAATTAGACGAATATTATGGGCT
>JAOMVH010000122.1 GCA_028356795.1 Aliiglaciecola sp. | reverse complement strand
GATTGTAAAACGCCTTAAGATTGAAGGGATGCCAGCTGAAGATATCATTGAAGCTGGACTCGGTGAAGAATGGGCAAGTTGGTCATGGAATTTCATTAACGAAGAAAGATGGATAAATACACTTTACCGCTAAGCTTAAATATCGCTAAGCCCGATGATGCAGCTCTATTGTATTCATGGTTTAGTAGCCTCAAAGACATCCGCGATTGGGGTGGTCCACACATGGACTACCCTCTTCCTTTAGACAACTTCATCTCGCTAGTTAAATTCTCTGAATTAAACTCTTTTAAATTGGTTGATGATGAGCAAAAAATGTTGGCTTTTGGTCAGTTTTATCCACGTTTAGGGCGCACTCATTTTGGTCGAATTGCCGTTTCACCCAAGCATCGACAACAGGGTTTGGGCCGAGAATTGATGACGCGATTGATTGAGCAGGCGTCCACCTTTAAAAATACCAATGGCTATTCGTTGTTCGTGATGGACGATAATCACGGTGCAAAGCAACTTTATGTGTCTTTAGGTTTTGTAACTGCGGGCTACCCTGATCCTTTGGGAGAAAATTGGGATAGCTGCGAGTATATGATCCGAGACTAACGTTGGTGACAGATTGATGGGTAAATAAGCAATCCATTTTTATTTGCGACCCATGTTAGTGCGCCGCGCACCATATTGGATGGTGGTGTATTATTTTTTAACCGTCGAAATCATTTAACTTGTTGAATATTAATGATATTTAATGTTGGCAATGAAGTTGCTATGTAGTTGGTGTTGGTTCGCTTGCACATCGACAGACAAGCACGCTAAGTGTTAACAAAGATAATAATAATAGAGTGCAAGTGATGAACACGTTTACCTTTCACACATCCAAGGTAAATGTATAACAAAACTCAACCGCATAGATTTTCGTGTCCTGTGATCTATGCGGTTTTTTTATGCCTGCTAGTTGCTGCTAAACACCTTCTTTCCTGCAACCCACGTTTGCTCTACTTGGGTTCTCCATATGTCCTTCGCAGGAATGCTAAAAATATCTTGATCAATAATGATAAAGTCGGCCCACTTACCTTTTGTTAGTCCCCCTAACGTTTGCTCTTGATGGGCAGCAAATGCGGCATCAATGGTGAAGCCTTTAAACGCTTCAGCTAAGGTCAATGCTTGGCTTGGGATCCAACCGCTGTCAGGTTGGTTGTTGCGGTCTTGTCGGGTAACTGCAGCGTGAAGGCCAAAAAATGGGTTGGCCAATTCAACCGGGAAGTCAGAGCCCAACGCAATAGGTGAGCCTTGTTCGATAAAGCGTCTCCATGCGTAAGCACCTCTAAGGCGCTCTTTACCGACTCTATCTTCAGCCATATTCATATCACTGGTGGCGTGAGTTGGCTGCATTGCGGGAATAATATCCAACTGCTTGAAGCGCGGAATGTCTTGTATATTGATCACTTGTGCATGTTCAACGCGATTACGCAGCTCTCGACCGCCAACGGTGTTAAACGAGGCTGCGAATTGGTCTAATGCTAAACGATTTGCCCGGTCACCAATGGCATGAAAGTTCAATTGGAATTCGCTGGAAAGAACCAAATCAAACAGGGGTTTTAATTGATTTTCTTGGGTTACCAGTAACCCTTTATTATTTGGTGCATCTGAATAGTCTTCCAACAAGGCAGCACCGCGACTTCCCAATGCGCCATCACCGTATGCCTTAACACTACGGATTGATAAAAAGTCATCGGGATCAGAGATATAACCGGCTTTCAGCATGTTGGCTAAGTTTGGATCCGTCGCCGCTAGCATGGCATAAATGCGCACACCAAGTTGTTTTTGCTTGGCCTTTTGTTGATAAAAATCGTACACAGACTGATTAATACCTGCATCATGCATGCTGGTAATACCCAAAGAAAGTAAATGAGAATTTGCTGCATTGAAGCTTGCTTGATAAAACGCGTTATCCGCTTTTGGAATGTGTTTTTCTAACAAGTACTGGGCGGTGTCAATGAGCACGCCTGAAGGGTTTCCTTGCTCATCTCGTAATATCTTTCCGCCAGGTGGGTCTAGTGTATCTTTGGTAATACCGGCTATTTGTAATGCTCGACTATTTGCCCAACCGGCGTGACCATCTACCCGCGACAACCAAACGGGCCTGTCTTTAATATATTCATCTAATTGTTTTGCTGTTGGAAAGGCTTTTCCTGGCCAAAGTACCTGATTCCATCCTCGTCCGGTTACCCATTCTAGGGAGGGGTTTTCATTGGCGTACTCTCGCACATGTTTCGCCGTTGCTAGTGCTGACCTATCGTCTCGAACATCGATTTGTAGCAGGGTTTCGCCTAGGCCCATAAAGTGACCGTGGGAATCGATTAAACCGGGGATTAATGTTTTTTGCTGACCTTCAATCACCTTGGCTTTGGGATATTGGTTAAGCATACTTTGGTCGCCAATCGCTAGTATTTTGCCACTGTCGAAGGCGATATGACTAAATTGAATCATGGCGCCGCTATTAGACAATGTATAGCCTTTCACATTGCTCATTAATGTTGTTTGCGCATAACTGCTGACGCTCATTAATGTCGCAATAATAAGTCCCACAACTTTCATAGTTATTTCCGTTCTCGTGATTAAATATTAGTTAGATTGATGGTCACAGTGTTGGCAACTGTGACAAATGATCAGTTTGCCAAATTTGTGTCATTTTTTTGTGATCAATATTGCCGCCTGATAGCAAAACTAGCACTTTTTGATTGGCTGGTACCGACCTTAACCATTCTACAACTGCTTGCATAGTCATTGCGCAAGTGGGCTCCATATGAAGCTTCAATAAATGCTGCAGCCATTGGGTCCAATAACAAATATGCTGTTCTGATACTTCATACAATTTGTCGATTTGTTGAAGCACCTCAAAGGTGTGTTCACCTACTGATGGCGTTGCTGCGCCATCTGCTAATGTGTCCGGCGGACCTTTTAGGCTGATTATTTTTCCTTGTCGCAACGATTCGGCGGCGTCGTTGGCATTAAGTGGTTCGGCGCCCATGACTTTGGTATTTGGATTTAATGCTTTGGCGCTGATATACGTGCCGGATAACAATCCGCCGCCTCCGCAGGGGGCAAATACGGCGTCGACATCGCCCACCTGATCAGCACTATCGAGCATCAAGGTACCTTGTCCCGCGATGATGTCGGGATGATTAAATGGCGGTATCCACAAGGTATCAGCGTGAGTTGCTGCTGCCTTTACAGCGTGATCCGCTTCAACTCGGGTCTCAAAAAGTTCAAGACTTGCACCGTAAAACCGCGTCGCTGCGGCTTTTACCGCCGACACATTTTTGGTGCTATATATGGTTGCAGGCACATTGTATAAGTGGGCCGCGTAAGCCACTGCTTGAGCATGGTTGCCTGAGCTATTTGCCACAATTTGTTTTGGCAGTTGGTTTTTTTCAGCCAGCTTAGCAAGGGTATTGAGTGCACCACGAACCTTGAAGGCACCAGTGCGCTGCAGACACTCCGCCTTAAATAGAATTCGACTTCCCAACCATTGATTGAGCAATGAAGATTCGTAAATAGGCGTTTGATGTATTTTGGATGCAATCCGCTGACGAGCGTCAGTAATATCAGAAAATTCGACCATGGGTGTTATCGGGTCCATACAGGTGTTTTGATAGCCAAGAGCCAATAACCTAGTGAAGCATATTTTTACACATTTGGGTATAGCTGACGGTTGTGTTTTCAAATCAATACCCTATGCTTTATTTTTTAGTTTTGAAGGAATATCAAATGGGCTTGTTAGATAAAATGTTAGGCAATGCCTCTGAAATTGACGTTGGCGATGTAGCAGAAGAATTAGCGCCAATTATCGGGGCCAATGAGTCAGTTGAGCGAGTTTTTAAAGAAATTAGAGACATGTATGTTTTTACCAATAAGCGTTTGATTTTGATTGATAAACAAGGCTTAACCGGTAAAAAAGTAGAGTATCACTCCATTCCTTATCGAGCGATCACTCAGTTTAAAATCGAATCTGCGGGGCGATTTGATTTAGACTCTGAAATTAAAATTTGGGTATCTGGTCAAAGCCAACCCATCGAAAAAGAACTCAATAAAGACGTGGTTGTGGGTATACAAAAAACATTGGCTGATTCGATGTTTTAAAATTTCATAAGCATAAAAAACCGGCGTCGCTTAAAGTGAACGCCGGTTTTTTGTATGTGCAATTTAGTTTAGGTTATTTCTCTAAACCAATAGTGCGATCAAAAAAGTTGGTCACAGTTTTGTATAGATGAATACCAGTATTTTTACCGCGGATACTGTGTTTCTTGCCTGGGTAATCCATGGTTTCAAATGGGATGGCTAAATCTTGCAAGTGTTTGTACAACTTGGTGCTGTGTTTAAACAATACATTGTCATCAGCCATTCCGTGGTATATCAGCAAAGGATTCTTTAGGTTTTTGGCATAAGGAAATACCGACGCTGCGGTGTAAGCTTCAGAGACCACGGTTGGGTTGCCCATATAACGCTCGGTGTAGTGAGTATCGTACAATAACCAATCGGTGACGGGTGCACCAGACACCCCGGCGCTAAAGGTATCACCAGCTTTGAACATGGCCATCAATGTCATGTAGCCACCATAGCTGTGTCCATGAATACCGACTCTGTCTTTATCAACAAAGCCAAGAGAAAGTAAAAATTCAACCCCTTCAACTTGGTCGTCGACTTCAATACTTCCCATTTTTTGATACAGAGGCTCTTCAAAGGCCTTACCTCGGTAATTTGAACCACGGTTGTCGACGGTAAACACCACGTAACCCTTGTTAACCCAATACTGCATTAACAAGCCGCGGTTACCATACCATCTGTCTTGGACCACTTGAGCGTGCGGACCGCCATAGGTAAAGACGATCGCTGGGTGCTTGCCTTTCAGTTTTTTCGGTTTAAACAGGCGGTAATGCAGTTCGGTGCCGTCTTTGGTGTTGAAGGTGCCAAAATCGGGTTTTATCCACTGATGCTGAAAGCTATAAAGTGGATGTGTGCTATCAACTTGATTTTGTTCTAACCAGGTTAATTTCTTGCCTTGTGCGTTGTGCAAGCTCACCTGCCAAGGCGTGTTGAAGGTGGAAAAACGATCCACATAAATGGCTGCATCATCACTAAAGGTGATGTTGTGGAATCCAGCACGTTGGCTAACTTTGTTAATTGCTCCGTCTTGCAATGAAACAGAATACAAATGTTTTTCAATGGGTGTGTCTTTGCGGCCAGTAAAATAAACTTTTTGGTTCACAGTATCGATAGCTTCTACCGAATCAACGACCCATTCACCCTGAGTTAGTTGCTTGAGCATTTTGCCTGTATTGTCGAACAGGTATAGGTGGTTGAAACCATCTCGTTCACTTGCCCATAAGACTTCATTTTGAGATACAAAATACAAATCATCGTGCAAATTTAACCAGGTATTGCTGCTCTCTTTAATTAACACTCGTTGTTTTTTTGATTGACTATCATAAGCGCGCAATTCCAATTGTTGTTGATTGCGGCTTTGCCATTGATAGGTTAATGTTTGACTGTCTGGCATCCATTTGGCCCGAGCCAGATAAATGTCTTTTTCTGCGCCTAAATCAATCCAACTAGTTTGACGATTTTTCAGCTGATATACGCCTAGTCCAATCTCGACATTGGCAGTGCCCGCTAGGGGATAGCGTTGGGTGATCATTTTGATCGAATCAGCATATATTTCACTACGTGTGATTTTTTCTACTGGCGACATATCGACCCGGGTCAAAGCGATTTTGGACTCATCAGCTGCCCACC
>JAOMVH010000121.1 GCA_028356795.1 Aliiglaciecola sp. | reverse complement strand
GTGTATTTGCGCTCAACCTTGAACAGATTGTGAGTATGGGTTTGCTGCCCCATCAGAGTCTATTGTCGAGTATCACGGAACGCGACAAACGCCAAATAACAACGGCTATTGAGAACGTGGGTTTGTTGCCAAAACGGCTGCAAGCTTTCCACACCTTGTCAGGGGGCGAACAACAGCGAGGCCTAATCGCCCGTGCACTTGTTCAAAAAGCCCAGTTGTTGGTACTTGATGAGCCGGTGAACCACTTGGACGTGTTTTATCAACACCAGATATTACAATTGCTGAAACACTTAGCGATAACTCACAACCTTTGCGTTGTTATGAGTTTGCACGATCTAAATTTAGCCTCCATGTACTGCGGTCAACTGTGCCTTTTGGATAATGGCGCAATCAATGGATTCGGCCCACCGGAACAGGTCCTCAATCAATCCCGGATTGAGTCAGTATTCAGCACGGCTTGTGAGGTGAGTACCGATCAGCGTTCACATAAATTACGGGTTGATTTTTATCCCGACACTTTGCATGACGCTAGCCAGGAAACACGTTTGTGAATAACAAAGTACGCTTGTCGATAATTCTACTGGCCATTCTAAGCCCTGTTTTGGGCTTATTTTTTGGTGCCGCTGATCTAAGTATTAGCAGCATCATTCAATGTGTGACTCAGCAATGTCAGCAACCTATCAATGATGTGATTTTGTGGGAAGTGCGATTACCGCGGGTGGCGGTCGGTTTTTTAGTGGGTGCTGGACTCGCAGTGGCTGGTGCAACCCTGCAAAATGTCTATCACAATGGTCTGGCTGATCCCTATCTGTTTGGCGTAGTGTCAGGCGCGGGTTTAGGCGCGAGTATAGCGACCATTTTATTTGGCAGCTCTTCGGTACTCTCTCAACAGGCTCTGAGTATGTTTCCAGACATCACTTTTTCAGTAGCATTGCCTGCGGCGGCCTTTTTGGGGGCCTTTTTCGCCGTGATTATTGTGCAGCTATTAGCGACAAATTTATTTGCCAACCGCACAGAACAACTTCTTCTTGCTGGCGTTGCCGTATCCTTTATGCTCAGTGCAGCAAGTCATTTTTTGTTGTATTCGGCGGAGCCTTTTGCAGCCAACAAGGTGATATTCTGGTTGTTGGGGAGTCTTGCAAGAGCCGAGATGTGGTTTGTTTGGGTGATGTTACCCATAGTGTCAATCAGCGTCTTTGTATTGTGGTTATTCGGGCGGCATTTAGATGCAATGTTGTTAGGAGACGATAATGCCAAAACCTTAGGGGTGAAAGTAGAAGCTCTTAGGCTACTTGTTCTTATGATATGTGCCGCCCTAACAGCCTGTATCGTCGCTTATTGCGGTGGAATAGGCTTTGTTGGCCTAATGATCCCGCACATAGTGCGTAAATGGGTAGGTGTGAAAACCCGTGATTTACTGATCGGCTGCGT
Source organism: Aliiglaciecola sp. (assembly GCA_028356795.1). Taxonomy (GTDB): domain Bacteria; phylum Pseudomonadota; class Gammaproteobacteria; order Enterobacterales; family Alteromonadaceae; genus Aliiglaciecola. The sequence goes on along the minus strand of JAOMVH010000121.1, from coordinate 4,406 downwards.
TTTGATTGGTGGCAGTTTTTTAATATGGGTCGATGTGTTGGCACGGAGTCTTTTAGATAACCAAGAAATTCCAATCGGCATCATCACCTCCGCAATTGGCAGTTTATTCTTTATTTTTGCATTAAGGCAAGTCCGTCCATGATAGCTAGTTTTTCGCCAAATGTTGTTAGCTTTGCCATTGTCTTGTTTTGCATGCTTCATAGCCTCATAGGAGCGCCAGCTGTTGCCACGGAAAATGGCAAACTAAAAATCATTGCACTTGCCCCCCATATTGTAGAGCTCTTGTATGATATTGAGGCACAAGACCAAATCATTGCGACATCAACTTTCGCAGACTATCCCCGAGAAGCAAAAAACATCCCACGAGTGGGCGATCATAGTCGCTTACAAATTGAAAAAATCATCCAACTTCAGCCCGATATAATTCTTGCTTGGCAAGGAGGAAGTCCCGCCGACGATTTGGAACGATTAAAAGCATATGGATTAAGAATTGAGTACTCAGCACCCAAACAACTCGTCGATGTGGCTGCTGATTTGCGCTGGCTTGGCAAGCTAGTAGATAAACAAACTAAGGCGAATCAACTTGCTGAAGATTACCTAGCGCGACTGAAATCTGTTGAAACTCGCTATGCGCAAAAACAAAAAATAAGCACCTTTTTTGAAGTCTGGTCTAGCCCGCTGCAAACCGTAAGCGCTAATGCATGGCCCAACCAACAACTGGCCTTGTGTGGTGCACAGAATATCTTTGCTGATTTACCTCAAGACTATCCATCAGTATCACTGGAGCAAGTACTTACTAACAAACCAAAGATTATCATTCAGCCAAGAACAAAGGCAGGTACACACCATACGGGTTTTGCGTGGTCTAAGTATGGGTTCATTCCAGCAGTTGAACATGAGTTTTTGCTGCACCCAGATAGTGACAAGGTGTACAGAATGACACGTAGAATGATTGACGAGCTGGAAAGCCTATGTGCTCAAATAGACGTAGCAAGAAAATACTACGACCACAGTAAGTAAGCACTTACCATGGCCGGAGATCAATAAAATCGGATATGAAAAACTAAGATACTGCTCGTTTCATGCCACCCAAGCAATTAGGTGAGTCTGGCGATTCACCGTATAAAGTATGCCATTCCTCACCCGTATAGGTGTGTAATGCTAAAGCATGGATCTGTTCTGACAGTTCCTCTTTGAGTACTTTGTTGACGGCGCGATGACGGTTAATAAGCCGCTCCCCGCTAAATTTAGGCGTTACTAACACCACCTTAAAGTGGGTTTCTGACCCGTTAGGTACATTGTGCATAAAACTCTCGTTTATGACTTCGAGGTGAGCCGGATCAAAATGTGACAACAACTTCTTTTCAATATTATTTTGAATGTTCATTGGCGGTCCCTTTGTGTGTGTTCATCTTAAATTTAGCCTTTATTTTGACATTTAAGAAACGATTTTTTTATGATTTAAAGTAAGTGACTGAGTCGTTTAGATATAATTTATTGGAATGAATCATAGCGTTTTTATAAGTACTTATGGGATGTCAAAATTTGCCGAAAAGTCAAATTTATCCTCCCGTTCAGTGGCCGCGTGCGCTTCACGACCCCATGTTGCCAATTTTTTTGTGTCTCTTGAGCCATTAACAACAAACTGCCGTTTTCTAGTGCAATCCGATATTTTTGACCAGTGTGCTTATGTTTAAAATCAAAGTCTCTGACTTGACCAAGAGTGACGGATGCTATTGTCGGCTGAACTCCTAGCTCAGGTTCATCATCACTGTGCCATCCCATCGAATCTTGCCCGTCTCGGTACCAGTTGGCCAATACCGAATTAAAAGCAGCGCCAGTGAGCTGTTCGATGCGTTTTTTTAATGACAATAGCTCAAGTGTCCAAGGGATTGGAATCATCTCTAGTCCCGAATATCGATAAGCCGCTTCAGGATCACCGTACCAAGCTTGCAAACGCGGAATCTTTACCGACTTGCCATACATTTTGATAGAATCCTGTCGCCAAGCTAACTCAGCACAAAACTTCTGGTACAATTCATTGGCATCATCTGGTTTCAAAAAGTTTGGCATATAACTGACGCTCGCGTCGGCAAGTGACAAAGACTCAAGTTTACTAGGTGATTGAAATAATAAATTTTGTTGCATACTGTTTAAACGAAGGTGGTTAGGATTTAGATGAATACAAGTTTTCAATTTTTAGATAAATCCCTGCAATTATACCGTTATCCTAAACGGTTTGCCCACCCAAGTTGGCAAGCGTGGGATTCAGCAGATGAATTGCTGATGACACACATATCTGAAACCGACAATCACTACTTTGATGCAAAGATCTTAATCTTGAACGACGACTTTGGTGCGTTAACCTGCTGGTTGTCGCCTGCAAACATCACCCATGTTAGTGACTCATTGGTGGCACAAACCGCCTGCCAGAAAAACCTCACAGCGAATCAACTTGAAGATGCAAATGTGCATTTTCTGGATAGTATGAGCAGTTTACCCAAGGCTCCCGACTGGTTGGTGATTAAAATACCTAAGTCGTTAGCGCTACTTGAATATCAGCTTGCACAGGTACAAACCATTGTAGGTGAGAACACAAAGATTGTTGCCGCCGCCAAAGCAAAATCAATCCTGAAATCGACACTGTCACTGTTTGAAAAATATTTAGGCCCAACTCACACTTCGTTGGCAAAGAAAAAATCTCGGCTAGTGTTCAGCAAACCGACACTACCAATTGCCATTAAGCCAAGCCCTGAACCGATTAGTTGGCAGAGCGACGACAAACAATTAACCTTGATCAATTACGCCAATGTGTTTGCTCGGCAGCAAATGGATATCGGCGCTAGATTATTGGCTGAAAACTTGCCAAATTGCGACGGTAAACGTGTGGTTGATTTGGGATGTGGGAATGGCATTATTGGTCTGACCGTTTTACAAAATTACACCGACTGCCATGTCACATTCGTTGATGAGTCATACATGGCTGTTGCCTCCGCCCGTAAGAATGTTGAAAGCAACTTTCCTGATAGAATGTCACAATGTACCTTTGCAGTCAGCAATTGCTTGGAACACTTTGACAAACAGACTAGCTTCGATAACATTATCTGTAACCCCCCTTTTCACCAGCAAAATACGGTCACTGACCATATTGCCACACAGATGTTTGAAGATAGCAAAATGAAGCTAGCCAAAGGGGGAGAGCTAAGAGTAATTGGTAATCGGCATCTAGATTACCCACAAAAACTTAAGCGTTTATTTGGTGGATATAATGTCATTGCCAGTGACCGAAAATTCAGTGTTTTGTCGTCAAATAAATAACGTTTTCATATTTAAAGAGTATTCCATGAAGAAAATCATTGCCCTTTCTCTGACACTATTATTCACTACTTTTGTGTTTGCAAAATCAACTAAAGACGGCTCACATATTCAGCCTGACAACTATTATCCCCAAGTGATGTTACATACCAGTATGGGCAATATCACGGTTGAATTAGATCGCAACAAAGCCCCCATCACAGTGAATAATTTCCTTCGTTATGTAGAACGAGGTCGCTATGAAGGTTTGTTGTTTCATCGTATTGTGCCCAATTTTGTGGTGCAAAGTGGTGGCTATGATGCAAAATATCAGGGCATCAAAACCTTTCCCAAAATTTTCAATGAGTCAGGCAATGGACTCAAAAATGACACCTATAGCATCGCGATGGCACGAGATAGTGATCCTCATTCGGCCATGAGCCAGTTCTTCTTTAATACCCGTGATAACGAAAGTCTTGATCCTGGTAAAAACTGGGGATACACGGTGTTTGGCTATGCCACTGAAGGCACTAATGTCATCGATGCCATGGCAGAAGTGGAAACTGAATATAACGTAACAGTGAGATGGGCTGATGTGCCAAAAGAACCGATCATATTAGACAAAGTGACTATACTGCCAGAATTTCAAGCCACCACCGACGAGCAATAAGCGAGGCTATTTAACCCCAATCCGGGATACGCAAACACAGGTGTATACTGCCCCGATTAAAAATCGATAACATCGACATGTGGGGATTTTGACTCCATTTTTTAATTTAAACCACAGAAAGGTTTAAAGGTTTCAACCAGCATAATTTGTGGTTGGACACCCATCTGGTCTACACCTGAAAAAGCGGGGTCAGTCAGCGCATTGACCTTGGGAAAAACAAGGGTAACCTTATCACCACTATTTTCATCATAAATGCTCGCCCAATATGCTGCATTTCTCATAATCGCTAACTCAGTATATACGCACATCAGCCAACGAGATGCTTGAGCTGTTCGGCCTTGAAAATTTGGAATATCCAAGACAGAAAAACGTTTACCCACTTCAACTTCTTTCACTTCCATATTAAAGGCAGAAATGCCCCTTTTTTGTGAATAGGCGGTAA
>JAOMVH010000120.1 GCA_028356795.1 Aliiglaciecola sp. | reverse complement strand
TGCCCCAACAATCACGTAGGGTCGTTTTTTGCGCAGACTGGCGGCATCAGTCATACCAGTCCAACACATCAGCACTATCGCCACGGGAATTTCAAAGGCAACGCCAAAGGCAAAAAATAGTTTTAACACAAAATTTAGGTAACTACTGATATCAGTAGTAAACGCAACACCCGTTATTTCGATACCTGCAAAAAATGCAAATATCACTGGGAACACAACAAAATAAGCAAATGCAATCCCAGCGTAAAACAGCAGCGTGCTAGAAAACAACAAGGGTGCGATCAGCTTCTTTTCGTTACGATATAACCCAGGAGCAATAAAGCCCCACACTTGATAGAGTACATATGGGATCGCCAAGAAAAATGCCAGCACCAGAGTAAGCTTAAAAGGCGCAAAAAATGGTGCTGCCACATCGGTTGCTATCATTTGGGAGTTTTCAGGCATTGCTTCTAGTAGCGGGGTTGCCACAAGATGATATAAGTCTTGTGCAAAAAACGCTAAAGGTACCAACACGATAAAAACACTTAAAAGTGCTTTTAATAGTCGACTACGCAACTCAATTAAATGAGAAATAAAACTATTTGGGTCTGACATTTAAGACTTATCTTTCTCGTAAGGTTGATTCACTGAATCCGCAGCAGACTTAAGCTCGTCAACCGCTTTTTGCAAATCAGGTGACAAGTTTTGCATATTTTGCTCTTCGGCTTTTTTTAAGTTTTCATGGAGTTCATGAACTCGAAGCTGTTCTTCCATTTCTTGTTTGAACCCAGAAGCCATACCTCTGACGCTGCGAAACGTTTTTGCAACACTTCGCATAGCGCCGGGCAAGCGCTCTGGACCAAGCACAAGCAGTGCTAGCACACCTACAACAAATATTTCTAAAAAGCCGATATCAAACATATGGTCATCTATTCTATGAGATTATTCAGACTTACTGGGCTGTTTATTCAAATCAGCCTGTTGTGTCGTCTCTTGATCTGTTTTGTCTTCAACTTTCTTACTACTATTTTCATCAAAATCGGCATCTTTCTCTGCGTCTTTTTCTGAAACCGCTTTTTTAAATCCCTTTACCGCAGAACCTAAATCGCCGCCAAGAGACTTGATTTTTTTAGTCCCAAACAACAGTAATACTATGACTAAAACAATTAATAATTGCGGCCAACCGATATTTCCCATTTTCACACTCCTTACAAATTTGTCCTGCTATTATACGTAGCAAATTGCAAACGTCACTGGATTTGATCCATGATAAAAAAAAGAGCATGATTTATAGACAAGATTTGGAGTGATTAGTTTGCAAAAAACGCTAAGATTTGCTCTTTTGGGTACCCTCATTGTTTTTGCTTTGCACGCCAAAGCTGAGGAACAAGAAGATATCTGGCTAGATACCATGCATAGAAGTATCTCTGAGTCGGTCATGGACAGTGCCAAGTGGTTTGACAATTTTTTTGCCAACGAAGGCGCAGAAGAAGATCAAAAAGCACTGGGACAAGTTAGATTGCGCTTAGGTTGGGAGCCTCGTTCCAGAGATCTCAACGAATTTGAAGCCAAATTAAAAGTAAGAGTTAAGCTTCCACACCTCAAAAATCGTGTCGATTTGATACTCTCAGATGATGAAGACATCAGAGATGACAAGGTCCGCGCCGGCCGCTCGGAACAATTAAACAGACGTGATGAATTCACCATAGCATTGAGATACAAAGCCAAGCCAGACAGCGGCTTGTCTCATCGAATTGGTTTTGGTCGTCGTTTCCAGTATTTTGCGAAATCTCGTTACCGCGATTCAATCGACCTGTCGAATTCAGTCGAAATGCGTTATGACGCCTCTATTTATTATTACAACCGCGATAAATTTGGCAGTGACTTTGGCCTAGCACTTGACTATGACTACTCGCAAAACACCTTATTTCGTTTTGATAATCGATTTTATTATCGTGATAAAAGCGAAGATTGGTTGTGGCAGCATAACCTGCAGGCTTTTTATCAGCTAAACGACAGTTCAGCACTTATCTACGGATATTATTTAGAAGGTTTAAGCAAACCCAATTACCGACTTGATGAATATTTGCTAAGTATCAAATTTCGTAAACACACGCGCAGAGAATGGCTTTACTATGATATTGAACCTTTCATCCTGTGGCGTAGAGATGAAAATTTCTCGGCCTCATATGGCGTCGCTTTGCGTATCGAAGGTTTTTTTGGTGAGCGCTAGGGTCTATTACCACTAGCTGCCTATTTACCCCCAACTAGGAATAGTAAACACCTCTCAACAATGGCGTCTATCTACGTGAAGTTTCCTAGCAATGGGCCGGCAATTAGGTACCAAAATTCGCCTTGATAACGGCAAAAATGCCTGCATTGAGCGAGCATTGTTAAGCTAAACTTAACCTATTAAATTACAATGGTTAATCATGATTATCCCTACCCCAAGTTGGAGTTACTTAAACAGTTCATCTCTGGCCCCATCCACAATGGTCGCTATTGCAGGATGTTTGATTTTACGCTCTGCAGAGATAGCATAAAATTGCTGTGTTAGTTCATCCACCGTTCCCAAGCAGACAACATCAAAACTGTGGCAAACCTCTTCTGTGATTGTGCTGGGCATAAAGAAGATCCCTAAACCTGATTGTCCAAAACTTTTCATCAAGGCGCTGTCGTCAAACTCTCCCGCAATAATGGGCACAATAGCGCGCTTTTCAGCCCATGTATCAAACAACTGTCTGACCGCATATTGCTGCGTGGGCAATAGTACAGGGGCGCCATTCAAACTATTTGGGAAACCTTGGGCATAGCATTTCGCCAATGCTGGCGAGGCAAAAAAGCTAATAGGCGAATTCCCAAGATGATGGTTGTAGGCCTTAATACTGAATTCCGAGCCAACGGGTGTATCACTTAATACCACATCCACCTCATGTATCGCTAACTCGGCAAGAATACTCTGCACAGGCCCTTCTTTGCAGCGCAAATAAAAATTAGGTGCCAATGTTAAACAGGGTTGTATGATTTTATGCACAATGGTTTTGGGTAATGCACTGGCTGCACTTACGATGAACTCACTAGAGCCGGTTGTTACCGAACCTCGCAACACATCGTTAAGCTCTTTACCTAATCCAAATATTTCTTCAGCGTAGCGCATTGCAATATGACCTGTGTCGCTTAAGGCCAACTTGCGCCCGACTCGAATAAATAATTCATGTCCGAGCCTATCTTCAAGCAGACTAATTTGGCCACTAATAGTCTGCGGTGTAATACTCAAAGACTGACTCGCCTTGACAATGCTGCCTTGTTTAGCAACCTGCCAAAAGTAATAAAGGTGTTTGTAATTGATTGGTCCCATATGCTGATCCTCCATGCACACCTTTTATTCGAAAAAACCGAACAATTAGTTCATAAAAATCGATTTTTTTGTCCTTAGAGTCTTGATACTGTTTTTACATCATCAACAAGAGGGCGTCACTATGAACATTGATTTGCAAGCAAGAGACTTTCAATTAACCGACTCGATAGAGTCTCAAATCCGTCAGAAACTCAAAATTGTGTTAAATAGATTTGGTCATAAAGTTCGCAATGCACGTGTAGTACTTTCCGATATCAATGGTCCCAAAGGCGGAAAAGATAAACGCTGTATCATTAAGATTGAGATGCATAATTTAAAAACAATCGTGGTCGATGAGGTCACCAGCAACATGCATGAATCTATCAGCCGAGGCTCGCACCGAGCTAAGAGAGCCATTGACAAAGTGTTGAATAAAAATCGCACTATTGATCGTGAATCAGGTGCCTTGCTTACCGCCTGAAAAAGCGACAATCAACTCGACAAATTACTCAAAGAGGAATTTGAGTTTGACTATTTATATGAGCAAGATAGTAAAGACTCGAATATGCCAGTCTAAACAGTCTCAGTCACTGTAACTATGTACCGTGACATTTTTCATGGCACATTTACTAATTCTGTTTTTACTCTAAGCTCATAACTCTTTTTGGCAACTAATCACAACCATCTAGATGGTGGTAAAAATTTGTGAGTTGATTATCGGAGAAATCAAAATGGGTTTGTTAGTAGATGGAAAGTGGCAAGATCAGTGGTATGACACCAAATCTAGCGGCGGCAAATTTGAGCGCCAAGCCTCGCAATTTAGACACGATATCAGCAATAGTAACGACACCAAGTTTAAGCCCGAATCAGGCAGATACCATTTGTACGTCTCTCTGGCCTGTCCATGGGCACACCGCGCTCTGATTTTAAGAAAATTAAAAGGGCTAGAGTCACACATTGATGTTTCTGTAGTTGCGCCTGATATGCTGGGCAACGGCTGGGAATTTGCTAATTTCCCCGATGCTACTGGCGATAAGCTATTCGGTTTTGAATATATGCATCAGGTCTACACCAAAGCACAACCAGACGTTACTACCCGAGTCACAGTGCCTGTGCTTTGGGACAAACAAACTCATTCTATTGTGAATAACGAATCAGCTGAGATTGTGCGTATTTTTAATCGTCAGTTTGATTCGCTCACAGGAAACACCGTCGACTACTACCCTGAGCATTTACAAACGGAAATAGATGAGGTCAATGAACGTGTTTATCACAACGTTAACAATGGTGTTTATAAAGCCGGGTTTTCCACCAATCAGTTGGCTTACGAAGAGGCAATCATTCGACTTTTTGAAGCCCTAGACTGGCTTGATGAACGCTTAGCTAAGCAGCGCTATTTGGTAGGAACGCAGATTACAGAAGCTGACTGGCGCTTGTTTACTACCTTGGTGAGATTCGATGCCGTGTATGTGGGACATTTTAAATGCAATATCCGTCGCATTGCTGACTATCAGCATCTTTCAGCTTATTTACGGGAGTTATATCAGCAGCCAGGCGTTGCTGAAACCATCAATATGGTGCATATCAAACGTCACTATTACTTCAGTCATACCATGATTAATCCTACACAGGTGATCCCCGCAGGACCTGTCCTAGACCTAGAGCTGCCCCATGCCAGAGAGCATCTTGAGTAACACGACATATTATCGCTTAACAATAAAATGCCAATTTCTAGAGTCAGGTTTCTACGGTTAAGTTTGTATAACGATTTCGCTGCAAGTATGCCTTGGAACGATAACCAACCCGTCATCTTCGCGAAGGCGAAGAGCTCCAAAAGACAAAAAGCGGACGGACAAACAAATCAATAATTAAGCAATTTTTCGATACCAATGTGCCAAAGCAGTTGTTGCTGTATACATATTCACTTCTGTATATTAGACTCAAGTGTAAGTAGATTACTTACATTGAATTTATTATGCCAAGAACTATTACTTTCCAACCAAGTCCCAAAATGGACGAGTTTATCGAAACGCTTGTAAGCTCTGGCGATTATGGCAATCAAAGCGAGGTTATTAGAGCAGCAATAAGGCTCTTACAGGAAAAGCAAGCTAAGTCAAAAATCACTCAGTTGAGACAACTTATTGACGAAGGCGACAATAGTCCGGATGTTGAGGGTTTTTCTATTTCATTAGTTAAACAGAAACTGAATAATCAATAGTGTCTGCTTATAAAGTTTCTCAAGCAGCGTTTAATGATTTAGTCGACATTGGCGCTTACACTGAGCAAGAATGGGGAGTTAACCAGAGAGATAATTATTTAGACAGCATTGAAGATAGGTTTGAAGTCCTTACTAGCAATAATGAACACCCAACTATCAAAGATAGAAGCGAGATAAGCAAAAGATGTTTTTCGTCAAACATTAATGAGCATATTATTATTTTTCGCAAGACCAAGTATGGTGTAAGAATAATACGAGTGCTCCATAAAAGAATGGATTTTATGCGTCATATTTAAGTAAGGAATAGCCGCAGAGCATCCAAAACCGAACTTAAAGTATA